>JBFXBH010000030.1:0-23086 GCA_050183355.1 Vicinamibacterales bacterium | reverse complement strand
TCGACGCACTCATCGTCCAGGGAACTCCGGGGGCCTTCAACGGGGAGGCCGACTGTCGTTCGTGGTTGGGCTGCGGGCGGACGCCCGGAGCGCTTCCTAGTCTAGCGGATGGCGCGGCACGGCCGGTGCCAGACCGAGCCGGGCGACGACCGCCGCGAAACGCGGATCGTGGCGGAGCTCGCCGAACCTCGGCTCGACGGCGGTCTGTCCGACGGCGGGGTCGCGGAGGTCGCACGCGCGCTCGAGCGCCGCGCACGCCGCGTCGGCATCACCGACGCCCGCGTACGCGAGCGCCAGGTGGTAGGCGGGCACCGGCATGCCCTCCAGCCGGCGCAGGAGCGCCTCGGCCTCCGCGCGGTCTCCGGCCCTGGCGTGCGCGGACACCAGCCAGGCCAGCAGCAGGGGCTCGTCGCCGCTGGTCGCCCGGGCGAGCTCCAGCAGGTCGACGGCCTCCGCGGCCCGGCCCGTCTGGAGACAGGCCGCGGACAGGAGGCGGCGGGCCAGCGAGTAGCCGTAGCGCTCGTCCATCTCGATGGAGTGGCGGCATCGCTCGATGACGGCGGCGTAGTCTCCGGCCACGTACCGCACCCACGCCGCGCTGGTGCCGACCACGAGGCAGAGCGGGTCGAGCGCGACGGCACGGTCGACCTCCTCGATCGCGGCGTCGAACCGGCCGGTCACCGCGAGCAGCACCGCATACGCCCGGTGCGCGCTCTCGCTGTTCGGGTTGAGCTCCGTGGCCCGCCGGTACGAGGCCTCGGCGCCGGCCCAGTTCCAGTCCAGCAGCCGGTGGATGTCTCCCAGCGCGACGTGCGCGCGCCAGTGGGCCGGGTCGAGCTCCAGCGCGCGCTCGGCGGACGCCCGCGCGCGCGGGAGCGCCGACGCAACGGGCTCCTGGTAGTACTCCGCCCGCGCGACCAGGGCACGGGCCCGTGAGGCATGAGCCGGCGCGAGCGCCGGGTCCAGGGCGACCGCCTCGTCGAAGTACGCGATCGACTCCAGCAGCCCCTCGTCGCCGGGGCGATTCCAGTGATACCGGCCCTTGAGATACGCCTGATACGCCCCGGCCTGGGCCGGATCGAGCCGGGGCGTGTCGCGGGCCTTCGGCATCAGCTCCGACGCCAGCGAGTCGGCGATGCGCTTGGCGACGTCGGTCTGCACGGACAGGCAGTCGGCGAGCGTGCGCTCGTACGTGTCCGCCCACAGGTGGGTCTCCCCCGCCGTCTCCACCAGGCGCGCCGTGATGCGCACACGCTCCCCGTCCCGCCGCACGCTGCCCTCGAGCAGATAGTCCGCGCGGAGGGCGTCCCCGATTTCGCGTACGCTGCGCGCGCCGTCCCGGAACAGCATCGAGGACCACCGTGCGAGCACGCCGATGCGCCGCCCGCAGATGCGGCCGAGCTGGGCGATCATCTCCTCGGTCAGCCCGTCGCTGAAGTACTGCTGGCCGGGATCCTCGCTGAGGTTGGCGAACGGCAGCACCGCGAGGCGCGCGGTGTGCGCCCGGCCGGCCGCGCGGCCCTGCGGCGCACCGGCGCCCGTGGCGGGTGCCCCCTCGACGGCGGCGATGAGCCGGTAGCCCCGGCGCGGAATCGTTTCGATGTACCGGGGTTCGACGGCGTCGTCCCCGAGCGCGGCGCGCAGGCGCTTCACGGCCGCGTTCAGACTGTGCTCGAAGTCCACGAAGGTGCCGTCCGGCCACAGGCTCCGGCACAGGTCCTCGCGCGTCACGACGGTACCCTGTGCGGACACCAGCGCGCGGAGGATCTCGAACGGCTGCTCCTGAAGACGCCGCCGGCCGGCGTCCGACCGCAGTTCGCGCGAGCGCAGGTCGAGCTCGAACGCCCCCACCCGCACCGTCGACCCGCGCTCCATGCCAGCTCTCGCCCCCCCAACCAGACCGCGGGCCGCGCCGCCGGACGACGTGGTCCCGCGCCTGGACAGGGTTATTACGGTACCCGAGGTCGGCCGGTTTCAGTCGCCAGGTGACACACGTGTCACCCGCGCATCATCTCCCGTGCATTGAGGTACCCGGCACCGGCCCGCACAGTCGTCTCCAGCGGCGCCGGCCTGCGCGCCGCGGGAGGCCACGATGCGCATTCACCGTCTGGCGCCACTGGCGCTGCTGCTCGTCACACCCGCCACGGCCGCGGCGGCCACCCGGCTTCCGCTGACCGTGCGGATCTACGACATGACCAGCGACCATGCGGACCGGCAGCGTGCCCTCGCCGTCGCGGCGGCCGCCCTCACACCGGCGGGCGTCGAGGTCCGCTGGGTCCTGCCGGCGGGGCCTGACGCAGGCACACTGGAGCCCCAGGACCTCGTCGTGCGGCTGGCCCGGCGCGGCGCGCCCGACGCGGCGCAGCGGACGATGGCGCTGGGGTACGCCGTCGTCGACGCGTCCGGCCGGCGCGGCACCGTCGCCACGATCTTCCTGGAGCGCGTCGACTGGCTCGCCCGGATCTCGGGCGCCGACCCGGAGGAACTGGCCGGGCTGGCCATCGCCCACGAAGTGGGCCACCTGCTGCTCGGCACGAACAGCCACGCCCCGCGCGGGCTGATGCGGGCGCGCTGGACCGCGGAGGAGCTGCGCGCGCAGCGGCCCGTCGACTGGCAGCTGCTGGGCCGCGAACGCGATCAGCTCCGCGCCGGACTCGCCGCCCGCCTCGGCACACGGCCCGCAACCGCGACGCACGTCGCGGCGCTCGGCGGCAGGACGGACGCCGACTCCCGGCAGTAGCCGGTCAGCGGCCCGTGTCGAGCTGCGCCAGGTACCCCTGCGCGAGGCCGTGCGCGGGCTCGATCTCGAGCGCCTTCTTCAACGCCGCGATCGCCGACGGCCGGTCTCGTTTGACGACGTAGGCGCGCGACAGCGCGACGTAGGCGTCCGCCGAGCGCGGCGTGAACTCCAGGTGGACGTTCAGGATCGGAATCGCGGCGTCCGGCCGGCTCTCGGCCAGCCGGAAGCAGAACGACAGGAACTCCTGCTCGCTGAAGTCGAACGTGTCGCGGCCGTAGTACCGCGTCCGCAAGTCCCGGTAGCGCTCGGCCCCCGCGGCGTTGCCGTCAGCGCCGATCGCCGCGATGAGCGTCTCGGTCAGGCTCCGCGGGACCGGCTGCCCCCGGTGGCAGGTCGCGCACTGGACCGCCACCGCGGCCGTCGCCGGCTTGCCCGCCGCGGCCGCGACGCGCGCGTTGATGTCGCGCGTCATCGCGAGCATCTGCCGGGCGACGCCCTTCTTGGGATTGGCGTCCGACGCGAAGTCGCCCTGGACGTGGCAGTGACTGCACGAGACGCCGAGGGCCTTCGCGATGGCGTTCATGTCGGGCAGCGGCCCGGTCCGCGCCGGCGCCGCCTGCGCGGCGAGCGCGACCCGCCCTCCCCCGAGCCACCCGCCGAGCACCGCGGCCATGATCATGAGGCGCATCGTCCGACCCCCTTCGACCGGTGATAATAGCCGCCCATGACGTCGCTTGCTGTCCTCATCTCGGCCTCCGACCGCCCGGGCACGCTGTCGGCCCTCGCCCGGGTCTTCGCGGACCACGGCGCCAACATCGAGCACGTGGACAGCCACAGCGGCGGAGGCCTGTCCGACATCTACTTCGAGGCCGCCGCGGAGGCGGAGCGACACTCGACGATCCTCGCCGCCCTTGCGGCCGTCCCGGGCGTCGTATCGGTCACCGACACGGCGTCCCTCACGCATATCTACGGCAAGCGCATCGTCATCATGGGCGGCGGCGCGCAGGTGGGACAGGTGGCGCTCGGCGCCATCTCGGAAGCCGACCGGCACAACATCCGCGGGGAGCGCATCTCCGTGGACACGATTCCGCTCGTGGGCGAGCAGGCGCTGGCCGCGGCCGTCCGCGCGATCGTCCGCCTGCCGCGCGTGAAGCTCATCGTGCTGGCCGGCTCGCTGATGGGCGGTGAGATCACGGCGGCCGTCGAAGACGTCCGCGCCCAGGGCATCGCCGTCATCTCGCTGAACATGGCCGGCAGCGTGCCGGATGCCGCGGACCTCGTGGTCAGCGACCCGATTCAGGCGGGCGTGATGGCCGTCATGGCCGTGGCGGACACGGCGCGCTTCGACATCGTCCGCCAGCAGAAGCGGAAGTACTGACCGCTACTTCGCCTCGCCGGCGGCGCCGGCCGGCTTCTCCGCGTCGAAGTCCCGCCGGGTCGCGCCCCGATTGCCGACCTGCTTCTTGATGAAGCCTTCGAGCGTCACGGCGCCTTCGGACTTCGCGCCGAGCTCGCGGAGCAGCGCCGCCGTGCTGACGCGCTCGAAGAAGAAGCCGCTCAGGTTGTTGCCTTCGGCGATGCCGAGCGGTGACTGGCCGTTCTTCGCGACCTCGCTCAGCTTCGCGCCCTTGCCCGCAAGGAACCGCACGACGCTGTCGAACCCGGCGTAGGCGGCGGCGTGCATCGCCGTGAACCCGGCGCGATTCGTGCCGTCCAGCGGGTCACCGAGTTCCAGCGTCAGCTTCACCGCCTCCAGATGATCGGCCTCGGACACGCGGCTCTCGTTGTCCGCGTGGGCGATGCCGGCGGCGACCATCAGGGGCGTCGTGCCGTCCTTCGCCGTGATGCTGCGGTCCGCTCCCTTCGCGAGCAGCAGCTTCATGACCTCGACGTCGCCGACGAGCGCGGCCAGGTAGAACGGCGTCCCGCCCGGCAGGTAGTTCCGCTTGAACAGCGAGAAGCCGTACCGCGGCAGATCCTTGCTGACCTGCGCGTTGACGGCGGCGCCCTTCGCGAGAAGTGCGTTGATGAGCGCGAGCTTCTGGCCCCGGTCCGGAATGCCCGCCAGCGCGGCCCACTCACCGGGCGCCTCGGGATAGTCGTTCGTGATCACGCCTTCGGACCGCGTCGAGGCCCAGTGCAGCGGCGTGAAGCCGGCTGCCGCCGCGTCGCCGTCGGGCTTCGCCCCGCGTTCCAGCAGCCACTGGGCCATCGGCACGTGGCCGCGGACGGTGGCCACCAGCAGCGGCGTGCTCCCGTCGGGCGCGGACTCGTTGACGTCGGCCCCCTGCTGCAGCAGCAGCGCCGCGATCGCCTGATCCCCCTCGCGGGCGGCGAAGAGCAGCGGCGAGAAGCCGGACTCGGTACGTGCGTGCACGTCGGCGCCGGCGGCGACGAGCGCCTCGACCACCGGGGCGTGACGCTCCGCGGTGGCCCACATCAGCGCCGTCTGCCCCTTCGACGTCTGCCGCGCGTTGACGTCGGCGCCGCGGGCGATCAGTGCCTTCACCGCATCCACGCGCCCCGTGCGTGACGCCGTCATCAGCACCGACTCGCCGGTCGGCAGCGCCGCGTTGGGACTGGCGCCCGCGGCGACGAGGGCCTCGATCATCGGCGCGCTGCCGTTGGTGGCGGCCAGTGAGAGCGGCATGACGCCGTAGTCGTTCAGCGCCCCGGCGCGGGCGCCGGCTTTCAGGAGCTGGCCCGCCATCGCCAGGTCGTCCCACTGCGCCGCCCAGTGCAGCGCGGTGGCGCCGTCGGCCTGCGGCACGTTGACATCGGCCCTCTGACGGATGAGCGCCGCGACCGCCCTGCCGTCGCGCTGCCGGGCGGCCTCCACGACGCGGCGGTCGGGCTCCGCCGCCGTGGCCGTTCCGGCCGCCGCCACGAGCACCGCGCAGATACCAGCCAGAACCCGCCTGTTCGCGTTCATCATCCGGCCCTCAATGTCCCGTGTCGTCGCGACGCGCAGAATCGCATTGACGCTCGGGACAATCGCTCCTACAGTTACCGATTAACAAAGATAAGGACCTGGGGGTTCCATGTCAAAGCATCTTGCCGTGATCGTTCTCGCCGGCACCGGACTCGCCCTGGCGGCGGGCATCACGGTTGACGCGGCGTCGCCGGGGGCCACGGCCAGGGCCGCACAGGCCGCACCGGCGGTCGAACCGCGCGCCGTCGTGGACAAGTACTGCGTCGGCTGCCACAACGGCCGGATGAAGGCCGGTGGTCTGGTGCTCGAGCAGCTGGAGGTCGACAACCCCGCGAACGCCGAGACGTGGGAGAAGGTGATCGGCAAGCTGAACGCCGGGATGATGCCTCCGCCCAGCGCGGCGCGGCCGGACCGGGCGACCTACAGCGGCCTGATCCGCGCGCTCGAATCCTCGATGGACCGCATGGCGAAGACAGCGCCCGACGCGGGCCGCCCGGCCGTCCACCGCCTGAACCGCGCCGAATACACGAACGCCGTCCGCGACATCCTCGCGCTCGATATTGACGGCAAGGCGCTGCTGCCGGCCGACAACTCCGGCTACGGCTTCGACAACGTGGCCGACGTGCTGACCGTGTCGCCCGGGCTCCTGGAGCGCTACCTGCTCGCCGCGAAGAAGATTGCCCGTCTGGCCGTCGGCGACGCGACGGCACGCGCCGTCACGACCGTCTATGACATCCCGTACATGACGCTCGTGCAGGACGAGCGCATGAGCGAGGACCTGCCGTTCGGCTCGCGCGGCGGCGTCGCCCTCAGGCACTACTTCCCCGTGGACGGCGAATACGAAGTCCGCCTCCGCCTGCAGCGCAACTCGCTGAACATCGGGAACGAAATCCGGGGACTCGACGTGCAGAACGATATCGACGTCCGGCTCGACGGCCAGCGGCTCAAGGTCTTCACGCTCGGCGGCCGCACCTACGGCGGCGGCTCCTACACGGAGACCGAGGACATCGCCGATTCGGGCCTGCAGGTGAAGTTCCAGGCGAAGGCCGGCATGCGGACGCTCGGCGTCGCCTTCAACCGCGATCAGTGGTACGTCGAGGGCGTCGGCATGTCGCGGCTGCCGCCGGCCAGCGACGGCTACGCGTCCGGACGCAAGACGGAGCTCGCCTACGGCCGGGTCAACATGGGGATCGACCGCGTCGAGGTCACCGGCCCGTTCAGCGGGAAGACGCCGCTCGACAGCGCGAGCCGCCGGCAGATCTTCCGCTGCACGCCCGCGTCGGCGAAGGACGAGGACGCCTGTGCGCAGACCATCCTCCGCGCGGTCGCCCGCCGCGCGTATCGCCGGCCGGTCCAGGCCGCCGACACGAAGGTCCTGATGGAGTTCTACCGGAGCGGCCGCGCGGACGGCACGTTCGACGACGGCATCGAGAAGGGCCTCGTCCGCATCCTGACGGATCCGGACTTCCTGTTTCGGGTCGAAAAGGATCCGGCCGGCGTGAAGCCCGGCACGAACTTCCGCGTGGCCGACCTCGACCTCGCGTCACGCCTGTCCTTCTTCCTGTGGAGCAGCGTGCCGGACGAGCCGCTCCTGACGCTCGCGGCCGCGGGCCGTCTGCACCAGCCCGCCGTGCTGGACGCGCAGGTGCGCCGGATGCTGGCCGACCCGAAGGCCTCCGCGCTCGTCAGCAACTTCTTCGGCCAGTGGCTGCTGGTGCGGAACATCGCGACCGTCCGCCCCGACGCCAAGGCCTTTCCCGAGTTCGACGAGAACCTCCGCGACGCCTTCCAGCAGGAGACGCAGCTGTTCCTCGAAAGCCAGCTCGCGGAAGACCGGCCGGTGACCGACCTGATCAGCGCCGACTATACGTTCCTGAACGAGCGGCTGGCGCGCCATTACGGCGTCCCGCACGTCTACGGCAACCACTTCCGCCGCGTGACGCTGCCCGCGTCGGCCAACCGCGGCGGCATTCTGAACCACGGCAGCGTGCTGACCGTGACGTCCTACGCCGACCGGACCTCGGTCGTGCTGCGCGGCAAGTTCATCCTCGAGAACATCCTCGGCACGCCGCCGCCCGTGCCCCCGGCCAACGTGCCGCCGCTCGAGAACACCAAGGTCGAGGGCTCGCTCCGCCAGCGGATGGAGATGCACCGGAAGAATCCGGTCTGCGCGAACTGCCACGCGCAGCTCGACCCGATGGGTTTCGCGTTCGAGAACTTCAACGGCATCGGCAAGTGGCGGACGGAAGACGGCCGCACGCCGATCGACCCGAGCGGCGGCCTGCCTGACGGCACGAAGTTCAGCGGGCCGGCCGGGTTCCGCGAGGCGCTCCTGGCCAAGCAGGACATCTTCGTCAGCACGATGACGGCGAAACTCCTGACCTATGCGCTAGGACGCGGGCTCGAGCCGGCGGACATGCCGATCGTCCGGCAGCTGATCCGGGACACGGCCGCCGCCGGAAACCGCTGGTCGTCACTGATCCTGAACATCACGCGCAGCCTGCCGTTCCAGATGAGGAGAGCCGAGTCATGATCGTCACGAAGAGACACCTCCCCCGCCGCACGGTCCTGCGCGGCGCCGGTGCCGCCATCGCGCTCCCGCTGCTGGACGCGATGGTGCCGGCCTTCTCGCCGCTTCGCCTGTCCGCGGCCGCGCCGATCCGGCGCTTCGGCGCCATCTACGTCGGCATGGGCTTCAACATGCCCATCTGGGCGCAGCCCAACCCGAACGGGCCGCTGGAGATCAACGCGATCCTGCAGCCGATGGACGCGTACAGGGACCGGCTCCTGGTCGTCAGCGGCTGCGACAGCAAGGAGGGCGACGGCATCGACGGCGGCCAGCACCCGCGGATGCAGACGTCGTGGCTCACCGGGTCCCGCGCGTTCCGGACCGAGGGCGTGAACATCCACGCCGGGACTTCGCTCGACCAGGTGGTCGCGCGCAAGTGGGAGAAGGACACGCAGCTCGCGTCGATGGAGCTGGCGATCGAGTCCACGGACCTGCTCGGCACCTGCTCGCTCGGGTACAGCTGCGCCTACAACAACACGATCGCCTGGCGTACGCCGACGACGCCGCTGCCGATGGAGAACAACCCGCGCAACGTCTTCGAGCGGCTCTTCGGCGCGAGCGACAGCACGGAGCCCAAGGTGCGACTGGCGGAGATCCGCACGGACCGCAGTGTGCTCGACTCGGTGACGGCCAAGGTTGCCAGCGTGAAGCCCACGCTCGGCGCACGCGACCAGTCAAAGCTGGCGGAGTACCTCGATGCGGTGCGCGACGTCGAGCGCCGCGTGCTCAAGGCCGAGGAGCAGGTCGCCCGTGAGCTGCCCGTCGTCGATCGCCCCGTCGGCATCCCGGGCACGTTCGAAGAGCACGTGAAGCTGATGTTCGACCTGCAGGCGCTCGCCTTCCAGACGGACCTGACGCGCGTGTTCACGTTCCTGATGGTGCGTGAGGCGAGCGTCCGATCCTATCCGGAGGTCGGCGTGCCCGACTCGCACCATCCGCTCTCCCACCACCAGAACAACCCGGAGAAGCTGGCCCGGCAGGCCAAGCTCAACGCGTTCCAGATGCGGATGCTGGCCTACTTCGTCGACAGCCTCGCGAAGACGCAGGAGGGCGACGGCAACATGCTCGACAACACCGTCCTCTTCTACGGGTCGGGCATGAGCGACTCGAACCTGCACCTGCACAAGAACCTGCCGATCACGGTGGTGCACGGGAAGAACATGGGCATCACCGGCAACCGGCACCTGCTGGCGAAGGAAGGAACGCCGCTCTCGAACCTCCAGATGACGCTGCTCGGCAAGATGGGCATCGGCGTCGAGAAGTTCGGCGACAGCCGGGGCGAGCTCGACCTGCTGACCGGCGTCTAGCCGGAGACCCGCCGGTACGCCGACAGGGCCGGTTCCTGGGGACCGGCCCTTCCTACGTACGACCGCGCGCGGTCAGCTTCGCGTCGGTGGCGGGAACATCCCGGGCTTCTCGACGGTGGCCGGCGGCGCATAGGCGTGCGGCGGGACGAGCCCGGCCTTGAGCCCGGCGATCAGCAGGTCCAGCCCGACGGTCACCTGTGGATCGAAGTTGGCGTCGGGTGGCATCGCCTGCACGCGGCGCAGCACGGCGATGCCATGCACCAGCGCCCAGAACAGGCCCGGCACGTGGACCGGCGTGTGGTCGGCGAAGACACCAGCCTCCAGGCACCGGACAAAGCGCTGGTTCGTCTCGTCAGCCATCCGCTTCAACGCCGACGTCTCGTACGTCAGATGCGGCGCGGAGGGGTCCACGTAGAGCAGCGCGAAGTACTCCGGATGGGCCTTCGAGTACGCGTAGTAGTTCGTGAAGATCGCGCGGAAGTCAGCGAGCGCGTCGTCCGAGACCGGTGTCAGGACGGCCTCGGCCATGACCTCCAGGCCGATCTCCTGCAACGTGGCAAAGATTTCCTCCTTGCTCAGAAAGTAGTTGTAAATCGCGGGCGCGCTGAATCCCAGGCGCTGCGCGATGCCGCGCATGGTCACCGCGCCATAGCCCTCGTCCGCGTAGAGCGAGAGCGCGGCGGCCAGGATCGCCTCACGGGTGCGCGCGTTCCGGTCGTCCGGCGGCGGGACGTCCTTCTTCGGACGCCGGGCGTGTATCCGCCGCTCGATGACCCGGCGGACGCTGGACTCTGGGCTGGAAGACGGCACCCCCTGATTGTTTCGCAGGTTCGGACGCCGGGTCCAGCGACAGTAGAATGGATGACCATGAGCAGCGCGACGACCTCCGCCACCGCCGGCACCGAGTCCCGTTCGACCGACGCCACCCCGCTCCGCTTCGTCACGGCCGCGAGCCTCTTCGACGGGCACGACGCGGCGATCAACGTCATGCGGCGCCTGATCCAGGCGCAGGGCACGGAGGTCGTGCACCTCGGTCACAACCGCTCCGTCGAGGACGTCGTCCGCGCGGCGCTGCAGGAGGACGCCGACGCCATCGCGCTCTCGTCCTACCAGGGCGGGCACGTCGAGTACCTGAAGTACATGGTCGACATGCTCAAGGAGCGCAACGCCGCGCACATCCGCGTGTTCGCGGGTGGCGGCGGGACGATCACACCGGAAGAGATCGCCGAACTCGAGGCCTACGGCGTCGAGCGCATCTACCACCCGAACGACGGCATGAAGCTCGGGCTCGTGGCGATGATCGAGGATGTCGTCGCCCGGACCCGCCGGGCCGCGGCCGCGCGCCGCGTGGCCGAAGGCTCGAAGGCGCCGAAGACCGCGGTCGACGTCCAGGACGAGATCGCCGTCGCGCACGTGCTCTCCGCCATCGAGGAGGGCCACTACGACCAGGCTGAGATGGCCGCGCTCCGGCAGCAGTGGCAGGCGCAGGGCGCCGGCACGCCCGTCGTCGGCGTCACGGGCACGGGCGGGGCCGGCAAGTCGAGCGTCGAGGACGAGCTCGTGCTGCGCTTCCTCCACGCGTTCCCCGGGATGCGGGTTGCCGTGCTGGCCGTCGACCCGACGCGGCGCCGCTCCGGCGGCGCACTGCTCGGCGACCGCATCCGCATGAACGCCCTCCGCTCGCACCGCGTCTTCATGCGCTCGATGGCCACGCGCCGGCAGCACGCCGCGACGAGCGTGGTCCTCAAGGACTGCATCGCGTTCCTGCGGTCGCTGAAGTACGACCTCGTGATCGTCGAAACCGCCGGCATCGGCCAGAGCGACTCCGAGATCGTCGACCTCGTGGACTTCCCCGTCTACGTGATGACCAGCGACTACGGCGCCCCGTCACAGCTCGAGAAGATCGACATGATCGACTACGCCGAGCTGATCGTCCTGAACAAGTTCGACAAGCGCGGCGCCGAGGACGCCCTGCGCGACGTCCGCAAGCAGTGGAAGCGCAACCGGACGGCCTTCCAGGCGAAGGACGAGGACGTCCCCGTCTACCCGACGATCGCCAGCCAGTTCAACGACCCCGGCGTCACGTGGATGTTCGTGAATCTGTGCCGCCTGCTCAGGGCCAAGCTCGGCCTGCCGGAATCGAACTGGACGCCCGACGTCGACACGTCGCTGAAGGAACCCCGCGCCACGGTGCTGATCCCGGGTGCCCGGCTCCGTTACCTGGCCGAGATTGCCGAGCAGGGCCGCGGCATCAACTCCGGCGTCGACCATCAGGTGGAGGCCGCGACGCGCGCCCAGGGCTTCTGGCATGCTCTCCAGGAGGTCGATGACCTCAAGCTGCCGAAGGCCCTCGACCTCTACGACGCCGCCGACCTGACGACCGGGTCCGATCGGACCATCCTGACCCTCCGCCAGCGGTACCAGGACGCGGTGAAGGCGCTCTCGACTGAGGCCATCGAGCTCCTCCGCGCCTGGCCGGACCGGCTGAAGAGCATCACCGACGCGCAGTACTCCTACGAGGTCCGCGGGAAGGCCGTCACCGGCGACAACTACGTGGAGTCGCTCTCGCACCAGCAGATCCCGAAGATCGCAGCGCCGACCGCGAAGAGCTGGGGTGAACTGCTGCAGTTCCTGATGCGGGAGAACCTGCCGGGCTCGTATCCCTACACCGGCGGCGTCTATCCCTATCGCCGCACCGGCGAGGACCCGACCCGCATGTTCGCCGGCGAAGGCACGCCGGAGCGCACGAACCGGCGGTTCCACTACCTCTCGGCCGGCCAGAAGGCCGCGCGGCTCTCGACCGCGTTCGACTCCGTCACGCTCTACGGTGAGGACCCGCACGCGCGTCCGGACATCTACGGCAAGATCGGCAACTCGGGCGTCTCGATCGCGACGCTCGACGACATGAAGAAGCTCTACTCGGGCTTCGATCTGCTCAATCCGAGCACGTCCGTCTCGATGACCATCAACGGCCCGGCGCCGATGATTCTCGCGATGTTCATGAACACCGCGACGGACCAGGCCGTCGAGAAGTACCTCCGGCAGGACCGCAAGCGGTGGGACGCGGCGCAGAAGTACATCGCGGACCTGTACAGGGACCGCGAGCGGCCGTCGTACAGCGGTGACCTGCCCGCCGGCAACGACGGCCTCGGCCTCGGCCTGCTGGGCGTCTCCGGCCAGGAGGTCGTCGACCCCGAGGTCTACGCCCGGATCAAGGCCGAGACGCTCTCGACCGTCCGCGGCACGGTGCAGGCCGACATCCTGAAGGAAGACCAGGCGCAGAACACCTGCATCTTCTCGACCGAGTTCGCCCTCCGCATGATGGGCGACATCCAGCAGTTCTTCGTCGACAACAAGGTCCGCAACTTCTACTCGGTCTCGATCTCCGGCTATCACATCGCCGAAGCCGGCGCGAACCCGATCAGCCAGCTCGCCTTCACGCTCGCCAACGGCTTCACGATCGTCGAGTACTACCTGGCGCGCGGCATGAAGGTGGACGACTTCGCGCCGAACCTGTCCTTCTTCTTCAGCAACGGCATGGATCCGGAGTATTCGGTCATCGGCCGCGTCGCCCGCCGCATCTGGGCGCGCGCGATGCGCGAGCGCTACCACGCGAGCCCGCGCAGCCAGATGCTCAAGTACCACATCCAGACGTCGGGCCGGTCGCTGCACGCCCAGGAAATCCAGTTCAACGACATCCGGACGACCCTGCAGGCGCTCTACGCGCTGTTCGACAACTGCAATTCGCTGCACACGAACGCTTACGATGAGGCGATCACGACGCCGACCGAGGAAAGCGTCCGCCGTGCCGTGGCGATCCAGCTCATCATCAATCGCGAGCTGGGCATGAACTACTGCGAGAACCCGTGGCAGGGCAGCTTCCTGATCGACCGGCTGACGGACCTCGTGGAAGAGGCGGTCTACCGGGAGTTCGAGGCGATCAGCGAGCGCGGCGGCGTGCTCGGCGCGATGGACACGATGTACCAGCGCGGCAAGATTCAGGAAGAGAGCCTCTACTACGAGCAGAAGAAGCACGACGGCAGCCTGCCGCTCATCGGCGTGAACACGTTCCTCCCGAAGGACCACGGCGGCGAGGTCGCCACGACCATCGAATTGATCCGGTCGACCGAGGAGGAGAAGGGCCAGCAGATCGCCAACGTGGACAGCTACCGCCGGGTGCGGAACCGGGTCGTCGCGGGCGGAGACCGCGCCACGCCCGGCACGCTCGCCAGCCTGCAGCAGACGGCGCGCGACCGGAAGAACATCTTCGCCAGCCTGATCGAGGCCGTGAAGTACAACTCGCTCGGGCAGATCAGCCACGCGCTCTACGAGGTCGGCGGCGAGTATCGCCGCAACATGTAGTCCCCGCGCCCGGACCGCGCACCTCCCGTCACGCCGCAACGGCGTCTCCGAAAGGCACATGGATGCACATCCATGTGCCTTTTCGCTATTCGCATCAACACTCTCGTCGTCCGAGGGACGGCGCCCCGTCTGAAATCCTCAGCATTTCGCGCGGAGACGGGTGAGGCAGCGTTCTTGCTGAAGCCATGAGCACGAGGTGACTCATGGCCACGCGCACACGACCTGCTCCCGCCACCTGCCACCGACGCCGCACGCTCGGCTTCCTCATCGCGCTGGCCGCGGTCACCACCGGTGGCGCGGCGCAGGTATGCGCCCAGCCGGTGCCACCGTCGGCAGGCATCTGGCACAGCGACACCGCCGAGCACGCCCTGGCTGACGCCTCGCGCCGAACCCTCGTGACGAGTCTCCGCCGCATCACCGGGCTGCCCGACATCGTGTTCTCGGCTGACGGCCGCATCGAGATCGGCACCGGGCGGCGGGGAGGCGGCTCCCGCATCGCCGAGGACGTCCTGCGGACGGCGCTCGCGTCCGGCGACGTGTTCGTCATTCAGGACCACTCCGGCTCGCCGTCCGTGACGTTCGGACAGATCGAGAGCCTGGACTACATCAACGACCAGACCGGACGGCGGGTCCGGGTCTGGTGGGTACGGCTCGACTTCGACGACTTCCGCACCGTCCACGCCTCGAAACGCGTGCGGGCGGCCTTCGACCCTGGCTTCGTGCTGCTCCACGAACTGCTGCACGCGCTCGGCCACCGTGACGACCTGGCCCCGGGCGCGCTCGGCGATTGCGAACGCATCCTGAACGGCGCGCGGCGGGAACTCGGCCTGCCGCTCCGCGCGGACTACGCCGCAATCCGGGTCGCGCCGGCGGGCATCGGCCCCGACGCCCGCCTGCGCTTCGAGGACGCGGGGCCGGGCCGGCCGGACTCGCGGGTTCGGCACCTGTTCTTCCGGACCACGCCCGGCGCCGCCGGAGAGCGCATGACCACCCTTCGCCCCCGGGGCCGCGGACGGACGCCGTCGTAGCCCGAACATGATCGACGAATCCGTCACATGAATGAATTCAGAGAACAGAGTTGTCCACATCCAGATCCCGACGACGCTCGTGGCGCGGTGCCGCCGCCATCAGCGCGGCCCGGGCGCGAGGCCTGGCGGTGCCACCGGCAGGCCGATCACGGCGACTAAACCGTCTGTTGATGCACTTGCAGGAACAATCATGGACATGACGTTCCAGGGGATCGGCAGGGGTCAGTCGGCTGCATCTCATAGCAAACAAAGCCCCAACCGCCTCACGGCGTCGCCGACACCGTTCTGGCGTCGGCTTTGCTCAACCGATGTCAGGTGCCGGGCGGCCGGGTCCAGCCCGGCGGCCGATCGAGTCGAACTCATTTGCGAGGAGAAGCCATGACCTTTGGGAAGCGAGCGAAATTCTGGATACCAGGCCTGCTGGTGGCGTGTCTGGCGTTCTCCTCGAACGCACACGCCAAGACGGCCGAAGAACTGACCGTCGCGGTCGACACGATCTGGGTGATGGTCACGGCGGCCCTGGTCTTCTTCATGAACCTGGGGTTCGCGCTGGTCGAGTCCGGCTTCTGCCGGGCCAAGAACACCGTGAACATCCTGTCGAAGAACTTCATCGTGTTCGCCATCTCGTCCCTCGCGTTCTACGTCTTCGGCTGGGGCTTGATGTTCGGTAACGGCGGCCTGATGGGCAGCGAGGGAGTCTTCATGGTCGGCGGCGCCGACAACAGCCCGGCGACGGGGGACGCCTACATGGGCGCCTACAAGTCGATCGCCTGGACCGGCGTGCCGCTCTGGGCGAAGTTCTTCTTCCAGCTCGTCTTCGCCGGCACGGCCGCCACGATCGTCTCCGGTGCCGTTGCCGAGCGCGTGAAGTACATCTCCTTCATCGTCTTCTCGTTCCTGCTGGTGGCCTTCGTCTATCCGATCACGGGGCACTGGATCTGGGGCGGAGGCTGGCTGGCGGCCGCGGGCTTCTGGGACTTCGCCGGCTCCACCGTGGTGCACAGCGTGGGCGGCTGGGCCGCGCTCGCCGGCATCATCGTGCTCGGACCGCGGCTCGGCAAGTACGGCCCGGACGGCAAGGTCACGCCCATCGTCGGGCACAGCATGACCTCCGGCGTGATCGGCTGCTTCGTGCTGTGGCTCGGGTGGTTCGGCTTCAACCCGGGCTCGACGATGGCCGCCGACCCGAACGGCATCTCGCACATCTTCATGACCACCAACAGCGCGGCCATCATGGCGATCCTGTCGGCGACGGCCCTGAGCTGGGTCATGGATGGCAAGCCGGACCTCGGCATGTCCATCAACGGCTGCCTCGCCGGCCTGGTGGCCATCACCGCGCCGTGCGCGTTTGTCACCGTCAACGCCTCGCTCATCATCGGCCTGCTGGCCGGCATCCTCGTGGTGCTGGCGGTCAAGGTCAGCGACAAGCTGAAGCTCGACGACCCGGTCGGCGCGATCCAGGTCCACCTCGTGAACGGCGTCTTCGGCACGCTCTGCGTCGGCCTCTTCGCGGTCGACAAGATCACCGGCGCCGCCACGGGCAACGGCCTGTTCAACGGTGGCGGGACGACGCTGCTGATGGCGCAGCTCACGGGTATCGCGGCCGTCGGTGTCTACACGATGATCGCGTCGTTCATCTTCTGGTACGTCATCAAGGCGCTCTTCGGTCTCCGCGTCTCGGCGAAGGAAGAGGAAGAGGGCCTCGACATCGGCGAGCACGGCCAGGTGGCCTACTCGGGCTTCAGCAAGCTGGACTAGTCCCTCTCATCCCGGCGGCCGGTGGCGGGTATCCCGCCCCGGCCGCATCCCCGCCGTGACTGCCACGCCTGCCCCCACGCTCCCCAACCCGGTCGCCACGCTGCCGGGACGCTGGTTTCTGGCCGGCGCCTCCGCCGTCGCCGTCGGCATCCTGCTGGCCGGGCGGATCGTGCCGATGTCCGTGGGCCTCCTGGCGGGCGAGGTCTTCGCGACCATTCTCGCGCTGTTCCTCCTCGGCTCGTTCCGCTACCAGATTCACAAGGACCCGCTGACCTACGGGATGCTCCTCATCATCGCGGCCACGTTCGTGGGCCTGCCGGCCTCGACCTGGCACACGGAGGTCAGCGAGCACGGCGCCGTCCGGTGGCTCCAGACGCACGTGCTGTCGTTTCACGGACTGAACGAGATCGTCCACGCCGACACGATGCTGTTCCTGCTCGGGCTGACGCTCTTCGTCTCGGTGATCGCGCAGACGCGGCTGCTCGAGGGCATCACGTTCTACATGCTGCGCCGGAACAAGGGCCACATCCTGCCGACCGTCATCGCGGTCACCGGCGTGGTCGCCTTTGCATCGGGCATTCTCGACGGCGTGTCGATGGTCGGCCTGACGATCCGGACGCTCGTCATCATCATGACGCTGGCCGCGGTGCCGCCGGGCGGCGTGCGGTACGCCGTGATGGTCTGCACGACGGTCACGACCATCTGCGGTATCTGGCTGGCCTACGGCGAACCGCCGAACCTGATCATGAAGGCCAACCTGCATCCGCAGATCGGCAACGCGTTCTTCCTGATCTACTGCGCGCCCGCCGCGGTGGTGGCGTATCTGATCGTCGCGCAACAACTGCGCACGCGCCTGCAGGGCAAGCAGGTCGCGCTCGACGAGATGGACATCCTCGACACGCACGTCGCCGACGTCCGCTTCCTGCAGGCGGCACGGCACGGCGAAGTGCTGAGCTCGACCGAGGTGATCGAGGCCCACGCCGAGGGTGAGCCGTGGGGTGCCCGGGTGATCTGGCGCATCCGCAACGGTGAGCCCCTGGGCGCCGCGATGGTGCGGGAGGACGTGCCGTTCGACGTCCGGCGTCTGATCCTCGGCCACTTTGTGTCCGAGGAACTGGCGGACGGCCTGGACCGCCACTACCACCTGGACGTCATCGGCCGCTATGAGGAGGCCCTGCAGGCCCAGCTCGCGGTGGCCGAGGTGCTCGAGGGCATGAACCGCGCCCGTCGTCACGCGCAACGCGTCGGGGCGCTGGCGCTCATCCCGTTCATCGTGATGCTGATCGCGCACGGCCTGAACCACGAGGTCCCGCTGTTCCTGGCCTCGTTCGCCGGCTTCTTCGCCGCGCTGCCCGCCGTCTGGCGGCAGCCGCGCATGCGCGCGCTCGCGATCGAGGAAGCCCGCGTCGAGTACGCCGAGTACTACTTCCTGTTCCCGTTGTTCCTGTCGATCACGCTGCTGACGAGCGCCGGGTTCTTCGACGGGATGCAGCGCCTCATCACCTCGGGCATCGAGACGCTGGGGCAGGCCCACGTCGCCTTCATCCAGTTCCTCGGGTCAACCGTCCTGTCCGCCATCCTCGACAACAACGTCGTCGCGGACTTCGCCTCGCGTGGACTGATCGGCCTGGACCTGCACCTGCTGGAGCTCTTCGCGATGGCCCAGATCATCGGCTACGCGCTCGGGGGCTGCTGGACGCACATCGGCTGCGCGCAGTCGGTGGTGGCCTACGCGTTCATCCAGCGCGACCTCGACCCCGCCTATACGCCGGTGGAGTGGATTCGGGAGATGACGCCGATCGTCCTCAAGATCATGGTGGCGATGACGGTGCTGATCTACGCGGAGAGCGCGCTGCTGGATTTCTTCGTCTCCGGCACGTAGCCGCAGCGCGCGGACCTACCGGAGGCTCGCCACCAGGTCGTCGACGATCCGCTTCGCGGCCGGCAGGCTGACGCTGCAGCCCGGGTCGTCCACGCGGCAACGGGCCACCGTGAGACCGCACCCGCACGTGCAGGCCTCGGCGTTCAGCGCCTGCAGCGCGTCACCCCGGCGGGCCGGCGGCAGCCGCGTCAGGTCGACCCCGGGGATCTCCCGGACCAGAGCCGCGTTCACGAGCCCGACCGGCTTGTCGGCCTCGACGCGCTCGACCACCACATCGGTCGGCAGGCCGGCGAGCACGCGCGTCTCGGCTTCGGTCAGCGCGGCGTTCAGCATGCCGACGTGCTTCTGCACCACGAGCCCGTCCCGGTCCACGATCAGCGACATCGGCAGCGTGCCGAGGCCCGGAAACGACTCGTAGATGGCCGGCGTCGCCATGGCGATCGGGTAGTTGACGTGGTAGCGCTCCGCGAACGCGCGGACGTCCGCGGCGGGAGCCTCATCGAGCGAGATCCCGAGCACGACCACGGCATCGCGGTACTTCTCCTGCAGCGCGACCAGGTCCGGTATCTCGGCCCGGCATGGCGGGCACCAGGTCGCCCAGAAGTTCAGGATCAGCACCTTCCCCTTGAAGTCGCCGCTCCGCACGATCCGTCCGTCGAGCGTCTCGAGGGAGAACGTCGTGAGCGGTTTCGGTTCCGCGTAGAACTGCACGGTCTTCGGCGCCTCCGACCCGTGCGCATGGCCGCCCTCCGCATCAGACTCGTGGGCGGCTTCCGGCGGGCGGGCCGGCTGCCGGTCGCGCACGAGCCACGAGGAGGCCACCACGGCGGCAACAAACGCCACGGTCAGCGTGCCCAGAAGAAACGCCCGCTTGGGATTCATGGAGGACTGGTCCGGTTATACCAGAGCCTTCCGGACTCAACAATCAGGTACGCTGCAGGATATGTCCGCACCGCTCGACCGTCTCCTTGTGATTCTCGGTGAGATTGCCGACCTCCAGAAGGCCGCCGCGCTCCTCGAATGGGACGAGCAGGTCTACATGCCACCCGGCGGCGCCCTGACGCACGGCCAGATGGTCGGCACCGTCAGGAAGCTGGCGCACGAGATGTTCGTCACCGACGAAGTCGCCGGCCTGATCGAGACGCTGACGCGCGAGATGGTCGGCGCCGATCCTGATTCGGACAAGGCCCGGCTGGTGGCCGTCACGGCCCGCGACTTTGACAAGGCGCGCCGCGTGCCGGCGGCCTTCGTCGCCGAGCAGGCGCAGGTCCTGTCCGCCAGTCAGCAGGCGTGGATCGATGCGCGAGGGTCGAACGACTTCGCGCGGTTCCGGCCGCACCTCGAGCGCTTTCTCGATCTGAAGCACCGCTACATCAGCTTCTTCCCGCCCGCGGCGCACCCCTACGACACACTGCTCGACGAGTTCGAGCCGGGCACGACGACGGCGGACGTCCAGGCCGTCTTTGCCACGCTCCGCCCGCGGCAGGTCGCGCTGATCCGGGAGCTCGGGGAACGTCCCCAGATCGACGATGCCTTCCTGCATGTCCCGTACGACGAGGATCAGCTCTGGACGTTCAGCCGGGAGGTGGTCACGGCGATGGGGTTCGACTGGACCCGCGGCCGGCAGGACCGCTCCGCCCATCCGTTCGCGACGGGCATCGGCAGCGACGACGTCCGCATCACGTCCCGCCACACGCCGGATGAGCCCCTGTCGCTGCTCTTCGGGTCGGTCCACGAGGCGGGACACGCCCTCTACGAGCAGGGTCTCAACCCCGCGTTCGCGCGGCACCTGCTCGGCATGGCCACCTCGCTCGGCATTCACGAATCGCAGAGCCGGCTCTGGGAGAACCTCGTCGGCCGCTCGCGGCCGTTCTGGCAGCACTTCTACCCCTTGCTGCAGCAGCGGTTCCCCTCGCAGCTCGGCGGCGTGTCGCTCGACCGCTTCTACCGCGCCATCAACCGGGTCCAGCCGTCGCTCATCCGCGTCGAGGCGGACGAGGCCACCTACAACCTGCACGTCATGCTGCGGGTCGAACTGGAGATCGCGCTCGTCGAGGGCCGGCTGCAGGTCCGGGATCTGCCCGACGCCTGGCGGGCCGCCATGGAGGACTACCTGGGCCTCACGCCCGTGGACGACGCGACCGGGGTGCTGCAGGACATCCACTGGTCGATCGGCGCGTTCGGCTATTTCGCCACCTACACGCTCGGGAACCTGATCTCCGCGCAGCTCTGGAACGCGTTCGGCGCGGTCCATCCGGAGCGCGACGAGGACATCGCCCGCGGCCGGTTCACCCCGCTGCGCGAGTGGCTGCGCGAAACCGTCCACGCACCGGGGCGGAAGTACCTGCCGAAGGAGATCGTGCAGCGCGCAACCGGCGGCGGGCTCGATGCGGAGCCGTACCTGCGATATCTGGAGCAGAAGTACCGGGCCGTCTACGCTGGATAGAGACGAGCGTGGCGGACTACTGGGGTGCCGCCTCCGGCGGAGGGATCACGTCCGGAAGCGGGATCACCTCGGTGGACGTCACGCCGAACTTCCGGAACCGGCCGTAGGTCGCCCTCCCGCGGACCTCGGACCGGCGGAGGGTGTAGAGCTCCTCCATCTCCTTCGGGACCTCGACGCCGAAGCGGTCATCGAACGCGAACGTCGTGGTCACCCGTGCGTGCAGGCCGGCATCGAGAAACGCGAGCTCGGTGCGCACGACCTCCCCGGTCGGCAGCACCCACACCTTCCCGCTGGCGAACAGGCTCCGCCCGTCCGGCGTCTGGACGACCGTCGGCTTCGCCTTCTCGCGGAACGCCACCTCCCAGGCGCCGGGCCGCACGGCCGGGGCCTCCTTCTCGACCTTGAACTCGAATCGGGCCTGCTGACGCGCATCCAGGAAGCCCATCGCGAGCAGCGGCATGTTGATCGTCCGCTCGACCTCGCCGATGTTGTAGCGGGCACTCTCGTCCGTGATGGCCTTCGCGAGCAGGACGCCCGTGTCCCCGGGGCGCGTCAGGAGCCGGAGCAGCCGCTCCTCCCGCTCGCGCACGGGCTGGCCGTCGACGGCAAAGACGTCGCGCAGCGGCACCCAGTGGTCGATATCGGGCAGTTTGACCAGCAGGAAGTCGGAGACCAGCTCCCGTCGCTGGCCGCCCACGATGCTCGCGGAGGCGCCGCGGCCGGTCCCGTTCACCGCGTTCTTCCCGGACACGACCTGGAGATACTGCTCCTCGGCGACCACCGACGTGAAGGTGTTCGAGAAGCGGGCCATGTAGGTGGCCGCAGCGGCCAGCAGGGCCTGGGCCGTCGGGCGAGGATCCGGCTGCGCCGACAACAGCACCGACGGTGCTCCGGCGAGCGCCACCGTCAGCAGCAGTGGCGGGAGAAGAGACGCGCGCCGCATGGTGTCGCCGGCGCGAACCGCACTACACGCAGAAGCGGTCGAAGGCCGCCGTCAGCGCGGACGAAATCTCCTGAGCGGAGCGGTTCTCGATCTGCTGCCGCTCGAGCACGAACACCAGCTCGCCATCCTTCAGCAGCCCCACGGACGGGGACGACGGCCGCACCCCGGTGAAGTAGCTCCGGGCGCGGTCGGTCGCCTCCACGTCCGCCCCGGCGAACACGGTAGCCACCCGGGCCGGCCTGACCGGATGCTGGAGCGCCAGACCGACGCCGGGCCGCGCCTTCCCCGCCGCGCACCCGCAGACGGAGTTGACCACGATCATCAGCGTGCCCGGTTCGCGCACGGCCGCATCCACGTCGGCCGCGGTGCGGAGTTCATCGACGCCATGGCGCGTCAGGTCGGCGCGCATCGGCGCCACGAGCATCTCGGAGTACGGCATGCGGGGATCATAGCAGCCGGATACAATCTCCGCATGACGCTTGGCGAGCTGGCCACCGCGCTCGGGTGTACGGTGCACGGCGCGCCGGACAGGGTCATCACGGGTGTCGCCACGCTGGATGCGGCCGGCCCCGGCGACCTGACCTTTCTCGCCAACCCGAAGTACACCGCCCGGGCCAGACAGTCGAAAGCGGGCGCGATTCTGGTCCACGCGCCGTTCGAGAGCCCCAGCATGGCGTCGGTCGTCTCGCGGAATCCCTATCTGGACTTCGCGCGTGCGCTCGCCCTGTTCTACCGCGCGCCGAGACCCGCGCCCGGCATCCATCCGCTGGCGTCCGTGGATCCCACGGCCTCGATCGGGCCGGGCAGTTCCGTCGGCGCCTTCGCCGTCGTCGGGGCGCGGGTCACGCTGGGCCGGAACGCGGTGCTGCATCCGCACGTCGTCATCTACGACGACGTCACGATCGGCGACGACTTCACGGCGCACGCCCATGCGTCGGTCCGGGAGTCGTGCCGGATCGGGCATCGCGTCACGCTGCAGAACGGTGTCGTCATCGGCGGCGACGGGTTCGGCTTCGCGAAGCGGGCCGATGGCTCCCACGAGAAGATCGTGCAGTCGGGCGTGACCGTCATCGAGGACGACGTCGAGATTCAGACGCTGTCGTCCATCGACCGGGCGAC
>JBFXBH010000029.1:0-23731 GCA_050183355.1 Vicinamibacterales bacterium | reverse complement strand
TCGCCGCGCGACTGCCACGCCGCCACGACGCGGAGCTTGTCGGCCGGCGAGACGCGGGCGTAGACGCCGATGCCGGTCACCTGCTCGCGCAACGCGTCGTCGGACATCGCCGCCAGCTCGGTCCCGGCGACCACGCGCCGGTCGCCGAGCAGGCCGAGTTCACCAGCGATCGCGCCCGCCGTCAGCGGATGGTCCCCGGTGATCATCACCGGCGTGATGCCCGCTTCGCGGCACGTGGCCACGGCGGCCGCGGCCTCGGGACGCGGCGGGTCCATCATGGCCACGAGTCCGAGGAACGTCATGTCCTGCTCGGCGTCGCCCGCCTGCGCACCACGCTTGCGCGCCAGCGCCAGCACGCGCAGGCCTTCCGCGGCGAGCTGGCGCTCGGTCGCGAGGAACCGCTCGCGCGCGGCGTCGTCCAGCACCGCGTCGGTGTCGCCGAGGAACTGCCGCCGGCAGTCCCCCAGCACCGCGTCCACGGCGCCCTTCGAGAAGGCGACGCGGGCACCCGCCATCTCGTGTACGGTCGTCATCCGCCGGCGCTCGGAACTGAACGGCACTTCGTGGACGCGCGGCGCATCCCGGTTGAGCGCGTCCGCGTCGAGCCCGGCTTTCGCCGCCGCGACGATGAGGGCCCCCTCGGTCGGGTCGCCGTCGATCCGCCAGCGGCCCTGGTCCTGGACCAGGCGGGCATCCGACGCCAGCACGCCGGCACGCAGCAGTTCGACGACCGACGCGGGAACCGCCGCGCCACCGGCCATCCGCACCTGGCCGTCGGGCGCGTACCCCACACCGTCCACCTCGGCCGTGCCGTCCCCCGTGACGACGCGCCGGACCGTCATCTCGTTGCGTGTCAGCGTGCCGGTCTTGTCCGTGCAGATGACCGACGTGCTGCCCAGCGTTTCCACGACGGGCAGGCGGCGCACGAGCGCCTGGCGCTTGACCATCCGCCGGACGCCGACGGCCAGCGAGATGGTGACCACCGCGGGCAGCGCCTCCGGCACGACGGCGACCGCCAGCGCGATGCCGAACAGGAACATCTCCAGCGGCGGCAGTCCCCGCCAGAGTCCCAGCGCCACGATCAGCGCCACCACGACGAGCGCCGCCTTGCCGAGCGCCGAGCCGAGGTGATCCAGGTTCTCCTGCAGCGGCGTGCGGCCGGCCTCCACCGTCTGCACGAGTGCGCTGATGTGACCGAACTCCGTGGCCATGCCGGTGGCGACGACCACCGCCTGCCCACGGCCGTAGGTCACCAGCGTGCCGGCGTAGGCCATGTTGAGGCGGTCGCCCAGGCCGGCGTCCGCGCGGTCCACCGGCGCGGCGGTCTTCTCGACGGCGCCCGACTCGCCGGTCAGCGCGGCTTCGTCCACGGCGAGGTTGATGGCCTGCAGGATGCGCGCGTCGGCCGGCACGCGGTCGCCCGCCCGCAGCAGCACCACGTCACCCGGCACGAGGTCCCGTGCGGGGATCGCCTGTTCGGCGCCGTCGCGCAGCACGTGCCCGAGCGGCGCCGCCATCGCGCGCAGCGCTTCGAGGGCGCGCTCCGCCCGGTGCTCCTGGAAGAAACCCAGCCCCACCGCGAACAGCACGATCACGGAGATCACGCCCGCTTCGAGCGCGTGGCCGAGCAGCCCCGAGAGCAGCGTCGCCACCAGCAGGATGAGGATCAGCACGTTCTTGAACTGCGCGGCGAGCGTGTGCCAGGCCGAGGCGCGCGCGAAGGCGCGCAGCTCGTTGGGTCCGTGCTCGGCCAGGCGGCGGGCGGCCTCCGCGCCGGTCAGCCCGGCGGGCGTGGCGCGCAGGCGCCGCAGCACGTCGTCGGCGGACGCCGTGTGCCAGGGGGGCTCGGTGCGGGGAGTGGCCGGGGAAGCGGACATGCGGGACGGATCCTCGATCGGTGGTTGGTGCTATCCTCGCCCGGACTGGACGGACGTATGGCGCAACGAGGCAAAGTCGGACGCAACGACCGCTGCTCCTGCGGCAGCGGCAAGAAGTACAAGCAGTGCTGCGGACCCAAGGAGCAGCGCCTGGATCTGAAAGCACGCATCGGCGTCGCGGCGCTGGTCGCCGTGATTGCCGGGGCGCTGATCTACGGCGTCATCACCGTGGTGCGCCACGACGGCGACGCCATCGCGGCCCCGACCGGCGTCTGGTCGCCCGAGCACGGCCACTATCACTAGAACCTCACCAGGTTCTCACTCTACAGGGTGCGGCGAGCCGCGATCGCGCGGCATCGCGGCCCGTCAGGACCGCGGCAGCTCGACGTGGCGGGGGTACGCGCGCTCGCCGGCCAGCACCTTGACCGGCATCCGGTTCTCGGGCAGCGGCAGCGGGCACGTCGTAAACGGATTGAAGGCGCACGGCGGGTTGTACGCCTGGTTGAAGTCCAGCACGGTCGTGCCGTCGTCCCGCAGGTCCGCGTAGAGGAACCGCGCCGCCGCGTACGTCTCCTTCCCGCTGGAGGCATCCCGGATCACGAAGTAGAACCGCTTCGGCCGCGTGGTGAACGGCCGCAGCCGGAGCGTCTCCCCGTGCAGCGTGAACTCCACGACGCCCTCGGTCGTGTAGGGGTCCTCGTCGCCGAAGGTGTTCACGGTCGTGACCGTTCGCGGCGTCCCGTCCGGGATGAACCGGCCGACCACACGGTAGGCGGGCTGGATGTCGAACCACCGGAAGCCGAGAAAGCCCATCGCTTCCTTGCCGTTCGGATCCCAGACGCGCAGCGATTTCCGCGTGCCGCTGCGGTGGATGACCATCCGGACGTCGCCCACCTTCAGTTCGTCCGCCTTCGGCGCGCCGTCGTCGACGAGCACCACCGGCGCGGTGACGGGCTGGTCCTTCAGCGTGACGGATACGCCGGCAGCCGGCTCGAACCGCACGGCCTCGCCTTCCAGCACGAATCGGCCCAGCGTGGCGGGCGCGGACCCGGGCAGCACGATGTCGCTGCCGGCGGCGCTCCCCGCCGTGTGCGCGCCGGGCGACAGGAAGTGCAGGCCCGCGATGCTGGCGTAGTCGCGGCGGTAGTCGGCCTCGTGCTTCGCCCGCCAGGCCTCCGTCTGCGCCCGTGCCTCCTCGGGCGAGACGTCCGCCGCGGGCGGAGGTGCGTTGCGGCACGCCCCCGAGACGGCGGCGACGAGCGTCGCGGACAGGGCGATCAGGGCGTGACGGGCGCGCATGGCCGCATCGTAGTAACCGGGACCGGGCCGGTCAAACGCGGCATCACGAATGCCGCACGGTGCCGTAGGATGGGCGCGGAACACCGCATGCGCCGACACCTGTCCGTCATCCTGCTGGCAGCCGCCGCGCTGGCCGCGACCGTCGACCTTCCCGCGCAGACGTCCGACGCGGAACGCTACTGGCCGCAGTGGCGCGGCCCGTCGGCCAACGGCGTCTCGCGGACCGCCGACCCGCCGATCGAGTGGAGCGAGACGACGCACATCAAGTGGAAGGTCGAGATTCCCGGCCGCGGGCACTCCACGCCGGTTGTCTGGGGCGACCTCCTCTTCCTCACGACGGCCGTGCCGGTCGGCGTGGAGGGCGCCGCGCAGCACCAGCCCCGCGGGTCGCTCCCGAACAAGGGCGTGCACCGGTTCGTCGTGATGGCGCTCGACCGGCAGACGGGCAAGACCGTGTGGCAACGCGTGGCCACCGAGGCCGAGCCGCACGAGAACGCGCACGTCGACAACGGCACCTGGGCGTCGGGCTCGCCCATCGTCGACGGCGAGCGGCTGTTCGCCTACTTCGAATCGTTCGGCCTCTACGCCTACACGCTCGACGGCACGCTGCTCTGGAAGACGGACCTGGGCCGGAAGCGGATGCGCAACCAGTTCGGCGAAGGCTCCACGCCCGTGCTGCACGGCCACACGCTCGTCGTCGTGTGGGACCACCTGAACGGCGAGTCGTTCATCGTGGCGCTCGACGCGCGGAACGGCAGGGAGCTGTGGCGCCAGCCCCGCAAGGAGATCGACACATGGGCCACGCCGCTCGTCCGCGAGGTGAACGGCCGCGCCCAGGTGATCGTGCCCGCGATGAACCGCATCCGCGGCTACGACCTCGAGACCGGTGCCATCGTGTGGGAGGGCGACGGCCTGACGATGAACCCGATCCCGTCGCCGGTCTACGACGACGAGATGGTCTATCTGATGAGCGGCTTCCAGGGCAACGACCTGCGCGCCGTCCGGCTCGACAAGGCGAAGGGCACGATCGACGGCACCGAGGCCGTCGCGTGGTCGTTCGACCGCGACACACCGTACGTCCCGTCGCCGATCCTCGTCGACGGCGTGCTGTATTTCCTCAAGACCAACTCCGGCGTGCTGTCCGCGTTCGAGGCGAAGACCGGCAAGCCGCTGTTCCAGAATCAGCGGCTCGATGGCGTGCCGAACGTGTTTGCGTCGCCCGTATCCGCGGCCGGGCGCATCTACATCGCCGGCAAGGACGGCGGAACCATCGTGCTCAAGGCCGGGCGCACGTACCAGGCGCTGGCCACCAACACGCTCGATGACGGGTTCGACGCTTCGCCGGTGCTCGTGGGCCGGGACCTCTACCTCCGCGGCCACACGTACCTCTACGCCATCAGCGAAGCGGCCCGCTGACGCCGTCCGGGCGCGTGGCGGTGAAATAATCACCGGGTGATTCCGCGCGTCCGCTTTGCGCCCTCGCCGACCGGCTACCTGCACGTCGGGGGTGCCCGCACGGCCCTGTTCAACTGGCTCTACGCCCGCCGCCACGGCGGCACGTTCATCCTCCGCATCGAGGACACGGACATGGAGCGCTCGTCCGCCGAGATGATCACCGGCATCCTCGATGGCCTCCGGTGGCTCGGCATCGACTGGGACGAGGGCCCCGTGGTCGGCGGGCCGCATGCGCCCTACCTGCAGTCCGAGCGGCTCGACCGCTACCGCGCCGCCGCGGACCGGCTCGTGGAGACGGGCCACGCGTACCACTGCTACTGCACGCCCGAGCGTCTCAAGGCGGAGCGCGAGCGCGCCGAACAGGCCGGCGCCGCGTGGAAGTACGACCGTGCGTGCCTGGCGCTGTCGCCGGAGCGCCGCGCCGAGCTGGAGGCCGCCGGGGCGCCATGCGCCACGCGCTTCAAGGTGCCCGCGGGCGTGGTGGGGTTCGACGACCAGGTGCACGGTCGCATCGAGGTCGACGGCGCCACGATCGAGGACTTCGTGATCCTGCGGTCGGACCGCTTCCCGACGTATCACCTGTCGGTCGTCGTGGACGACGCCGACATGGTGATGACGCACGTCGTGCGCGGCGACGACCACATCTCGAACACGCCGAAGCACATCCTGCTGTTCCGGGCGCTCGGCGCCGAACCGCCGATCTTCGCGCACGTGCCGCTCATCCTCGGCCAGGACAAGAAGCGCCTGAGCAAGCGCCACGGCGCGACGTCCGTCATGGAGTACGAACGCGCCGGCTATCTGCCGGAGGCGATGGTGAACTTCCTTGCGCTGCTCGGGTGGTCGCCCGGCGGTGACCGCGAGTTGATGACGCGGGCCGAGCTCGTCGAGGCGTTCTCGCTGGACGGCATCAGCGGCGGGAACGCCGTCTTCAACACCGAGAAGCTGGACTGGATGAACGGCCAGTACATCGCGCAGCTCCCGCCGGCGCGGCTCGTGGCGCTGCTCGCGCCGCTCTTTGCGGCGGCCGGGCTGACGCCCGCCGCCGACGCCGCCTGGATGGCGCGGCTGGTCGGTCTGCTTCAGCCCAGGGCGAAGCGCCTCGGGGATTTCGTCGAGCAGGCGCGCCCGTTCCTGGTAGAGCCCGTCGTCTACGAGGCGGACGCCGAGAAGAAGCACCTGCAGACGCCGGTGGCCGCGGCCCACACGGCGTCGCTCCTGACCGTGCTGGCGGGTGTGGACCCCTTTGACGAGGCCACGCTGGAGGCGGCCATCCGCCAGGCGGCCGTGGACAGGGGCGTGAAGGCAGGCGAGCTGATTCACGTGGCACGCGTGGCCATGACCGGCCGCACGACGAGCCCCGGGATCTTCGAGGTCCTGGCGCTGCTCGGGCGCGATCGGGTGGTCGGCCGGCTGCGGCAGCTCGCCGGCCATCTGGCCGCAAGGGCCTGATTCGCCTGCGGCTCCGTCCCCTCCTGCGCGAAGAAGTCCCCGCCGGCCCGAGATCTTTCGGGTCCCTCGCTGGGGACGATCGGGCGATTTCCGCCTGATCTCGCACGATCCGGCCTCCTGTCTCTGTGGTATCCCGGTTGCAGCCCTTCCAATCCGGACGCGCGATTGTTGCGCAAGGACGGGAGTACGCGGATGGGCATCGAGAATCGGGGGTTCGCGTCGCTGGACGAGTCGAAGCGGCGTGAGGTGTCGTCGAAGGGCGGGCGCGCCGCCCACGCCAAGGGCACGGCGCACATGTGGAATCGCGAGGAGGCCAGCGCGGCCGGCCGGAAGGGCGGCATGGCCAGCGCCCAGCGCCGGAAGGACCGGCTGACGGCGGAGACCGGCCGCGCCACGAGCCCCGCGTAAGGGGGCAACCGGCCGGCGTGCGTGAGGAGCGGGGGCACCCAGCCCCCCGCGCTCATTTGGTGGATCGCGCCCGCAGCCGGTAGAATTCTGGTTTCGCACAGCCCTTCGGGGCCCTGCCGTGCTGGGAGGTCGTTCAACGGTAGGACACCACGCTCTGGACGTGGTTATCGGGGTTCGAATCCCTGCCTCCCAGCCAATTCCACTCGCTCCGCTCGTTCCATTGGCTGCTCGGCAGGGATTCCTGCGCGGAGCACCGGGCGGGACGCCCGGCGCTCCTGGGCGCCGAATCCCCTCTCGCGTCGCTTCGCTCGCTCGATCCGGGGGAGGGTTCCTCGCGTCGCGTCGCTCGCTCGAAGAAATGGCGCGCTTACGCCGCTCCGCTCGTTCCATTGGCTGCTCGGCAGGGATTCCTGCGCGGAGCACCGGGCGGGACGCCTGGCGCTCCTGGGCGCCGAATCCCCTCTCGCGTCGCTTCGCTCGCTCGGAGGGCTTGGGTCGCGGAGCCGGCGTCCTTGCTCAGACGGACTCAGCCGGCGCCTGCGGGCACGGGTGGAGGCTGTTCCCGTGTTCGCACTGGATCGCCGTGTGGTGGATGTGGAACCGCTCGCGCAGGCCCTCGTTGAGCCGCGCCATCCACGCATCGTCGATCTGCCCGTCCGGCTTCACGAGGTGCACGGTGAGGGCGACCTCCGACGTGCTGAGCGCCCACACGTGGAGGTCGTGAATCGCTGTCACGCCGGGCTGCGCGAGCAGAAACGCTTCAAGGTCGGCCAGCGGCACCTTTGAGGGCACGGCGTCGAGCGCCAGGTTCCAGGCCTCGCGCAGGGAGGACCACGCGCTGACGCCGATCGCGGCGGCGATGCCCAGCGTGACCATCGGGTCCACCCAGAGCCAGCCGGTGATGCGCATCACCGCGGCCGAGGCCACGACGCCGAGCGAGATGCCGGCGTCGGCGGCCATGTGCAGGTACGCGCCGCGCAGGTTCAGGTCGTGGGAGGCGCCGGGCCGGAGCGCCAGCGCCGTCCACCCGTTGATCACGACGCCGGCCGCGGCAACGGCCATCACCGTCAGGCTGGCCACCGGCGTCGGCGCCTGCAGGCGCCGGATGGCCTCGAACGCCAGGCCGCCCACGGCCACCAGCAGCACGGTTGCGTTCACCATGGCGGCCATCACTGACGTCCGCCGCAGACCGTAGGTGTGCGTGCGGGTGGGCTGGCGGCGCACGAGGACGGACGCGCCCCACGCGAGGAGCAGGCCCACGACGTCGCTGAGGTTGTGCCCGGCGTCGGCCAGCAGGGCCAGCGACCCGGCGGAGAACCCCGCGATCGCTTCGAGCAGGACGAACCCGAGGTTCAGCGCGACGCCGATCGCGAACACGCGGTCGAAGCGCGCCGGCAGGTGGACGTGGGCCACGACCCTGATCCTACCGGGTCTGTCGTGTCGGTCGCACGTCAGCGATACGATCGGCGCATGCCGCTCCAGCCGCTGACGCCGCTCGACACGCGGGCCCTGTTCCGCCCGGTGTCGACCGCGCTCGTGGCGCTGCTCCGGGGGCTTCCGGCCGCCGGGTGGCACCGTCCGACGATCGCCGGCGCGTGGGTGGTCCGCGACGTCGTGGCCCATCTGCTCGACACGACACTGAGGCGCCTCTCGTTCCACCGGGACGGCATGGCGCCGCCTCCGCCGGATGTGCCGATCCGCTCGGAGCGGGACTTCGTCGCCTTCCTGAACGGGCTGAATCACCAGTGGGTCGTGGCGGCGAAGCGGTTGAGCCCGCAGGTGCTCGTCGATCTCTACTCCCGTGCGAGCAGCGAAGCCGCCGACTGGTACGAGGCGCTGCCGCTCGAGGCGCCGGCCCTGTTCCCGGTGTCCTGGGCCGGTGAGGACGCCTCAGCCGGCTGGTTCGACCTTGGCCGTGAGTTCACGGAACTCTGGCACCACCAGCAGCAGGTCCGGCTGGCGGTCGGCGCGCCGTCGCTGGGAGACCCGCGGTACCTGCGTGCCGTGATCGACGTCGCGATGCGCGGCCTGCCTCACGCGTTTCGCGATGCGCCGGCCGGGCCCGGGCAGACGCTCGTCGTTGACGTGCAGGGGGATGCGGGCGGTCAGTGGACGCTGACTCGCCAGGCGGACCGGTGGACACTTGCGGCCGGCGCCGGCGAGACGGCCACGACGACGGTCACACTGACGGACGACGTCGCGTGGCGGCTGCTGTTCAACGCGCTGCCGGCGGAGGACGCCGCACGCGCGATCCGGGTAGACGGGCGCGAGGACCTCGCCAGACCGCTGCTCGGTGCGCGCTCCGTCGTCGTCTGACCGGAGACCGCGACCACGCGGGGACCTCGGCCTGATCCCGGCGCCAGCGGTTGACTCCGTCCGATCGGAACAAGTACGGTGAACGCGATGACCCCGCCGCGCACCGCCTTCAAGAACCTCGGCCGCGGCCTGTTCTGAGCCGACAGGCTCCTTCTCCCTTTTCCCACTCGCGTCACAACTGAAGAGCGCGCCGCTGCGGCGGGGCTGCTCCGCCCGTGGTGCGGCCGCGTGCTCCGTGGCCCGGAGCCCGGGCGTCGAGGGAGGTCGGTCATGTCGATGGAACAGTGGCTCCAGACAATCAGAGACACCGGAGCCGGACTCGCGATGCTGGGGCTGGTGGCCCTGGCCGTGGCGCACGTGCTGGTCCGCCGCTGGGCGCGCAACCGCGCCGGGCAGTACGACGCCGACGCCGTGGACCGGCTGGCGCGTGCGACGCGCGTCCGCTGGTGGCTGGCCCGCACGGTCCGGGACCTGCTGCCGCCGGTCGCCCTGTTGTTGTGGGTGCACGCGGCGTTTCTCATCGCCGCGACGGCGCTGCCGGTGTGGACCGCCGGCGCGGCCGGCGGCGGCGTGGCGCTGCGATGGCTGTACGGCCTGACGCTGGCGACGGCGCTCTTCTGGCTGCTCGCCCGGTGCGCCGCCATCGCGGAGGCGCTGCTCCTGGCCCTGTCGCGGCGGGCGGATACGACGTGGGAGCGCGTGATGCTGCCGCTGGCCGGCACCGCGGTGCGACAGGTGCTGCCGGTCGGGGCGATCGTGGTCGGCGTCCGGACCCTGGCGCTCCCGGCTGGTGTCGAGCGGACGGTCCACCAGGCCGTCGCCGTCCTGCTCATCGTGCTGATGGCCTGGATGTTCTTCCGGGCCGTGAAGGCCGTGGCGACGCTGATCCTGAGCCGCTACCGCGTCGACGTCAGCGACAACCTGCAGGCCCGCGCGATTCACACACAGGTCGTCGTCCTCGAGCGCGTCGCGGGCACGGTGATCGTCGTCTTCGCGCTGGCCTCGATCCTCATGACCTTCGACTCGCTCCGGCAGTTCGGCGGCAGCATCCTCGCGTCGGCCGGCATCGCGGGCATCGTCGTCGGCCTCGCGGCCCAGCGCAGCATCGCGACGCTGCTGGCCGGATTCCAGATCGCGCTGACGCAGCCGATCCGGATCGACGACGTCGTGATCGTGGAGAACGAATGGGGGCAGGTCGAGGACATCACGCTGACCTACGTGGTGGTGCGGATCTGGGATCAGCGCCGGCTCATCGTGCCGATCACGTACTTCATCGAAAAGCCGTTCCAGAACTGGACGCGTGCGTCGGCGGACCTGCTGGGCACGGTCTTCCTGCACGTCGACTACACGGTGCCGGTCGCGGCGTTGCGCGAGGAGCTGACGCGGATCCTCCGGGCGTCACCGCTGTGGGACGGGCGCGTCAACGTGCTGCAGGTCACCGACGCGAAGGAGTTCACGCTGGAAGTCCGCGCGCTCGCCAGCGCGGCGAACGCGTCGCAGGCCTGGGATCTCCGCTGCGAGGTGCGCGAGCAGCTTGTCGACTTCCTCCAGCGCACGTGCCCGGAGAGCCTGCCCCGCGTGCGCACCGTGCGCGCAGACGACGTCCCGGTGGCGCGCGCGACAGAGCGACGCTCGCCTGGCCCCGCAGGGGCGGCGGTGTAATGGCAGCACAGACATGCACGTCGGCGCGGCAACCGCACCATCCCTTTCGCCGCGACGAACGGGCGCGAGGTTGGGTTGCCGGTACGGCGGTGCGACGCCGATCAGTCTGGATCGGCGGCGGCCACTCGCCCGAAGCGCAGGTAGATCGCCGGTAGCAGAAACACGTTCAGCGCGGTCGACGTGACCAGGCCGCCGAGAATCACGACGGCCATAGGGTGCTCGATCTCATGTCCGGACCGATCGCCTCCGAGAACGATTGGCACCAGCGCGAGTCCAGTCACCAGCGCCGTCATCAGGATCGGCGCCAGCCGTTCTTCGGCGCCCCGCATGACCAGCTCCGGCCCGAACGCAACGCCCTCTTCCTGTTCCAGGTGCCGGTAGTGGCTGATCAGCATGATGCCGTTACGGGCGGCGATGCCGAGCACGGTCACAAAGCCCACGAGCGATCCCAGCGACAGCACGGCCCCGGTCAGCGCCACACCCGCAACGCCGCCGATGAGCGCGAACGGGATCGTCAGCGCGACGAGCGCCACCATCCGCGCGGAGCCGAAGTCGACATGCAGCACCAGCAGGATGCACAGTAACGAGACGGCGCCGAGCAGCAGCAACCGCTGCTGTGACGCGGCTCGCTCCGCGAACTCCCCGAGCACTTCCGGGTGGTAGCCGACGCCGAACGGCACGCCGGCCAGCGCGGCCTCAATGTCCCGCGCCACCGCGCCGAGGTCGCGCCCCCGCACGTTGCAGGTCACGTCGATCCGGCGGGAGCCCCCTTCGCGCGTGATCTCGTTCGGCGTCGGCGTGACGCGGACGTCCGCGATCGATGAGAGCGGCGCGTAGCCGCCAGCGGGGAGCTCGACCGGTAACCGGCGCAGCGCGAACAGGTCGCTCCGCGCGGCGGGTTCCCCGTGCACGACGACGTCGAAGATCTGCTGGTTGTCGAACACCTCACCGACCTTGACGCCCCTGAGCATCGTGGCGACCGTGTCGCGCACGACGGCGGGTGTGACGCCGACCAGTTGTGCCCGGTCGCGGTCGAACGCCACCTCGACCTGCGGCACGAGGGTCAGCGCCTGGACTTTCACGTCTGCGGCGCCGTCAACCTTGGCGACGACCCGGCCGACCTCCGCTGCCCTCTCCTGCAGCACGGCTAGATCGGGCCCGAAGATGCGGACGACGATCGTCGCGCTCGCGCCCGTCAGCACCTCCTTGATGCGCTCCCGCAGATAGGTCAGCAGGTCGCGCTGCAGGCCGGGATAGCCGTCGACGACCGCCTGGATCTTCGACACCGTGCTGTCGTAGGCCACCGTGGGGTCGAGGCTGATCCACAGCTCGGTGAAGTTGATGCCGACGACCTCATCGGCGACCTCCGCCCGCCCGATGTGGGCGCCGAAGTTGCGGACGCCCGGCACGGCCCGGAGCTCGTCGCTGGCGCGCACGGTGATCCGGCGCATCGCGTCGAGCGAGGTCCCCGGCTTCTCGACCCAGTGCATCAGGAAGTCGTACTCCTTGAAGTGCGGAAGAAACTCCTCGCCGAGGAACGGCACGGCGGCGGCAGTGACGGTCAATGAGACGCCGACGATCGCCAGGGCACGACCCGGCGCGGCGATCAGGCGTGGCAGGAGCCGACGGTAGCGGGCCTTCAGTCCGGAGACGGCCGGCGCTTCACGCGCGCCTGTCGCACGCGGCAGCAGCATCAGCGAGAGCACCGGCGTCACGATCAACGCGACGAGGAGCGACGCGGCGATCGCCAGCACGTACGCGAGGGCGAGCGGCCGGAAGAACGCCCCCGAGAGACCGTCGAGGAAGAAGACGGGGATGAAGACAAGCACGACGATCAGGCTGCCGTAGACGACGGCGCTGCGGACTTCGAGCGAGGCCTCGAGCACCACGCGCAGCGGAGGAAGCGGCTGCGCCAGCGCGCGGTTCAGACGGAGGCGGCGCACGATGTTCTCGACGTCGATGATCGCGTCATCGACGACTTCGCCGAGCGCGATGATCAGGCCGGCGATCACCATGGTGTCGAGCGTGCCACCGGCCCGCCCGAGCACGAGCGCGGCCGCCAGGAGCGAGAGCGGAATCGCCGTCAGGCTGATCACCGCGGTGCGCCAGTCCCAGAGAAACACGGCGAGTACCGCGACCACGAGCAGGCACCCGAGGAGCAACGCGCGGTTCAGGTTCGCGAGCGACATCTCGACGAACGTCGCGGGACGGAAGATGGTCGAGTCCACATCGACGCCTGCCAGCGCCGGCTTCAGCGCGGTGAGCGCGGCCTCGACGTCCCGGGTCACCTGGAGCGTGTTGCCCTCGGGCTGCTTTTCGACAATCAGCAGCAGCCCCGGGCCTCCGTTGATGACGGCATCGCCGATGGGAGGGGGATAGCCCTCGGTCACGGTCGCGACATCACCGAGCCGTCGCGGCGCGATGCCCCGCCCGGTCCCCGGGCCCGTGGCCCCGGCCCCGCCGCTCGCCAGCCTCGGACCGACCGCCATCAGCGCGAGGTCGGAGGCCATTTTCACCGGCGCGGCGTGCGTGACGGCGAGGCGCTGGTTCGGACCCTCCAGAAAGCCGCCGGCCATGACAGACACCGCGTCCCGCGTCGAGGCCACGATGTCCTGCAGCGTGACGCCGTTCGCGCGCAGGCGGTCGGGGTCCACGAGCACCTGCAGTTGACGATCGCGCTGACCCCAGATCGCGACGTTGGCCACGCCCGGAACGGCCATCAGCCGCGGGCGGATCGTCCAGCGCGCCAGCGTCGTCAGGTCCGTCTGCGAGATCGTCTTCGAGGACACGCCGATCTTCATCACGCGGCTGAGCGAGGAGAGCGGAGCGAGGATCACGGGCGGCCGTGCCGCCACCGGAAGCGTCGGCGCGACCCGGGCCAGCCGCTCCTGCACAAGCTGGCGCGCGGCGATGCGGTCCGTGCCGGGCTCGAAGATCATGACGACCGACGACAGGCCGAGCACCGACTTCGAACGGAGAACGTCGAGCCGCGGCACGCCGTTCATGGCGGCCTCGAGCGGCACGCTGACCAGGGCCTCTACGTCGGCGCTGGAGAGTCCGGGCGCCTCCGTCTGGACTTCGACAAGCGGGGGCGCGAACTCCGGGAACACGTCGAACGGTGCGTCCATGGCCGTGCGGATGCCGGCGCCCATCAGGATGATCGAGAGCACCAGCACGGGCACCCGCAGGCGCAGCGCGGTGGCGATGAGGGCGCGCATCATGCGGCGGCTACTTCCCGACCCCGAACTCGGTGCCGAAGAGCTCCGCGGCGCCCACCGTCACGAGCGGCGTTCCGGGCGCGGGACCCTGCTGCAGGACCGCGGTGTCGCCGGAGATGTCCGTCAGGACAACCCGCTGCCGCACGAACACGCCGCCTGCGCGCGCCTCGTACACCCACGTGCCGCCCAGCGCGTCGAACAGAATCGCCGAGCGTGGCACCACCAGACTCTCGGCGGGCGAGCGCAGCGGCACCCGGACGCCGACCCGCTGGCCCGGCCGCAGCGAACGCTCGCCGTTGGCGAGGCTGTAGAAGAGGTCCACGCTGGCCGCGGCGGCGTCGGCGGCCGGCGGCGCGGACACAGGACGGGCCGTGGCGCCGCGCGTGCCGGCGGCGGCACCCAGGGGAACGACTTCAACCGACGCGCGTCGGTCGACGGTATCGAGTTCTCCCGCGAAGAGCGGCACGCGGAGCCAGACGGTGTCGAGCCGGACGAGCTCGAAGAGCGGCGCACCGGCGGCGACGGCCTGGCCGGGCATGACGTGCAGGGCTCTGAGCAGCGCGGCGTGCGGCGCGGTCAGCATCACGGCACCGGAGGCGTTGATCCCGCGGGCGGCGAGCGCGAGACGTTCGCGGGCGGCACGAAGCGCGGCGTCAGCCACAGCCACGTCGGCGTCGGCCTCCTCGACAGCGCGCCGGCTTCCCGCGCCGTCCTGCACCAGTTGTCGCGCGCGCTCGGCACGCTTGCGGAGCATCTCCTGACGGCCGGTTGCCTCCGCGACGACCCGCTCGGCTTCCACGCGGACATCACGCTCGGCCGGCGCGAAGGGCACCAGCGTCAGCACGGTCTGACCGGCAGCCAGCGACGCGCCCACCGCAGGCACGACGCCGGCATTCGAGAGCGTGCCGGTGAACGGCGCGGTCACCGTGGTCTGCGCTCCGCCGGCCGGCATCACGTCGGCGCCGAGGGTCCGGGTCTGCGCGACCGCCTGCCGTTCGACGCCCGCCGTCTCGATGCCGAGCCGGCGCTGGGCGTCGGCCGTCAGCGTCAGCGTGGCCAGCGTCGTTTCCGACCCCGTCGCCGCGACCTTGGCCGGCGCGACCGGCTTCGGTGGTGCGGCCTTCTCCTGGCCGCACGCGCAGAGACCGATCACCGCCGCGCACGAGCCGACCGCCAGAATCCGACGCCTCACTGGTGCTCTCCCTTGCCGGCCGCGCAGGCCATGCCCGACGCCCGCTCCACGCGTGCCTGTGCACGCTGCCCGTCCGCCGCGATCTCGCGTTCGCGCACCCGGGCCTCGATCAACCGCCGGCTGTTCTCCAGGACCAGGAGATATGCGCTGTCGCCCGAGGCGAAGGCCTCCTCGGCGTCCGCAAGGTTCGCGCGGAGCGGGGCGACGATCTCCCGCCCCCAGACGGCGCGGGACTCCCGCGCCTGCGCCAGCTGGGCGTGCGCCTCACGAACGTCGAGCGCCACCTGTCTTTGCAGCGCCAGATACGCCGCCGACGCGCGCTGGAGCTCGGCCTGCGCGCGCAGACGTCCACCCTGGTTGCGGTTGAAAACCGGCACGCTCACGTCGACGCCCGGCCCCATCTCGAAGCCCGCGAGTCCCTCGCCATTGGCGTCCAGGACCGCCGCCAGCGCCAGCACGCGCGACCGCTCCCAGCCGAGGCGCGCCGCCGCCGCGTCGATCGTGAGCTCCGCAGCCCGGATGTCGGGCCTGGCGGCGAGCGCGCGGGTCAGCAGCTCGTCGCCGGTGCCGCAGGCCGCGGGGGCGTCGCTCGTGGCCTGAAGCCGGTCCAGGGCGGTGTCGCCCGACGTCAGGCCGAGGATCGCGCGCAGCCGCTCGCGGGCGATGGTGACGTCGTGGACGGCCCGGTCGGCATCCTGGCGTGCGCGCACGGCGTCCACATGTGCTGCCCGGGCCTCGAGCTCAGCGATGTCACCCGCACGCAGGCGCGACTGGCTCAGGGCGTCGATCCGTTCGAGGATGCCGGCCGCTTCGCGGGCCAGGTCGAGCCGCGCGTCGGCGAGGGCCAGGTCCGTGTAGCTCACGCGCGCGGCCAGCACCAGATCCAGCCCGTTCTGCACGAGCGTGTGTCCGGCGGCGTCGAGTGAGAGCCGGGCCGCGGCCATCCGGCGGGGCCGCTCCCAGAACGTCTCGGCCGGCCAGCGCAGCGTGGCCTCCAGTTGCTTGGGCCCGGCGGGGAAGAGCAGCGACAGCACCGGGTTGGCGATCAGCCCCGCGTCCACGAGGTCGGCTCGCGTGAAGCCCAGTTGACTGACGCCAACCTGAAACGACGGGCTGTTCCACAACGCGAGGGCCACGGCGTCCTCTTGCGACAGACCGTCGTCGAGCCGCACGCCGGGAGGCACCGAGGGAGTCTGCGCGCCATCGGTGCGGACGGACGCCGCCGTGCGCGCGCGCAGGTCGTCCGCGACGCGGCTGGATACGCTGCTGGTGGTGGCGGCGCATCCCGCGGCGAGGACCGCGGGGACGAGGGCAAGCTGGAAGAAGGCGGTTCCGCGCATCAAGGACGACCATGCATGGTCGTCCCTCGTCGATGAACGGCTGATGACAGCAGATCAGACGTCGGATCGTGGCCCCGCGGACGTCGGGAGCGTGACCGTGAATGTGGTCTGCTCATGCCCTCCGGGTTCCAGCACCACACGTCCGCCGTGTGCCTCTGCAATCCATCTGACGATCGGCAGACCCAGCCCGGCGCCATCGGAGTGGCCAATCCGCACGAAGCGGTCGAAGATGCGATCCCGGTCAGACTCCACAATCGGCGCGCCGTCGTTCGTCACCGTCAGCACGGCAGTGCCGGACCGGCTGTGCAGCAGCACCCGGACACGGCTGTCGGCACGTGCGTGGCGGATGGCGTTGTCCAGCAGGTTGCCGACGAGCTGCCGCAGCAGGGCGTCGTCGCCGGTGAGGCCGACTTCCTGATCGCCATCGACGGCAATCGTGACACCCCGCTGATCCGCCAGCACCCGCAGCGCGCGGACGCTCTCGGCGACGATGTCGTCCAGGTTCACGAACTCGCGCCGCAGCGGCAGGCCGTTCGCCTCGGCCCGTGACAGGAGGAACATCGCGTCGACCATCCGAGCCAGCCGCGCCGACTGTTCGGCGACGATGCCGAGTGACTCGCGGTACTCGTCGGGCGTTCTGTGCGGGCGGGCCAGCGTGACCTGCGCGGTGGTGTGCACCACCGAGACAGGTGTCCGGAGCTCGTGCGAGGCGTCCGCCATGAACTGCCGCTGCTGGTCCAGCGCCGCCGCGAGGCGATCGAGCAGCCCGTTGAACGCGGCCGCCAGTTGGCCGAGCTCGTCGTTGGCTTGCGGGGTCGTGAGCCGCCCGCGCGGGTCGCGTTCGTTGATGCGCGTCGCCTGTTCGGCCATGTCGGCCAGCGGCGTCAGCATCCGGCGCCCGACCACCCATCCGCCAATCCCGGCCGTCAGCAGGGCGACGAGCACGCCCGCGGCCATCGCGCGGGTCACCTCGGCCTGCTGGTCCTCCAGTTCGGCCAGCGGCGCCATCACGACGGCGACGTAGCGGCGATCGTCGCCCGTGTCCATGACCCGCCGGTGGACCCGCTGCGAGCCCGCCGGCGTGTCGAGCGTCGTGACGACGTCCGTCCCGGCCGCAGTGATTACGGAGGCGCGGTCCATGGGAAGTCCCCACATCGCGAGGACGCCGCGGTCCGGCGTCAGCAGCGCGAGGGAGCGTCCCGGCGCCACGACTTCCGCGCTGGCCTCCGCCGCGGAGTCCCGCAGCGAGAGACCCTCGCCGAGCTCCGTCCGCATCACGCCCAGCAGCGTGGCCATCGTGCGCGTGAGGTCGTCGTCGAGGCGCGAGAGGCCGAGGCGGCGCTGCGCGATCGACGCGCCAACCGCGCCCACGACCAGCACGGTGACCACCACGCCCAGATACCAGAGCGTCAGCCGCGCGCGGATCGGCCACCTCATGAGACGGGGCCGTCCTCCGGTGCGACGAGCATGTAGCCCTCGCCGCGGCGCGTCACGATCAGCGAGGGCCGCGAGGCGTCGTCGATCTTCCGCCGGAGGCGCTGGATCAGCACGTCGATGACGTTCGACATGGCCTCGAACGGCGCGTCCCAGACGTGCTCGGCGATGGCGCCGCGGCCCACGACTTCCCCCGCATGCACCGCCAGAAACTCCAGCAGCGCGAACTCACGTGAGGTCAGCGGGATGACGTCCTGATGCCGGCGCGCCTGCCGCGACCGCAGATTGATGGTCAGGTGCCCGACGGTGACGACGGCGGGCGTCAGCGGCAGCTGTCCGCGCCGGATCACCGCCCGCAGCCGCGCGAGCAGCTCACCGAAGTCGAACGGCTTGATCAGATAGTCGTCGGCGCCGCTGTCGAGGCCGGCGATCCGCGCGTCGACGGCGTCTCGCGCCGTCAGCATCAGGATGGGTATCTGGGATCCCTGGCTGCGCAGTTCCGCGCACACCGCAAAGCCGTCGATGCCGGGCAGCGTGACGTCGAGCAGGATCGCGTCGTAGTCGGTGACGCTCGCGCGATAGAGCCCGTCCTCGCCGTCCGGCGCGATGTCCACGGCGTAGGCCTGCTCGCGGAGACCCTTGGCCAGCATGCGCGCCGCGTCCGGTTCGTCTTCGATCAGCAGCACCCGCATGGCAGCGTCGATCGTGCGCGACAGAACATGAACGGCTTGTGACAGCGGCGCGGCGGCGCGCCCCGCTCAGGGCTTCGCGGCGCCGGCCTTGATCTGGTCGATACGCTGCTGGAAGCGCGGGTCCGGGAATGCCTTGTTGGCGTCTTCCAGCACGGCGACGGCCTGGTTCGGCTCACCGGCCGCCAGATGGCCGTCGGCCAGCAGATTGGCCTTGAGCCGGCGCAGCGGCCGGCTGTCGTCCGGTACCTTCACCGCGGCCAGCGCCTCGATGGCCGGCTGCACGCTCTTCTGGTCGACGAGCAGCGACTCGGCCGCGAGCAACTGCACGTGCGGATCGGCGGCGAAGCGCTTCGCCGCCTCGCCGATGAGCGCCGCGGCCTCCGCGTGGCGGCCGGCCTTCCGGTCGGCCATGGCCTGGTGGTAGTAGCCGGCCATCAGCAGCCGCTCGACGTCCTTCGGGTCGCCCGTGCGGACGCCGACGCCGCCCGCGTAGCTGTAGACGAGCTCCCCGCCGTGTTCCCCTGCCTCGTACACGCAGAAGATGGCGCCGAGGCCGACGACGGCGGCGGCCATCCGCACGGTCCGGACCTTCGACCACCGGTAGAGCGCCAGGCCTGCCAGCTCGAAGGCGGCCAGGATCAGCAGCGCGTTCTTCGCGCGCTCGCCCCACTCCTCATGCTCCTCGACGGCGTGGCGGGCCCCGGGCACGCGCTCGGCCGGCCCATGGGCCAGCTCGCCCGACTCGGCCGCCACCATGCCGGCCGCCGTGGCCAGCAGGATCAGCGTCGCGGCGGCGGGGCCGGCGAACGCCGGGCGCCCGACAAGGGAGACCCAGCGGAACAGCACGCCGACGACGGAGAGGGCGATGACGAAGTGGACGACGATCGGGTGCAGCGGGGCGAGGTCGAGTGTCGGCATTGGGGTTCGGGGGAAACCAAGGTAGAATAGCTGCAGTCTCTGCGTCGTACGTAGCTTTCCCGCGGGAATCGCTGACCTGACGGCCCATTCGGCCGTTTCACCTTCCGTCCCCGCCCCCGATTCATCCGCCAGAGATCGCAGCGCCCTTGTCCGGCGCCTCGTCCATTCGTCAGCTGTGAGCGCGGTTCAGGGAAACGCTCAGGCACTTTGCTCAGGAGCGTTGTCTCGTCATGCCTTTTTCGAACCTCGGACTGTCGTCCGAACTCACCACTCCTCTGATCAAGCTCGGCTATACGACGCCGACGCCGGTCCAGCGTGAGGCCATCCCGCAGGTGCTCACGGGGCGCGACCTGCTCGCCAAGGCCCAGACCGGCACCGGCAAGACCGCCGCATTCGGCCTGCCGATGATCGAGCGGCTGTTTGCCGGCGGCCGCCGCCAGCCGGCCGGCCGCGCGCCGCGCGCGCTCATCCTCGTCCCCACGCGCGAACTGGCCTCGCAGGTGCATCAGTCGCTGGTCACCTACGGCGGGCCGCTGCGCATCAAGGTCACGGTCGTCATCGGCGGCGTCTCGATGGGGCCGCAGGTGCAGAACCTGCAGCGCGGCACCGAGATTCTCGTCGCCACACCGGGCCGGCTGATCGATCACATGGAACGCCGCACGGTGGACCTGTCGAAGGTCGAGATCCTCGTGCTCGACGAGGCCGACCGCATGCTCGACATGGGGTTCCGCCCGGCGCTGCGCCGCATCCAGGCCGCGCTCCCGAAGCGGCGGCAGACGCTGCTGTTCTCGGCGACGTTCTCCGATGAGGTCATCGGCCTCTCCGCGGAGTACACGCACGACCCCGCGCGGGTGGACGTGACCGCGAACACGGTCGTGCCGACGACGGTGACGCACCACGTGCACCCGGTGGGCGACGGCCGCAAGGGCGAGCTGCTGGCGCGTGTGCTGCGCGATGCCAACGACGACCAGGCGCTCGTGTTCTGCAAGACGAAGCGCGGGTCGAACCGCGTCGGTGAGCACCTCGAACGCGCCGGCGTGAGGGCCGCGGTGATTCACGGCAACAAGAGCCAGAACGCGCGGACCAAGGCGCTGGCCGACTTCAAGGGTGGCCGGGTGCGTGTGCTCGTGGCCACGGACATCGCGGCCCGTGGTCTCGACATCGCCCAGCTGCCGCTGGTCGTGAACTTCGACCTGCCGCTGGTGGCCGCGGACTACGTGCACCGCGTCGGCCGGACGGGCCGCGCCGGTGCGACGGGGCGCGCGGTGTCGCTCGTCACGCCGGGCGACCGCGGGCTGCTGCGCGACATCCAGAAGCTGCTCGCCGCGCCGCTGGAGCAGGTGGTCGTCGACGGTTTCTCACCGGCCGGCGGCGTGGACGCGTCGGATGACGCGCCGCGGCCGCATCGTCCGGGCGGGAACCGTCGGCCCGGCGGCGCTGGCGCGCCGCGCCGGAGCTTCGGCCGGCCGGGTCAGTCGCGCACGCCGCGGGGTCCGCGCGGGCCGCGTCAGGCGTCCCGCTCGCGCGCGTAGCACGTATCGACAGAGATCCCGCTGGCCTGTGTCAGCGGGGTCGGGCCGGCAGCACGAAGCGCCACGCCACGGCCGCGACCCCGGCGGCCACGGCGAGCGCCAGCTGCGCCGGAGGCACCGGCACGACGCGGAACAGGCTGGCCAGCGCCGGCACCGCGAGCACGACGACGAGGCTCAGCGTCGCGCCGAGCCAGACACTCCAGAAGAGCCCCGAGCGCGGCAGCGCGGCAACGCCGAGGCCGGGCAGCGCCCGCCGCTCGACGAAGACGAGCGTCTGATATCCGGCCAGCAGCGCGAGCAGCGCGAGTCCTCGCGCGGCGGCTTCCGTGCCCGCTTCCAGTTCCCACGCGTAGATCCCGAAGGTCGTTGCCGAAAGCAGTGCGCCGGCCGCCACCGAGCGCCACAGCGCGGACCGGGGCAGCAGCGGCGTCTGCGGATCGCGCGGCGGCCGTTGCATCACGGCGTCGGTGACCGGGTCGGCCTGGAAGATCAGCGCCGACACGGGGTGGACGATCAACTCCAGCCAGACCATGTGGATCGGGTGCAGCAGCAGCGGCACGCCGGCCAGCGGCGCCAGCACAGCGAGCGCGACGATCGGCACGTGGAACGCCACGAGGTAGAGGAACGCGCGCTGGATGTTCTGGTGCAGGTGGCGCCCCTCGCGCACCGTAGCGACGAGCGACGCGAAGTTGTCGTCGAGCAGTACGAGGTCGGCGGTGGCGCGGGCGACGTCGGTGCCGCGGCGGCCCATCGCGATCCCGATATCGGCGCGCCGCAGCGCGGGCGCGTCGTTCACGCCGTCCCCCGTCATGGCCACCACGGCGCCCAGTTGCCGTAACGTGTCGACGATCAGGAACTTCTGCTGCGGGCTGACCCGGGCGAAGATCGCGCCGGCCCGGATGCGGGCGCGGCGGGCGTCGGCGTCGAGCGCCTCGAGGTCGTCGCCGGTCACGATCAGGTCGTCGTCGTGGAGGATGCCGGCCGCCTCGGCGACGGCGTGCGCCGTCAGCGCGTGGTCACCGGTGATCATCTTCACGGCGATGCCCGCCCGCTGACACTCCGCCACGGCGGGCGGCACTTCGGGACGTATCGGGTCCTGGAATCCGACCAGGCCCTGAATGACGAGGTCGCGCTCGTCGTCGTCGCGTGTGGCGCCCGCCTTCCCGCCGCGCCGCCCGGCGATCGCGAGCACCCGCAGGCCGCGTGCGGCCATGTCCGCGTTCGCCGCGATCAGGGCGGCCCGCGACGGGTCGCCGGCCGCCACGTGTGCGAGCACGCCTTCGACGGCCCCCTTGGCCGCGACGACGATGCCCCGGTCCGCGGCGTCGCCGCCCGCACCCGCGCCGTCCCCGCCGCTGCCGTTCAGCCAGACATGCGACATGTGCTTGCCGACCGGGTCGAAGTCGTAGTCGCGGACGAGGGTGTGCCGGGCCACGACCGTCTCGTGGGCCACGCCGCGGACCCGCGCGTACCGCTCGAGCGCCTGCTCCATCGGGTCCGCGGGACTCCGCTCGCAGGCCAGGAGCGCCGCCTCGAGGAACGCGGTCTCGGAGAGGCCCGGCTGCAGGATCCGGTGCTCGGCGGCGTCGAACGTGCCGCGCGTCAGCGTGCCGGTCTTGTCCGTGCAGATGACGGTGGTGGCGCCCAGCGTTTCGACGCTCGCGAGCCGCCGCACCAGCAGACCGTGCTGCGCGAGGCGCCACGCGCCGGCCGAGAGGAAGATTGTGAGGACAAGCGGAAATTCCTCGGGGATCGCCGCCATGCCGAAGCTCACGCCGCCGAGCAGCGCCTCGCTCCACGACGCCCCCTGCAGCACGGCCACGCCGGCCAGCGCGGCCGCGAGCACGAGCGCCAGCGCGCCGAGGCGCCGCACGAGCGCGGCGGCGTGGCGTTGCAACGGGCTCGCGGGCGGCGTTGTCTCCGTGACCAGCGCGGCGATGTGGCCGTACGCCGTGCCGGGCCCCGTGGCCGTGACGCGGCCGAAGCCCTGGCCGGTGACTGTCAGCGCGCCCGCGTGGAAGCGCGCGTCGGGCGCCGGGCTCCGCCCCGGGTCGCCGTCCTCGGTGGCTGCCGGCGGCTGCGGGTGTTTCGGCTGCGGCTCCGACTCGCCGGTGAGCGAGGACTCGTCCATCGCCAGATTCGCGGCCCAGACCACGGTGCCGTCCGCGGCCGCGACGTGCCCGTCGAGGAGCACCAGCAGGTCCCCGGGGACGACGTCCTCCAGGGCCACCTCCGTCACGCGTCCGTCGCGGACGACGGACGCCACCGGCGCGGCCGCGGCGGCCAGCTTCTTCAGCGCGGCGCGCGAGCGGGCTTCGAGGAGCACATCAACGCCGAGCACCGGGATCAGCGCCAGCGCGAGCACGACGGCATCGCGCGTCTCACCGGCCAGCCAGTACAGGCCGGCGGCCACGGCCAGCATGACGGCCATGGGGTCGGAGAGCGTTGCGACCAGCTCGCGCAGTTGCGCGAACGGATCCGGCGCGACCCAGCGGTTCGGCCCGTGGACGCGCAGCCGGTGGCGGGCGTCGTCGGAGGACAGTCCGTCGAGTCCCGGCGGAACCGGAATGCTGTGCTGGCTCATGGGTCCGCGGGGGCTCGGCGGAGCGGGGGCGCGATCGCGCGGGGCATGCCGGGGAGGCACGCCCCGCCGTGTCCGATCAGACGAGCGCGGCCTTGTACAGCGCTTCGAGCTTTGCCCACGCCTTCTCGGCGTCGGCCTTGTTGTAGATGGGCTTGTCCTTCTCGGCGGGCATGTCGACCATGCACCAGCCGTGCGCCGAGGCATAGACCTCGATCTCGGCCGGCACCCTGGCGGCGGCGAACGTGTCCTTCAGGACCGTCTTGGCCTCCGGCTGCTGCGCGTCGTCGTTCGCCGCGATCCCGAAGTACATGCGGGCCTTGATCTTCGTCGCGAGCAGGTGCGGGCTCGACGGCTG
>JBFXBH010000028.1:0-23832 GCA_050183355.1 Vicinamibacterales bacterium | reverse complement strand
CGACCCGAAGATCAAGCAGCCGATGATGAACCTGCACATGGCCCTGCTCGACAAGGCCGGCGTGCCGGTGGATCACATCGGCGACTCCACGGGGATGCTGACCGACATCTAGTCGGTCCCATCGAGACGGATACTGGAGTGACTCCGATGACCCGAAACTTCCGGCGCATCGCCCTCGGGGCGGCCGCGCTGTTCATCACCCTGACGGTGGCCGCCTCATCCGAGGCGGCCGCCCGCCGCGTCGCGCTGATCGACGCGGTCAAGAACGGCAACATGTCGACCGTCAAGACCCTGCTCTCGCAGAAGGTCGACGTCAACGCCACGGAGCCGGACGGCACCACGGCGCTGCACTGGGCCGCGCACATCGGCAACACGCCGATCGCCGACCTGCTGCTGAAGGCCGGGGCCAATGTGAAGGCCACCACCCGCGCCGGCGCGACCCCGTTCGCACTCGCGTGCAACAAGGGCAATGCCGGTGTGATCGAGCTGCTGCTCGCCAAGGGGGCGGACCCTAACGCCGTCGTGACCGGCGAGCCGGTGCTGATGATGGCGGCCCGGTCCGGGAACGCGGATGCCGTGAAGGCGTTGCTGGCCAAGGGGGCCAACGTCAACGTGGCCGAGCCGGAGCGCAAGCAGACCGCGCTGATGTGGGCCGCGTCCGAAGGCGCGACGCCGGTCGTCAAGGTGCTGCTCGAAGCCGGGGCGAACGTCCACGCCCGCTCGAAGGCGCCGAAGCCGGGCATGCCGGGGGGCCGCATCCCGCGCGTGAACGACCCCATCGGTCTGCGTGCCCACCGCGACCCGACCTGGTCGCCGAACACGAACGGACTCGAGTTCACGCCGATCATGTGGGCGGCGCGTGAAGGGCACATTGACACCGCCAAGGCCCTGCTCGACGCGGGCGCCAACGTCAACGACGAGAAGCCCGGCGACGGAACGACGGTGCTGCTGCTGGCCGTGATCAATCGGCACTACGAACTTGCGAGCATGCTGCTCGACCGCGGCGCCGACCCGAACAAGGGACCCGGCTACACGGCGCTGCAGCAGCTCGTCTGGACGCGGCGGCTGAACGCCAAGTTCGGCCCGCTGAACCCGGAGCCGACGGGCACCGTGGACAGCCTGACGCTCGCGAAGAAGATGATCGACAAGGGCGTGAAGGTGAACTTCCAGGCGACGAAGAGCTTCGGCGACGGCTACCGCAACCGCTTCAACCGCGTGGGCGCCACGGCGTTCCTGCAGGCGGCGAAGGTGGCGGACGTGCCGATGATGAAGCTGCTGATCGCGAACGGCGCGGACCCGAACATCAAGAACGCTGACGAGGATACGCCGCTGATGGTCGCGGCCGGGGTCGCGATCCTGAACCCGCTGGAGGATGCCGGCACCGAGGAGGAGCGTCTCGCGTCGGTCAAGTACCTCGTCGAGGAGCTGAAGATTCCGGTGACGGCCGTCAACAAGAACGGCGAGACCGCGCTCCATGGCGCGTGCTACAGCGGCACCAACTCGGTGGCCGGCTACCTGCTCGACCACGGCGCCACGGCGAACCTCGACCAGGCGAACGTGCTCGGCTGGAAGCCCATCCAGGTGTGCGACGGACAGTTCTTCGCCGGGTTCTTCAAGGCCCAGCCGCAGACGGCCGTGTTCCTGCGTGAGTACTACGCGAAGATCGGCCGCGTGGCGCCCGAGAAGCCGAAGGTCAACGACACGAGCCTGCTGACCGTCGGCGCGAAGTTCAAGGTGGGTGAGATCGTCCGCATCGAGGGCGCCGGGTACGTGCCGGCCATCGAGGCGGAGGTCAAGGCCAACGTGGCCGGGCTGGTGAAGGTCGTCGCGGTCGACGCGCAGAGCCAGATCACGGACACCGAGCCCTACGTCCCCGGCAAGTAGACCGGAGACTCGTTCCCGCATTCAGGGCCGGGGCGCTACGCGCTCCGGCCCTTTTTCTTTTCCCCATGCGCACCCTCTCGATGGACCCTGCCGGAACCGGGGCGGACGAACTGCAGGCGACCTTCACCGCGACGCGGGCCGACATGCGCGTGTTCCAGCGGCATGTGACGGGCCGCATCCGCGCCTCCGTGCGGACGCCGCTCTACTGGCTCGTGCTCATCCTGTCCGCTGTGCTGGCGGGCGGGGTGCTGTCCGGCGGACTGGGCGTGCGCGTCGACCCGGCGTCGGCGCTGGTCGTGGCGGTGCTCGTGCCGGTCATCTGGTGGCCGCTTTCGCGTCTCTACCGCCTCGCGGCGTCACCGGGAGAGCGGGGATCCCTCGTCGGGCCGCGAACCGTGTCCCTGTCGGCCGCCGGCGTCCGGCAGGTCGCTCCGCTGCACGAGGGCTTCACGAGCTGGGCGGGCGTGCTGGAGGTCGCCCAGACGCGCACGCACCTGTTCCTGATGACAGATACCCTCGCGGGCTACGTGGTGCCCCGCAGGGCGTTCACCGACGACGCGGCCTGGCAGGCCTTCGCGGACTGCGCCAGGCGGCGTGTGGAGGCCGCCAGCCGTCCGGGAGAGGCCCCGGTCTAGGCGGGGCCCGGTTCGGTGCCTGTGCAGGCGGCCACGCGCGCCAGCGCGGACAGGCGCTGGTCCAGGGCGGGGACGAGCGTCGAGACCATGATCTCGTCGGCGCCGGTGGCGGCCTTGACGGTCTCGAGGCCGCTGCGCACACGGGCGGGCCCGCCGATGATGGCCCCCTCCAGGAAGCCGTTCGCGGCGGCCTCCTCTTCCGGGCTGAACCGATGGGCGCGCGCTTCCTCCTCCGTCGCGATCGGCAGCCGCTTGCCCGTCAGGCTGCGGGCGATCGCCAGCCTGACCGGGCCGGCCATGCGCAGCGCGTGGTCATCATCCTCGCCGCAGATCACGGTGACCGCGAGCATCGCGTACGGGGCCGCGAGCGCGGCCGACGGCTGGAAGCGGGCGCGGTAGAGGCCGATCGCCGCGGCGGCGTTGCGCATCGCGAAGTGTCCGGCGAACGCGTAGCGGACCCCCAGCGACGCGCCGATCGCCGCACCGGCTGTCGTGGACCCCAGCATCCAGACCGGCGGGAGGCTGACGCCCGCGGGTGTCGGGGCGATCTGGTGGAACGGGTGCTGCGGCGGGAAGGTGCCGTGCTCGAACGCCATCAGCTCCGAGAGCCGCTCGTTCGGGTCGTCTCCCGAGCCGCGCCTGAGCGCGGCGGCGGTGACCGGGTCGGTCCCGGGGGCGCGGCCGAGGCCGAGGTCGATGCGGCCGGGATGGAGCGCTTCGAGCGTGCGGAACGCTTCCACGATGCGCAGGGGCGCATGGTTGGGAAGCATGACCCCGCCGGCGCCGACGCGGATGCGGCTCGTCCGGGCCGCCACGTGCGCGATCAGGATGTCCGGCGCCGCGCTCGCGATGCTCGGCATGTTGTGGTGCTCGGCCACCCAGTAGCGGTGGTAGCCCGCGGTTTCGGCCGCCCGCGCCACGGTCTCGGCGCCGCGGATGACGTCGCCGGGCTGCGCGCCGCTGGCGACCGGGAGGAGATCAAGGAACGAAAGCACCATTGAGCGGCGTGGCGGCGGGACGCGGGCACGCGGGCCCATCCGGGAGGCCCAGTATACGTGGTCGTAGTTTGTCGTGCGGTCGGAGCCGGGCGCGGTCCGTGGATTATCCTTGCTCCCTTATGACAGCTGTCCGTGTCGTCCTCTGGTTGATCGCCGTACTGCTGGCCGCGCCCCTGTGGGCGCAGCAGGCCACCCGCCCAGGCCTGCCGGCGCCGCCGCCCGCTCCGCCCGGTACGCCGCTGCCCGCGGCGCCGGAGGCACCGAAGACGATCGCACGCGACGAGTACGGGCGCGCGACGGTTCGCGCGGTCCGCGTCACGACGCCGCTGCGGACCGACGGCAAGCTCGACGAGCCCGTCTATCAGACCGTCGAGCCGGTCAGCGATTTCATCCAGAACGACCCGGTGCCCTACGCGCCGGCCACGGAGAAGTCGGACGTCTGGGTCTTCTTCGACGAGAAGTACGTCTACGTCACGTGCCGCTGCTGGGAGAGCGACATGAGCAAGCTCATGGCGAACGAAATGCGGCGGGACAACACCAACATCGTCCAGAACGATCAGTTCGCCTTCAGCTTCGACACCTTCCGTGACCGCCGCAACATGCTGTTCTTCGAAATCTCGGCCGCGGGCGGCCGGATCGACGGACAGGTGACCAACGAACGGCAGATCAGCCTGGACTGGAACCCGATCTGGTACGTGAAGACGGCCTACTTCGACAAGGGGTACATCGTCGAGGCACAGGTGCCCTGGAAGTCGCTGCGCTACGCGCCGGGGCGGAACCAGCCGTGGGGCGTGGTGTTCAGGCGCCGCAACGTGTCGAAGAATGAATACTCGTACGTGGTGCCGATTCCGCCGTCGGTTGGCAGCCAGGGCCACTTCCGGGCCGCGCTGGCCGCCGAACTCGTCGGGCTCGAGCCGCCGCAGAGTTCGCGCAACCTCGACATCAAGCCCTACGTCCGGGGTGACATCAATTCGGACCGGCTGGCGCGCCCGGCCGTGAGCAACAAGCTGGGCGGCGACGTGGGCGTCGACATGAAGTACGCGGTCACGCAGGGGCTGCTCGCGGACATCACCGTCAATACCGACTTCGCCCAGGTCGAGGCCGACGAGCAGCAGGTCAACCTGACGCGGTTCAGCCTGTTCTTTCCGGAGAAGCGCGACTTCTTTCTCGAGAACGGCGGGCTGTTCGCGTTTGCCGCCACCAACACCACGGCGAACGTCGGCAGCGACGTGCCGTTGCTGTTCTACAGCCGCGCCATCGGTCTGTCGGCGGCCGCCCTGCCGGTTCCGTTGCGCGCGGGTGGCCGTTTGTCAGGCCGCCAGGGCGCCTTCACCATCGGTGCGCTCAACGTGCAGGCGGGGGAGGATGCCGGCTCCGGCACCCAGGCGACGAACTTCTCCGTGCTGCGGGTACGGCGGGATCTCTTCGGCCGCAACAACATCGGCATGATCGTGACCCACCGGTCGGTCGGCTCCATCCGGCCCGACCCCACGACGTCCTTCGGCGTGGACAGCTCGTGGGCGTTCGGCCCGGACTTCCAGGCCAGCGCCTACTGGGCCCAGGCCGAGAGCGGACGCGCCCCGCTCACGGCCGGTGCGCAGCGGAGCTATCGCGGCTACCTGGACTACAACGCGGACCGCTGGGGCCTGCAGTACGACCACGTGGCCGTCGGGCGGTACTTCAATCCGGAGGTCGGGTTCGTCCGCCGGCCGGACATGCGGAGGAACGCCGGGCTGGTGCGGTTCAGCCCGCGGCCGAAGCAGAACAAGCGCGTCCGGAAGTACCTGTACTCGGGGTCGTTCTCGAACACGGACAACTACACGACCGGCCGGCTCGAATCGCGCCTCGTCACGGGCCGCTTCGAGATCCAGTACCAGAATCAGGACGTCCTGTTCGCCGAGGTCAGCGACCAGCACGAGTTCCTGCCGGCGCCCTTCCGCATCGCGCCCGCGGTGACGCTCCCGGTCGGCGACTACGGCTTCCAGTTCTGGCGCGCCGGTTACAACTTCGGCCGCCAGCGTAATCTCTCCGGCAACGTCTCGGTCGAGCAGGGTGCCTTCTACGACGGCAACAAGACGACCGTCAGCGTCGGCAGCGGACGCCTGAACTTCGGCCCCCGGCTCTCGATGGAGCCGGCCGTCACGCTGAACAACGTCGAGGTCAGCACCGGCTCCTTCACCCAGCGGCTGGTCACGTCGCGTGTGACGTTCACGCTCACGCCGTGGGCGTTCACGACCGCGCTGATCCAGTACAACCAGTCGAACCACACCCTGGCGGCGAACATCCGGTTCCGGTGGGAATACATCCCCGGCAGCGAGTTCTTCATCGTCTACAACGACCAGCGGGACACGCTGAACCGGCAGGGGTTTCCGGACCTGCAGAACCGTGCGTTCATCGTCAAGTTGAACCGCGTGTTCCGGTACTAAGCACCGGAACGGGGCAGCCGGTTCCCGTCTGCCCGTGCAGTCGCACACACGTCTCATCCTTGCGTTTTCCCTGCTGCTGGCCCTCGGGGTGACCGGCACGGTGGGGTACGTCCTCATCGAGGGGGCGGGGTGGTGGGACGCCACCTACATGACCGTGATCACGCTGACCACGGTCGGTTACCGCGAGGTGTTTCCCCTCAGCCGGAGCGGGGAGGTCTTCACGGCCCTCCTCCTGGTCGTCGGCCTCGGCCTGTTCCTGTTCCTGGTCACGGACATCGCCAGGACCATCATCGAGGGTGAACTCCAGCAGGTGCTGGGCCGGGCGCGGAGGTCGCGCATGATTGAGCGGATGCAGGGGCATGAGATCGTCTGCGGCTACGGCCGCATGGGGCGCGCGGTGGTGGCCGAACTGCGGCGGGCGGGGCGTCAGGTCGTGGTCGTTGACAGGAACCTCGAGCGGACCGCCGGGCTCCAGGACCAGGGCGTGCCGTTCGTCGCGGGGGACGCGACCTCCGTCGAGACGCTGCAGCGGGCCAACATCACCTCGGCCAGCGGGCTGGTGGCGTGTCTGAATGACGACGCCCACAACGTCTACACCGTCCTCACGGCCCGGTCCCTCAACGCGAAGATCTTCATCGTGGCCCGGGCGGCCGAGGCGGAGGCCGAACGCCGCATCCTGCAGGCGGGCGCCGACCGCGCCGTCAATCCCTACCAGATCGGGGGGAACCGCCTGGCGCACATGGTGGTCAAGCCGACCATCGTCAGCTTCTTCGACGCGTCGCTCCGGGGGGATACCGAGCTCCAACTCGACCAGGCCGTCCTCCGCGAAGGCGGGCCGATCACGGGCAAGACCCTCTCGGAGGCCGACGTGCGCCGGCGCTGGGGTCTCGGCGTCGTGGCCGTGCAGCGGGAGGGCGCCGTGCTCCAGAACCCGCCCTCGGACTTCCGGCTCACCGCCGGGGACATCCTGATCGTCTTCGGAACGCTCGCCCAGGTTCGCGCCTTCGACCAAGCGTGCGGGGACTCCGAACCCGCCCCGCGCAGCTGAGGCGCCGGGACCGCTTTCCCCCTCTGAAAACCCCGAGTCGGAACGCGTTTCCCGGGTGAAGTTTCCCTCTGGAGCGTGCTACCATCCGCCAGACACGCATCACCCTCTCTCTCCAAAGGAGATTCAATGGCCAAGAAGGCGACCAAGAAGAAGGCTGCGAAGAAGGCGGTGAAGAAGGCAGTGAAGAAGGCCGCGAAGCCCGCAAAGAAGAAGAGCGCGCGCAAGCCGAACGCGGCGTTCATGCGCGCGGTGGCGCCCGACTCCGTCCTCGCAGCGGTCGTCGGCGACAAGCCGCTCCCGCGGACGGAACTCACGAAGAAGCTCTGGGCCTACATCAAGAAGAACAAGCTCCAGGACTCGAAGAACAAGCGGAACATCAACGCGGACGCGGCGCTGAAGGCCGTCTTCGGCGGCAAGTCGACCGTGAACATGTTCGAGATGACGAAGCTCGTCAACAAGCACGTCAAGTAGACGTCATCCGACGTCGGCAGGACACGGTGAGCCCCAGTGCCGCACCCGTCCTGAGCGTGGCCGGCGCGTCGCTCGTCAGGGGCGGCGCGCAGGTCCTCCATCACATCTCCTTCACGATCCACGCCGGCGACCACACCGCGATCCTGGGCCCGAACGGGTCCGGCAAGTCCTCCCTCATCCGGCTCCTCACACTCGCCGATCACCCCGTTGCCGCGGTCGCGCATCCCGACCCGGTGCGGTGGTTCGGCCGCGCCCGCATCGAGCGGACGGCGCTGATGCGCCGCATCGGCGTGGTGTCCGCCGACCTCGACGCCGGCTTCGCGAAGAGCAGCGCGGGCGGGCGCGTCCGCGTGATCGACGCGGTGGTCTCGGGCCTGCTCGGCACCGAAGGCCTCTTCTCGCATCAGACGGTCACGGCCGCCGATCGCGCGCGCGCCGAGCAGGCCGTCGAAGCGGCCGGCCTGTCGCATCTGGCCGGGCGGCTGCTGCCATCCCTGTCCGTGGGGGAGCGCCGGCGGACGCTCATCGCGCGTGCGATGGTGGCGTCGCCCGAGCTGCTCCTGCTCGACGAGCCGACCACCGGCCTCGACCTCGGGGCCCGTCACGATCTGCTCGAGGCCGTGCGCGCCGCCTGCCGGGCGGGGACGACGCTGCTGCTGGTGACGCACCATCTCGAAGAGATCGTTCCCGAGATCGCGCGCGTGCTGCTGCTCAGGGACGGACAGCTGATCGCGGACGGAGCCCGGGACGTCGTGCTCACCGGTCCGCAGCTCAGCCGTGCGTTCGGTCGGGAGGTTGAGGTTCTCCATTTTCCTGGGCACTCTCAGGCACATGTTGTGACACGGTCGTCAGCGGCGCCGAAACCGGACGTACCGCTGTAGTACGCTCCGGCAGCACCGCGCGTCGCGGGTGTTTCGGATGCAGGCTGGGCTCTTCTCGCTCGTGTACCTCGTGGCCGGACTGGTCGCGTTCGCCGCCGCGGTGGTCGTGTGGCCGCGCCGTCACGCCCCGGGCGGCCTGCCGCTCACGTGCCTGCTGCTCTCGGTCTCGTGGTGGGCGCTCTGTGACACGTTCGAGGTGCACGCCCAGACGGTCGAGGCGCGGCAGCTCATCTCGCAGATTCAATACTTCGGCGTCGTGTCGGCCTCGCCGCTCTTCTTCATGGCCGCCCGCGAGCTGACCGGCTCGGACGACCGGCTGCGCCCGGGCCTGCTGCTGGCCGTCTGGGGCATCCCGCTGACGGCGCTGGTGATGGCCTGGACGAACCCGTGGCACCACGCCATCTGGACGGCGATCGACCTGACGCCGGGCGGGACGCTTGCCCTCTACCGCTACGGCTGGTTCTTCTGGATCCTGATGGCGCAGCACTACGCGCTGAACGTCGCGGCGGCCGTGCTGCTCATCCGCTCGCTGTCATCGGTCGCCCACGATTTCCGGCAGGCTACGGCGGTCGTGCTCGTGGTCATCGGGGTCCCGTGGGTGGCCAACGTGATCTCGGTCTTCAAGCTCGGGCCGTGGCCGGGGTTCGATCTGGTGGCGATCGCCGTCGGCATCAGCGGCGGCCTGCTGGCCTGGCTGGTGCTGCGGCAGGGCCTGCTGGACCTGGTGCCGCAGGCCCGTGCGGCGTACATGCTGGCGATGAGCGACGCGGTCATGGTGCTCGACGCGCGGGGCCGCGAAGTCTTCGCCAACCGGGCGGCGGACGACCCGCGGATCGCGGACCGGAACACCCTCGTGCGGCTGATGGGCTACCCGTCGTGGACCCCCGTGCCCGACACCTACGACGCCGACGTTACCGTGCCGGGCGGCACGCTGTCGGTCCGGATCGTGCCGGTGGCGGACCGCTGGGGGGCACGGTCCGGGCGGTTGATCGTGGCGCGGTTCATCGACCCCGATGCGGAACCGCCGCTGCATCATGCGGGCGCGCACCTGCTCCCGATCTGCGCGGGCTGCCACAGGCTCCGCACCGAGCTCGGACGCTGGGTGCACGCCGAGGCGTACCGCAGCCCGGCCACGCAGGTGGAGTTCACGCACGGCATCTGCCCGGTCTGCATCGCGAAGCTCTACCCGGAGCTGAGCGCCGCTGTCTGAGCGCCGCCGTCCGGGTTGCCGCCGCGGCGTGGCACTCCGCTGGCAGGTCGGCGACGAAGCCGCCACGGCGCCCCACAGGAAATGCGGTGCTCGCGCTCCGCGGGCGCGTGAGAAGTGCGCCTGGGCTCGTACACTTCAGTCGCGCTCCGCGCCGCATTTCCTGTGGGGCGCCGCGGCTGCCTCGGTGAGCGCCATGCCAGCGGAGCACCGCGCCGCGATTTCCGGTCAGTGCGTCATCGCGTAGAGCAGGACGTCGATCCCCAGCCCGTAGCCGTTGACCGAGTAGAGCCGGAAGTAGTCCGGGTCCTCGCCCTCGCGCTCCCATGAGTCGCCGATGTCGGTGTTGTGGCTCATGAACACGAGCACCCGGCCGTGCTCGTCGAGGATCGCACGGCCGTGCGGCTCGGCGCTCGCGGCGCCCCGCTCGGACGTATGCCCCGCGCCGAGCCAGAAGTTGATCGACGAGATCTGCGGCACGCCGGCCTTGAGCACGAACTGCGTCCGGTAGATCGGGTGGTCGACCGGCAGGTCCACGATCGGGTACTCGGCGGCGGGCAGCACCTTGCGGATCTCCCGCTGCCAGATCCCCCACGCGTAGTCGCCCCAGAAGTCGTCGGCCCAGAGGAATCCGCCCTTCAGCAGGTACGTCCGCAGCCGTTCGGCCTCGGCGTTGTCGAGGTAGATGGTCCCCACCTCCGTCATCATCACGAACGGGCAGCGGAACAGCGCGTCGTCGGTGAGCCGCATGACGAGGTGGTTGGGCTCGCCCTGGTGGAGCCGCACGGCGGCCCGGGTGAGCTCGGACAGCCGGACGGTGACGTTCCGGTCGGCCTGCGGGTAGTCGACACTCCAGCCGCCGCCGTCGCCATCCGGGCTCTGCCGGAACGCCACGCGGCAGAACTGGAAGCCGCCGTCGAAGTCCGCGTCGCCCGCGATCGCGACGGCGCCCCCGCGCCGGCGCTGCGCCGAGAGCGTCAGCGACGCGACCGCGAGCGCCAGCACGAGGGCGGCAGCGACGGTGCGGCCCGCGGGGCGGGACATGCCGCACAGTCTACCGCCAGTCATCCGGGCATCCACTCCGCCCGTGGCTTGCGGTACGATTGGCGCCGTGAATCGCACGGTCCTTGCGCTCGGGGCTGCCGTCGTCGTGATCGGCGGCGCCTATCTGCTTCTGAATCGCGACGCGCCGGAGGAGGCGCCGGTCGAACAGCCGGCCGCCCCGGTGGTCGCGCCGCGCGCTGACGCGCCGCCGCCCGCGCCCGCGCCGCCGCCCGCCCCGACCGGGGCGGCCCGGAAGCCGCGCACCGACGTCGCGCCGCCCGTGGAGGCACCCGAGCCCGTGGCGCCGCCGCCGGTGGCCGAGGCCGCGCCCGAGACCGGGACGCTGCACATCGAGACGGACGTGCCCGGCGCGCAGGTCTTCATCGACCGCCAGTTCGTCGGCGCGACGCCGGTCACGGCCCAGAACGTGAAGCCCGGTACGCACCAGCTCAACGTGTCCGTCGAGGGGTACGACGGGATCGCGCAGACCATCGACGTGGAGCCCGGCCCCCGGGAGATCCGGCTGCGCTTCAAGGAGGTCCGGCTCGACCTCAAGCTCGCCGTCGTCCACAAGCACCGGATGGGGTCGTGTCAGGGGCGCCTGCTGGCCACGCCGCAGGGCCTGCGCTACGAGACCACCGACAAGGACGACGCCTTCACGGCGTCGATGGCGGACCTCGAGGTCTTTCAGATCGACTATCTGGAGAAGAACCTGAAGGTGAAGCTGCGGAAGGGGAAGCAATACAACTTCACGGACCCCGACGGGAACGCGGACCGGCTCTTCGTCTTCCACCGCGACGTCGAGAAGGCCCGCGAGCGCCTGAAGCGGGGCGACGCCCCGGCGCAGTAACCGGGCGGCCACCGCCGGTGCCGCGGTCCGCGGTTCTAGTCCAGCGCGTTGACGGCGGCCAGCACCTCGTCCGCGTGTCCGGCCACCTTGACCTTGTCCCAGCGCCGCGCGACCCGGCCGTTCGCGTCGATGAGATACGTGGTCCGCGCGATGCCCATGAACTTCCGGCCGTAGAGCGACCGCTCGGTCCACACGCCGTACTTCTCGGCGACGGCGTGGTCCTCATCCGCGAGCAGCGGAAACGTCAGGCCGTGCTTCGTGGCGAACCTCGCCTTGCTGGCCTCGTTCAGGATGCTGACGCCGAGCATGACTGCCTTCGACTTCCGGAAGCGGGGGAGCGCGGCTTCGAAGGCGCAGGCCTCCTGCGTGCAGCCTGAGGTGTCGTCCTTCGGGTAAAAATACAGGACCACGGGACGTCCGGCGTACTCGGAGAGCCGGTGCGTCTTCCCGTGCTGGTCTTTCAGGGTGAGGGCCGGTGCCTTGGCGCCGGGGTCGATGAGCGGCATGCGGCGATTGTAGCGCCCCGGACCGGCGCGCTGGAGCGGGACAAGGCACTGGATGGGACACCGGCTGATCGACCTGGGACGCGCGCTGCTGCGCCAGACGACGTGGGCGCGCCTGCGTCGCGTCGAGGCGCTGCTGCTCGAAACGGAGCAGCGGCAGAAACGCGAGGACCGGTGGCGCCGCCGGACCCGCCAGCAGCTCGACGCGCTGATGCGGTACGTCGCGCTGGACGGGACGGGTCTCGCCGCGCCCGGGGGCATCAACGGACGGCGGTTCCGTCTCTACTCGCAGAACGAGGAAGACGGCGTCACGCTCGCGCTGCTGGCCGCGGCCGGGGTCACCACCCGGACGTTCGTCGAGATCGGCTCGGGCCAGAGCGGCGGCAACTCGGCCGTGCTCGCGCTCGACCTCGGCTGGTCCGGCCTGATGGTCGAGGGGCACCGGCCCCACGTGCGCGCGCTGCGCCGCCTGATGGCGCCGCACCCGGGCGTCACGGTGGTCTGCGAGTACGTCACGTCGGCCGGGTTCAACGCGCTGCTCAAGACGCACGGCCTCAAGGGGGAGGTCGACTTCCTGTCGATCGACATCGACAGCATCGACTACTGGCTGCTCGACGCGCTGAAGCAGATCTCGCCGCGCGTGCTCGTCATGGAGTACAACGCGCACTTCGGACCGCGCCGGGCCGTCACGCTGCCGGACGCGGCGCTGCCGTCACCGCGGCCCAAGGGCTACTTCGGCGCGAGCCTCGCGGCGCTGGAGAAGCGGGCCCGCGGCAAGGGGTACCGGCTCGTGCACTGCGAGGCGTCGGGTGTCAACGCCTACTTCCTGCGGCACGACGTCGCGCCCGGGATTCCCGGGCTCACGCCCGAGGCGGCCTACCGCCCGCCGGTCGATCCCGCCGACTATGTGGATGACGACGTGAAGGGGATCGACATCTACGCCGTCATCGAACAGCGCGGCCTGCCGCTGGTCTCCGTCTAGCCGTCCTGACCCCCGATGCTGCGCCGGTTGCCGCACCCGTTCGCGCTGCTCTTCGGCGGGATCCTCGTGGCCGCGGCGCTGACGCACGCCGTGCCCGCGGGCGAGTACGCGCGCAGGGCCGATGCGGCCACGGGCCGCGCCCTGGTCGACCCCGGCACGTATCACGCGGTGCCGGCGGACCCGGCCACGGTGATGGATGTCCTGCGTGCGGTGCCCCGCGGCATCGCCCAGGCGGCCGACGTGCTCGCCGTGGTGTTCCTCGTCGGCGCGGCGTTCGTGGTGGTCGACCGGACCGGCGCGCTGGGCGCCGCGCTCGCGGCGCTGACCCGTCGGCTGGGCGGCCGCACCCGTCTGGCGATTCCCGTCTGCTGTCTGGTCTTCGCCGCTGGCGGCGCGCTGCAGAACATGCAGGAGGAGTTCGTCGCGCTCGTGCCGCCGCTCGTGCTGCTCGCGGCCCGCGCCGGCGGCGACCCGCTGACGGCCGTCGCGATGAGCCTCGGCGCGGCGGCGGTCGGCGCGGCGTTCAGTCCGGTCAATCCGTTCCAGGTCGGCATCGCGCAGCAGGCCGCGGGGCTGCCGGCCTTCTCCGACCAGGCGCCGCGCCTGATCCTGCTCGCCATCGCGGTGCCCGGCTGGATCTGGTTCGTGATGCGGCAGGCCCGCGCTTCGAAGGCCGCCGTGCCCACGTCGGCTGTCGCGGACCGGGAGCCCCGCTGGACGCCGCGGGCCGGCGTGGTGCTGCTGCTCGTGCTGGCGGGGTTCGTGGTGTTTCTCTCCGGCCTCACGCTGGCGGGGTGGGGCTTCGACGAACTCTCCGCGGTCTTCCTGGCGGTCGGCGTGCTGGCCGGGCTGGCCGGAGGGCTTGGCGTCAGCGGCACCGCGTCGGCAATGGCGGACGGTTTCCGCGACATGGCGTTCGCCGCGCTGCTGATCGGCGTGGCGCGCGGGATCTTCGTCGTGCTGGACGACGCGCACGTCATCGACACGCTCGTGCGCGGCCTGGCCGCGCCGCTGGCGGACGTGCCGTCGCCGCTGGCCGTGCTCGGCATGGTCGGCCTGCACACCGCGGTACATGTGCCGGTGCCGAGCGTCAGCGGACAGGCGGTGCTGACGCTGCCCATCCTGGCGCCGCTGTCCGACCTGCTGTCCATCAGCCGTCAGGCGGCCGTGCTCGCGTATCAGACCGGTGCCGGCCTCTGCGAACTGGTGACGCCGACCAATGGCGCCCTGATGGCGGTGCTCGCGGCCGCCGGCGTCGGCTACGACCGCTGGCTGCGCTTCGTGCTGCCGGCCTGGCTCGGCCTGCTGGGCCTCGGCACCCTCGCCGCTTTCGCGCGGATGGCCGCGAACTGAGCCGTTCCGTCACCAGGCCGCCCCGGTCCGCGGTGTATGCTCCGCGCCGGAGGTCCCGCGATGGTCCCGTTGTCCGCGCTCTGGCTCCCGGTGCTGCTGTCCGCCGTGCTGGTGTTCGTGGCGAGTTCCGTGATCCACATGCTGCTGCGGTATCACGACGCCGACTACCAGCCGGTCCCGGGTGAGGACGACGTCCAGGCCGCGCTGCGCCGTTTCAACCTGACGCCGGGCGACTACATGCTGCCGTGCGCCGGCGGCATGAAGGAGCTGCAGTCGCAGGCCTTTCTCGACAAGATGCGGCGCGGACCGGTCGTGACCATGACGGTCCTCGAGAACCGTCCGCCGGCGCTCGGCGCCAACCTGGCGATGTGGTTCGTGTTCGCGCTGATCGTCGGCGTGCTGTGCGCCTATGTGGCGGGGCTGGTGCTGCCGGTCGGCGTCCGGTACCGGCTCGTGTTCCGGGTCGTGAGCACGGTGGCGTTCACCGCGTACGCGATGGCGCTCTGGCAGATGTCGATCTGGTACCGCCGCGCGTGGGGCAGCACGCTCCGCGCGACGCTCGACGGGGTGATCTACGCGCTGCTGACCGGCGGCGCGTTCGGCTGGCTCTGGCCGCGCTGAGGCCGTCAGCCGGACCAGCCGCCGCTACTCGTCGCCCGGTTCGTCCTGCGGCTCCGGCGCGTCCGTGCCGTCCTCGGCCGAGCGCGTCGCGAAGTTCTCGAATTCACCCACGTCGCCGTCCTCGAGGTCGTCCACGGCGTAGATGCGTCCGCCCGACCGCTCCTTGATCGGACCGCGCGGCTTGTTGTCCTGCTGCTGACCCTTCTTGCCGCGCAGGCGCTTGGGCGGCGCGGGCGGGCCGAAGTTCGCCGACCGATCGCGGCTCCCGGGCGGACCGGACGGCGGGCCGCCGAAGCCGCCGGGCCGTGGGCCGCCGAACCCGCCACCACCGGGTCGCGGACCGCCAAATCCACCGCCACCGGGCCGCGGGCCGCCGAAGCCGCCGCCGGGTCTCGGGCCGCCGAATCCACCACCGCCGGGCCGCGGACCGCTGAAGCCGCCGGCCGGCCGGTCCTCCCGCGCGCGGGCCTCGCTGACGGCAAGGTTGCGCCCCTGGAACGGCTGCGCGTTGAACCGGTCGATGACTTCCTGCGCCTTGTCCCGCTCCGCGAACTCGACGAACGCGAAGCCGCGCGGACGGCCGGTCTCGCGATCGACCGGCATCGCCACGTGGGAGGGTTCGGCGACGGCAGAGAAGTGGACGCGGAGATCCGCCTCCGTTGCGCTGTACGGGAGATTGCCGACGAAGAGACGGACTGCCAAGAGAGGTGTGCCTCGTGAGTGCCTGCCGGCGTGCACGCCGGACGCGGCCTGATTCTAACCCAAGACGCGCGCGCCCGGCTCCGGCGCACCGGCCGCGCGCCGCTCGAACAGGCGCGCCACGTCACGCGCGGGCAGTGCGCGGGGGGCGCCGGCCAGCCCCGCGCCGGCCGCGGCTCGCCCGATGACCTCCGCCGGCGACGCGCCACCCGCCCGCCACTCGCGCACGCCGGCATCGCGGTGTGACTTGCTCAGCTTCCGCCCGTCCGGGCCGGTGACGAGGCCGTGGTGCACGAAGACCGGAGGCGTGACGCGGCCGAGGTGTCGCGCGAGCTGGACCTGCACGCCGGTGGCCTCCACCAGGTCGTCGCCGCGGATGACGAGATCGATCTGCTGCCGGAGGTCGTCCACCGTCACGGCGAGGTGGTAGCTCCACAGCCCGGCGCGATCGCGGAGCACGATGTCGCCCCCCGCCGCCGCGTCGCCCGTGGTCCACGCACCGTCGGCGCCCACGAACGGCTCGGGCCGCGGGTCGACGCGCAGCCGCAGCGTGCGGCCGGGGCCGTCCCCGAGCCCCCGCTCGCGGCAGCGGCCCGTGCAGCCCCCGCCGCGGTCCGGTGTGGCCATCCGCTCGCGCCGCGAGCACGCGCACGCGTACGTCAGCCCCGCGCCGCGCAGGGTCTCGACGGCGTCCGCGTACGGCCGCGGATCGTCCTGGTCCACCGGGCCCTCGTCGGGCTCGAATCCGAGCCACGCCAGATCCTCGACGATGGCGTCGCGATACGCGGGCCGGCACCGGCCGCGGTCGTGCGTCTCGAGCCGGAGCAGGACGCGTCCGCCGAGCTGCCGCGCCAGGCCCCAGACGACGATCGCGTTCGCCACGTGTCCGAGGTGCAGGTACCCTGTGGGCGACGGCGCGTAGCGCGTGCGCGGCGACGGCGGGAGCCGGTCCGCGAGCGCGGCGACGTCCAGACCTCTCACATGCCCATCGTGCCATGGCTCGGACCCGCCGATCCGTTCCCGCCGGCCGACCGCGCGCTGGTCCGGCCCGACGGCCTCCTCGCGGCCGGCGCCGATCTCTCGCCGGCCCGCCTGCTCGATGCGTACCGGCACGGCATCTTTCCGTGGCCGGACGACGACGGCCCGCCGATGCTGTGGTGGAGTCCGGATCCGCGGCTGGTGCTGGTGCCCTCGGACCTCCGCGTGTCGCGGTCGCTCAGGAAGCGGGTGCGCGCGGGCACGTTCCGGGTCACGTTCGACCGGGCGCCGGCCGACGTGCTCGACGGGTGCGCCGCGCCGCGCGACGCCGAGGGCGGCACGTGGATCACGCGCGAGATCCGGGACGCGTACCTCGCGCTGCACGCCGCGGGGCACATGCACTCGGTCGAGGCCTGGCGGGACGACCGCCTCGTCGGCGGGCTCTACGGCGTGTCGATCGGCCGGATGTTCTTCGGCGAGTCGATGTTCGCCCGCGAGACGGACGCCTCGAAGGTCGCGTTTGTCTGGCTCGTGCGCCAGCTCGACCGGTGGGGCGTCGACCGCGTCGACTGTCAGGTCCGGACCGACCACCTCGTCTCGCTGGGGGCCCGCGAGGTGCCGCGCGCGCGGTTCCTGGCTGACGTCGCCGCCCGCGTCGCGGTGCCCGGGCCGCCGCTGCCATGGCGCTTCGACGCGGACCTCGTCGAGACCGTCTGAGTACAATTCCCGGCATCCGCCCATGAGCGCCCCACGCGAATCGGTCCTCGAGGACACGCGCCAGGATCAGCAGGTGTCGCAGCCCCGCCTGTGGCGCGTGCTGCTGCACAACGACGACTACACCACGCAGGACTTCGTCGTCTGGGTGCTCGAGACGGTTTTTCAGAAGGCCGCCGAGGAGGCCGTCGCGATCATGCTGGCGGTGCATCGCGGCGGGGTCGGCGTGGCGGGCGTTTTCACCCGGGACGTCGCGGAGACGAAGGCGCGCGTGGCCCGGCAGTACGCCGAGCAGCAGGAGTATCCGCTGCGCGTGACCACGGAGCCGGTGCCATGAGCGAGCGGGCGGAGGCGCCGCGCGTGCCGTTCGCGTCCGAGACGATGGAGAGCATCCAGCGGGCGTTCCGCCTCGCGTCGGACCGCCGCCACGACAGCGTCAGCCCCGAGCACCTGCTGCGCGCGCTGGTCGACGACCCCTCCGCGCGGGCTGTGCTCGGCGCGCTCGACGTGCGGGTGGATGCGCTCGCGGCCGAGCTCGACGCGACGCTTGACGACGTCTTCGTGCCGGTCCCCGCGGGCCGGCGCGTCGAGCCGGAGCCGACCCTTGGCTTCGACCGCGTGATCCAGCAGGCCGTCGTCCACGCGGCGATGTCGAGCGCCAGGCACGTGGACAGCGGGAGCCTGCTGGTGTTCATCCTGCAGGAGCCCGACAGTCACGCCGCGCACGCGCTCAGCCGCCACGGCGTGACCCGCCTGCGCCTGCTGCGGCAGTTCGCGCACGACGCGCCGGTGGCGGCGCCGCTGCCGGCCACGTCGCCGGCCGCGGGTGAGGACGGCCCGGCCACGACCCGGGACCCGCTCGAGGCCTTCGCGACGGACCTGGTCGCAAAGGCGGCGGCCGGCGGGGTCGACCCGCTGATCGGCCGCGCGCCTGAGCTGGCGCGGATGATCCAGGTGCTGTGCCGGCGGCGGAAGAACAACCCGCTGCTGGTCGGTGAACCCGGCGTCGGCAAGACCGCGCTGGCCGAGGGGCTGGCGCTGCGGATCCATCAGGGCGACGTGCCCGAGGCGCTCGCCGGCGCGCGCGTCTACGCGCTGGACCTCGGCGCGCTCGTGGCGGGCACGCGCTATCGTGGCGACTTCGAGGAGCGCATCAAGCAGGTGCTCGACCGGCTCGAGCAGGAGCCGGGCGCCATCGTCTTCATCGACGAGATCCACACGCTCGTCGGCGCGGGGTCGGCGTCGGGTGGCGCGATGGACGCGGGCAACCTGCTGAAGCCCGCGCTCGCCAGCGGCCGGCTGCGCTGCATCGGGTCGACGACGTTCAACGACGCGAAGCAGTCCTTCGACCGGGACCGCGCGCTCGCGCGCCGGTTCCAGAAGATCGAGATCGCGGAGCCCTCGGAGGACGACGCCGTCGCGATCCTGCGCGGCCTGCGCGAGCACTACGAGCGGCATCACGGCGTGCGCTACAGCGACGACGCGCTGACGGCCGCGGTGCGGCTGTCGGCGAAGCATCTCCGCGACCTCCACCTGCCGGACAAGGCCATCGATGTGATGGACGAGACGGGCGCCGCCGAACGCCTGAAGGCGGCCGCCGACCGGGTCGCGGTCATCGAGCCGGCCCAGATCGAAGCCGTCGTCGCCCGCATGGCCCGCGTGCCGGTCCAGGCCGTGTCCGCCGACGACCGGACCGCGCTGGCCACGCTGGACACCGAACTCGGCCGCGTCGTGTTCGGGCAGGACGCGGCGGTTGTGGAGGTCGTGTCGGCGATCCGGATGGCCCGCTCCGGCCTGCGCTCGCCCGACCGGCCGATCGGCAGCTTCCTGTTTGCGGGGCCCACCGGCGTCGGCAAGACGGAACTGGCGCGCCAGCTCGCGCGGATCCTCGGCGTGGCGTTCCTCCGCTACGACATGTCCGAGTACATGGAGAAGCACGCGGTCTCACGGCTCATCGGCGCACCGCCGGGCTACGTGGGCTTCGAGGAAGGCGGCCTGCTGATCGACGCCGTGCGGAAGAGTCCGCACGCCGTGCTGCTGCTCGACGAGATCGAGAAGGCGCACCCGGACCTCTTCGGCCTGCTGCTCCAGGTGATGGACCACGCGACGCTGACCGACCCGCACGGCCGGCAGGCGGACTTCCGGCACGTGATCCTGATCATGACGACCAACGCGGGCGCGCGCGATCTCTCCGACCGCCGGATGGGCTTCGCCGAGCCGGGAGAGGGCGCGTCGAGCCGCGGCGCCCTCGAGCGGACGTTCACGCCGGAGTTCCGGAACCGGCTCGACGCCGTGGTGCCGTTTCAGCCGCTCGGTCCCGCGGTCATCGCCCGCGTGGTCGACAAGCACCTGGACGAGCTGCGCGGGCTGGTGGCCGCCCGGGGCGTCACCCTCGAGGTGTCCGATGCGGCACGGGCCTGGCTGGCCGAGCGCGGGTTCGACCGGGCGTTCGGTGCGCGCCCGATGGGGCGGCTGATCGACCGCGTCCTGCGCAAGCCGCTGTCCGAGCTGCTGCTGTTCGGTACGCTGGAGCAGGGCGGACGCGCGGTCGTCGACGTCGTGGATGGCGACATCCGCGTGACGGGAGCCTGACCGTGTCCATCGCACACCTGCGGCGGGATTATCGGGGCGCGCCGCTCGTCGAGGCGGAGGCGGGCGACGACCCGTTCGCGCTGTTCGACCGCTGGTTCGCGGACGCGCGCGCCCAGGAGCCGGACCCGACGGCGATGACGCTCGCGACCGCCACGCCGGACGGACAACCGTCGGCGCGCATCGTGCTGCTCAAGGACGTCGACCGGCAGGGGTTCGTCTTCTTCACGAACTACGACAGCCGCAAGGCCCGCGAGCTGGCCGTGAACCCTGCCGGCGCGCTGCTGTTCCACTGGCGGGGGGCGGACCGCCAGGTCCGCATCCACGGACGGATTGCCCGTACCGCACCCGCCGAGTCGGACGCCTACTTCGAGACGCGTCCGCTCGAGAGCCGTCTCGGTGTCTACGCGTCGCGCCAGAGCGCGGTGCTCGACAGCCGGGAGACGCTGGACCAGCTCTACGAAGAGGCGGCCTCCCGCTTCGCCGGCAGCCACGTGCCCCGGCCGTCGTGGTGGGGCGGCTATCGGCTCGTGCCCGACGAGATGGAGTTCTGGCAGGGCCGCCTGCACCGCCTGCACGACCGCCTGCGCTACACGCGCACCGACGCCGGCCGCTGGCGCCGCGAACGCCTCGCACCCTAGCCTGCGGGCTGCCAGCCGCCCGTCGCGCATGTCCCCGCCCGCGCCGTTTCCCATCGTCGTGTCCACCGGAGCCGAGGCCCGGCTCGCGCGGGCCGCGGCCTTTCTCGACGGGCAGGCGCCGGGGACGCGCGTCGTCATCGTCGGCGCATCGCGAGGCGCGGCAGACGAGCTGGCGCGACGCCTGGCCGTCGCCAGGCCGGCCACGTTCGGCCTCGAGCGGCTGAGCCTCGCCCAGCTTGCCGTGCGCATCGCCGCGCCGTGGATGGCCGCGCACGGCCTGACGCCGGCCAGCGCGCTCGGCCTCGAGGCGGTCGCGGCGCGGACGCTCCACGATGTCCGGCAGCACGCGCCGCTGGACTACCTCGAGCCGGTGGCCGCGACGCCGGGCTTCGCCCGCGCGCTCGCGAGCACGTTCCGCGACCTCGACGCGCACGGGTCCACGCCGGACCAGCTTGGGCGCGCGACGCGTTCGGGCGCCGACCTCGCGCGGCTGCTGGGCGCGCATGCGGCCGCGCTCACGGGCGCGGGCACCGTCAGCCTGGCGGCGATCATGGCCGTCGCCGCGACGCGCGTCGCGGCGCAGGCGCCCGCGGAGGCGATGGTGCTGCTCGACGTGCCGGTGACCGACGACGCGACCGAGCGGCTCGTGACCGCGTGCGTGGCGTCGACGCCGTCCGTGCTGGCGACGTGTCCCGCCCACGACGTCCGGACGCAGGCGGCGCTCGCGCGCGCCGGCGGCGCGCGCGACGCGCTGGACGACGCCGCGGAGACGGCGCTGACGCGCCTGCGCCGCCATCTATTTCGCCGCGACACGCGGCCGCCGGCGGGCGCGGTCGACGACAGCCTGCAGATCTGGTCGGCGCCGGGCGAGGCCCGGGAGGCGATCGAGATCGCCCGGCGGCTGCTCGACGAAGCCCGCCGCGGCGTGCCGTTCGACGAGATGGCCGTGCTGCTGCGGTCGCCGCAGGCCTACGCGGCGCTCCTCGAGCACGCGTGCCGCCGGGCCGGCGTGCCGATCTGGTCGGAGCGCGGTGCCCAGCGGCCGGATGCGGCCGGACGCGCCTGGCTGGCGCTCCTGTCCTGCGGGGCGGAAGGGCTTCCGGCGTCGCGCTTCGCGGAGTACCTCTCGCTGGGCCAGGTCCCGCGCGGGGACGCGGGCGGCGTGGCGCCCGTGCGCGGGGACGACCCGTTCGGCCGGGACGCTGCCGGGGAGCCGGGCACGGACGACGTCGTGGACGGTGCGGCGGACGCCGGAGCGGAGGCCGACCCGCTCCGCGCGCCGTGGCGCTGGGACCGGCTGCTCGTGGACGCGGCCGTGATCGGCGGTGACCCTGCCCGGTGGCGACGGCGCCTCGATGGCCTGGCCGCGTCGCTCGACCTGCAGGCCCGCGACGTGGCCCGCCGCGAGGGCGACCCGGACGCGCCGCAGGCGCAGGCGCTCGAGGCGGTGCGCGCGGAGGTCCTCCGGCTGACCGCGTTCGCCGTGCCGGTGATCGAGACGCTGGCGTCCTGGCCGCGGGAGGCGCGCTGGGGCGAGTGGCTGGCGCACTTCGACGGGCTGGCGCCGCGCGTCCTGCGGAACCCGGACCGCGTCCAGCGGGTGTGCGCCGAACTGCGGCCGATGGCGGGCGTCGGTCCGGTGACGCTCGACGACGTCCGCCGCGTGCTGGCCGCGCGCCTGTCCGACCTGCAGATCGCGCCGCCGGGCCGCCGCTACGGCCGCGTGTTCGTCGGCACACCCGACCAGGCGCGCGGGCGCCGCTTCCGCGTGGTCTTCCTGCCGGGCCTGGCCGAACGGGTGTTTCCGCAGCGGCCCCGCGAGGATCCGCTGCTGCTGGACGAGGGCCGCGCGCAGGTGTCGGCCCGGCTGCCCCAGCAGGAGGAACGCCTGGCGGACGAGCGCGGCCGGCTGCACGTGGCCGCGGGCGCGGCGACCGAGCGCCTGTCGGTCTCCTACCCGCGAATCGAGGTGGGCGAAGGGCGGGCGCGGGTGCCGTCGCTCTACGCACTCGAAGTGATCCGCGCGGCGACCGGCCGGCTGCCGCCGCACGAGTCGCTCGAGGCCTGGGCCCGCGCCGCGGGTCAGGCGCGGCTCGGCTGGCCCGCGCCGGCGGACCCCGCCCGGGCGATCGACGACCAGGAGCACGACCTCGCGGTGCTGCGCCCACTGCTCGACTCCGATCCCGCCCTCGTGCGCGGGCACGCACACTACCTGCTCCGGCTGAACGACGCGCTCCGGCGCTCCGTGGTCGACCGGTGGTCGCGCGGCGGGTCGCGCTGGTCGCCGCAGGACGGGCTGGTCCGCACGACGCCGGCCACGGCGCCGCTGCTCGAGGCGAACCGGCTGACGCGACGCCCGTACTCGCTGTCGGCCCTGCAGCGGTACGCCACGTGTCCGTACCAGTTTCTGCTCGCGGGCGTCCTGCGGCTGCAGCCGCGGCTGGAGCCCGCGCCGCTCGACGCGATGGATCCGCTGACGCGCGGCAGCCTCGTGCACGACGCGCAGGCGCGGGCGCTCCGGCGCATGCAGGCGGACGGCCTGCTGCCGCTCACGGCTGCCTCGGCCGCCCGCGCGCGCGTGGTCCTGGACGAGAGCCTCGACGACGCGGGCGACGAGTACCGCGACCGGCTCGCGCCCGCGGTCGAGCGTGTCTGGACGGACGCGCTGGCGTCGATCCGCCGCGACCTGCACGGGTGGTTCGACCAGCTCGCCGCGGACGCGGAGACCTGGGCGCCCGCGTACGTCGAGCTCGGCTTCGGCCAGGTGCCGGGCGTCCGCGACCCGCACAGCGTGGCATCCCCGGTCACCGTGGGCGCGGGCTTCCAGTTGCGCGGCGCGGTCGACCTGGTGGACACCCACGTGACGGATGGCTCCTTGCGCGTCACGGACCACAAGACGGGGCGCGTGCCGGACGGCATCGCGGGCGTGACCGTCGGCGGCGGCACCGTGCTGCAGCCGGTGCTCTATGCGATGGCCGTCGAGCAGGTGCTGGGCAAGCCGGTCGTCGAGAGCCGGCTGTCGTACTGCACCAACGCCGGCGGGTACTACGTTCACCAGGTGCCGCTCATCGACCTGTCGCGCCGGTCCGGCGTGGAGGTGCTGACGGTCATCGATCGGGCGATCGCGTCGGGCGTGCTGCCCCCCGCGCCGCGTCCGGACGCCTGCAGCCGCTGCGACTTCACGGCCGTCTGCGGACCCGATGCCGCGCGCCGGGCGGCGGCGAAGCCGGCGGCGCTCATCGCCGACCTGGCCGCCGTGAGGATGCTGCCGTGAGCCGGCGTCCGCTGGCCGACCAGGCTGCCCGCGA
>JBFXBH010000027.1:20818-24628 GCA_050183355.1 Vicinamibacterales bacterium | reverse complement strand
CCGGCGAGGGCGGCCATCACCGCGTCGTCCTGGCCGTACAGCGCGTCGTACCCCTCGCGGCACAGGCGCTCGATGCGGTCCGCGTGTACGAGCACGGCGCGCCGGGCCGTCAGCTCGTCCAGCTCGCCCGGCTGCGGATGCACGGCGTCGATCTCCCGCAGGTCCTCCGCGAGGCGCTGGAGCCGGCGCTCCCGCTCGGAGGCATCCATCCGCGACCGGGCCAGGCGCGCGCGCGCCTCCCGGAACGTGGCCCAGGCGGCCGCCACCGCGGAGAGCTCGGCCGCCGGCCGCGTGAACGCGTCCAGCACGTCCAGGTGCGACGCGGGGTCGAGGAGCGAGAGATGCGCGTGCTGTCCGTGGATCTCGACGAGGCCGGCGCCGTGCTCGCGCAGCGCCCCGCCCGAGACCGCGGCGCCGTTGATGAACGCGCGGCTCCGGCCCGTGGCGGCAATCTCCCGGGTGAGCGTGATCCGCGAACCGGCCCGCTCGAACGCCGCGGTGACCGTGGCGACGGATTCACCGGTGCGGATGAGGTCGGACGACGCCCGGCCGCCGAGCACCAGCTCCAGCGCGTCCAGCAGGATGGACTTCCCGACGCCGGTCTCGCCGCTGAGGACGGTCAACCCGGGGCCCAGCTCGACATCCGCGGAGGCCACGACGGCCAGATTCCGGATAGAAATGGATCGGAGCATGTAGCCGGAACTCCCATCGTATCAGATATTTGACAGCATATTGACCGCGTGGTAGCCTGCACACGGTTGCGCTGTCCCAGCGGCGCCCTATCCCCAAGTCGGAGGTCGTGGTGTTCACCTGTGGCAGCTGCATGCTGGCACTTCAGATGCCGGATGTAGCCCCTGAGGCTGGGACGGATCTGATCAGCGCGGATCTGATCGGCATCGTGACGCGCAGCACGCCGATCAATCAGGCGGTGCTGGTGATCCTCGTCGCCTTCTCCATCGCATCCTGGGCCGTCATCCTCATCAAGTACCTGTCGTTCCGGACGGCCGCACGCGAGTCGGACACGTTCCTCGGCGCGTTCCGGAAGGGCGGCTTCACGGAGGCCCAGGGCGCCTGTGACGCGTCGAAGGCGTCGCCGCTCGTCGGACTCTTTCAGGCCGGCTACGCGGAGATGTCGGCCCAGTTCAGGCTGACCGGCGCCGCGGCCCCGGGCGCCAGGCCCCAGCTCAAGAGCCTCGAGGCCGTGGACCGCGCGTTGCTGCGTGCCGCGGCGTCGGAGATCAGCCGGCTCGAACGGAAGCTCACGTTCCTGGCCACGACCGCCAGCGTCACGCCGTTCGTCGGGTTGTTCGGCACCGTCGTCGGCATCATGATCGCGTTCCAGCGGATCGGCACCACCGGATCCACGAATCTCGCCGTGGTCGGCCCCGGCATCAGCGAAGCGCTCGTCGCCACCGCGATGGGCCTGTTCGCCGCGATTCCCGCCGTCCTCGCCTACAACCAGTTCACGCACCGGGTGAAGGAATTCTCGGCGGCGATGGACGACTTCGCGATGGAGTTTCTCAACATCGTGGAGCGGAACTTCACGTAGGCGGCTGTCATGCCGAAGGTGCTGTCGGGCGGGTCCGGGAGCGGCCGCGGGCGCGGGCGGCGCACGGCACCGACCCTGGCCGAGATCAACGTCGTCCCGCTCGTCGACGTGATGCTCGTGCTGCTGATCATCTTCATGGTCGCCGCCCCGATGCTGCAGCGCGGGATCGACGTCAAGCTGCCGGTCGCGAGCCGTTCGCAGGAGATCGCGAGCGAGCGCCTCTTCGTGTCCGTCCCGATTTCCTATCAGACGGACAAGCGGGTCTACGTCGGGGAGGATTCCGTACCGCAGGCCGTACTCGGCGAACGCGTGCGGCAACTGCTCGTCAACCGGACGGACCGCCAGGTCTTCCTGCGGGGCGACGGGGGGATCCGCTACGACGAGTTCATGACGATCGTTGACATCCTGAAACGGGCGGGCGTCGAGAACGTCGGCCTGGTCACGGCGTTGCCCGGAGAACGGTGACCGTGGAGACCCGCCGGACCGAGGGAGTTGGCGGCGCATGACCGCCGGCGACGCCGTGACGGGCGTCATCGCCGCCCGTGATGCCTCCGGCGAGCGCTGGGCCCCGGTCGTCGCCTTCTCGATTGCGCTGCACGCGCTGCTGGTCGCCGCGGTCCTGCTGCTCCCGATGGCTGACCAGGCGGACGACGTCCCCCGGACGGTGATGACGATCAGCCTCGGCGGCACGGCGGGGCCGCGCACCGGTGGCATGACCCCGATGGGCGGCAAGGAGGTCCAGGCCGTCCGCCAGCCCGAGGAGCGACGGGCGGAGACGCCGCCCGCCGCGAAGCCGCCGGAGATGACGCTTCCCTCGAAGACCGCGACCGTGCGCCCGAAGCGTGAGGTGCCGAAGCAGGCGGCGAAGGACGCGACCGCGCGACGGCTCTCCGCCGGCGAGGAGGTCCAGGAGGGCTCCGCACGGGCGGACACCGGGGCGCGCGGCCAGGGCTTCGGCCTGACGGGCGGTGGCGGTTCCGGCACGGGCGCCTATCTGGATGTGGGAGACTTCTGTTGCCCCGAGTATCTGGAGACCGTGATGCAGGTCATCCAGCGGAACTGGGTCGCGAAGCAGGGCCTGACCGGACAGACGCTGATGAAGTTCACCGTGCTCCGCACCGGACAGTTGACCGCCGTCCAGGTCGAGCGGCCGAGCGGGTTCGCCGCGCTCGACATGGCGGCCCAGCGCGCGCTGCTGCTGACGGCCCGCGTGCCGCCATTGCCTGCCGCGTTCTCGAACCCCGACCTCACGATCCATCTGCGCTTCGACTATCAACGGTGATCATGATGCCCGTCCGCTGGTCCGCCCTCGTGGCCGCCCTCGCCCTGCTGTGGGCCTCCCCTTCGGCGTTTCAGACGCCGGGGCAGCGCGCGCAGCCATCCGAGATCGAACTCGCGATTGCCGGCGACAGCGGCACGCCGCCGCGCTTCGCGGTACCGGCGTTCATCGCCGCCGCGCCCGACGCGGCCGACGCGGCGCGGGTCCTGACCGAGGTGCTCTGGAACGACCTGGCCTTCGAGCGGGAGTTCTACCTGATTCCCCGCGACACGTATGCCTCGATTCCGGCCGCGCGGACGGCGGACCAGCTGCCCTTCGCGGCGTGGCGCGAACTGGGCGCGGACGGTGTCGTGTTCGGCACGGTGCAGCGCGCCGGCGCAAACCTGCGCGTCGAAGTCCGGCTGTTCAACATCCGGACGCGGCAGTCGGTCTTCGCGCGGGAGTACGCCGGCCCGGCGACCAACCCGCGGGGACTCGCGCACGCCGCGGCCGACGAGATCCACCAGGCGCAGCGGGCGCTCCGGGGGGTGGCACGCACGCGGATCGCGTTCACGTCGGACCGGAACCGGGAGAAGGTGGCCGGCACGACCGAGAACCGCGACGTCAAGGAGGTGTACTTCGCCGACTACGACGGCTTCAATCCGCGGCGCATCACGGTCGACCGGCAGTTGAACATCACCCCGGTCTGGTCGCCCGACGGGCGGGCCATCGCCTACACGTCCTATCGCCGCGGCTTCCCCGACATCTTCATCATCCGGCCGTTCGAGGGGACGTCATCGAACCCGACCGGCGGCAAGGGCAGCAGCTTCCTGCCCGCCTACTCGCCGGACGGCAAGCGGATCGCGTTCATGTCGAGCCGCGACGGGAATCCCGAGATCTATGTGATGAACGTGGACGGGTCGGGCCTGCGCCGGCTGACGAACCACCCGGCCAGCGACGTCACGCCGACCTGGTCCCCGGCCGGGACCGAGATCGCGTTCAC
>JBFXBH010000027.1:18252-20718 GCA_050183355.1 Vicinamibacterales bacterium | reverse complement strand
ACGGCCGAGTACAACCTCGCGCTGGGCGAACGCCGCGCGACCGCCGTCAAGGCATACCTGGTCTCGCTCGGCATTGCCGCCGACCGGGTGCGGGTGGTCAGCTACGGGAAGGAATTTCCGTTCGATCCGGGGCACGACGAAGCCGCGTGGGCGAAGAACCGGCGCGGACACTTCGTGGTGACGGCGAAATGACGTCCGTGGGCCGCCTCGCGGCTGCCGCGACGCTCCTCGCCGTGCTGCTGACGGCCGGCCGCGCGTCCGCCGCGGATCGGGAGCATCAGCAGATCGTCGCCGACATCCGGATGCTGCAGGAGCAGACGCAGCAGATCGCGATCGCGATCGCGTCGCTGGCCGACGCGCTGAAGGCCGCCACCGCGCAGCTGGAACGGAAGCTGGACCAGCAGACGGACATCGCGCGGAAGACCGCCGCCGACCAGAAGATCCTGCTCGACAACATGGCCTCGGACCTCAAGGTCATCCGCGAGCGCTCCGACGAGACCAACGTCCGGCTCTCGTCACTCGACCAGGAGATCGAGGCCCTGCGCGCGGCGCTGCCGCCGCCCGGATCCTTCCTGCCGCCGGCCGTGGATCCGACGCAGCCGGATCCGGACGGCACGGCGCCGGTCGCCGCGGCGCCGCCGCCCGTCGCGCCCCCGCCGAACGCCGCCGGCCTCTCGCCGCGGCGGATGATGGAACAGGCATTCGCCGACTACACCGCCGGCCAGTATGCGCTGGCCGTGCAGGGGTACGAGGCGTTCCTGCGCACGTTCCCCGCGTCGGAGCAGGCCGACGACGCACAGTTCATGGTCGGCGAGGCACACTACGCCGCGAAGAAGGATGCCGAGGCCGTGGCGGCCTACGGTGAGGTGATCAAGCGCTTCCCCGTCGGCAACGCAGCGCCCGACGCCTACTACAAGCGCGGCCTGGCGATGGAGCGGATGGGCAACGCCGACGGCGCCCGCGAATCGTGGCAGGAGGCCGTCAAAATGTTCCCCGAGTCCGACGCGGGACGTCTGGCGCGGCAGGGGCTGGACCGCCTGGCCGCCCGCAAGCCCTGAGTACCGAAAGCCTGAGCGAACGGAAAGGATCAGAACCGTGGGCAGTGTGAACAAAGTCATTCTCGTGGGGAACCTGGGGCGCGACGCCGAGATGCGGTACACCCCCGGCGGTGCCGCCGTCGCCACGCTCAACATGGCCACCACCGAGGTCTGGAACGACAAGAGCGGCCAGAAGCAGGAGAAGACGGAGTGGCACCGCGTCGTCCTGTGGGGCAAGCAGGCGGAGTCGCTGCAGGAGTACCTGACGAAGGGCAAGCAGATCTACGTCGAGGGCCGGCTGCAGACCCGCCAGTGGGACGACAAGGACGGCAACAAGCGCTACACGACGGAGATCAAGGCCGACCGCATCACGCTGCTCGGCGGCGGCGGTGGCGGCGGCGGGCGCAGCGTGGATCGGAGCATGGGTCAGGGCGGTGGCGGCAGCGACGAACCGCCGATGGAACCCATCACCGACGACGACATCCCCTTCTAGAACGCCGTGTCGTCACCCGTCAGACGCGTCGAGAAGCCGTGGGGCTATGAGATCCACTGGGCGCATACGGATCGCTACGTCGGCAAGATCCTGCATATCAACGCCGGAGAGGCGCTGAGCCTGCAGTACCACCTGAAGAAGGACGAGACGGTCTACGTACAACGGGGCCGCCTCCGCTACGAGATCGAGCGCGACGGCGTGATGACGACCCTCGACCTCGGCCCGGGCGATGCCCTGCACGTCTCGCCGGGCACGATCCACCGGATGACGGCCGTCGAGGACACGGACGTGCTGGAGGCGTCGACCCCGGAACTGGACGACGTCGTCCGCCTGGAAGACCGCTACGGCCGGGCCCCGGCCGACGCTGCCCCACCGAGGCGCTAATCGAGGCAGTTGCCGGTGCGGGACCCGCTCGCCGGCGGTCATCGAGATGGCCGCGGCGCCCCACAGGAAATGCGGCGCGGAGCGCGACTGAAGTGTACGAGCCCAGGCGCCCTTCTCTTGCGCCCGCGGAGCGCGAGCACCGCATTTCCTGTAGGGCGCCGTGGCTACCTCGTCTCCACCATGTCCACGGGGCCCATGCCGTAATCAGCTGTCGCGGTGGTTGACGCGCAGCCGGATGCCGGGCACGGCGGCGAGCGTCTTCGCGAGCGCCTCGGCAATCATCACCGACCGGTGCTGTCCGCCGGTGCAGCCGATCGCGACCGTCAGGTAGCTCTTCCCTTCCTTCACATACTGCGGCAGCGCGAACGTCAGGAACGCCGTGAGCTGTTTCAGGAACGCGCCTGTCGCGGCGTGCCGCCGCATGTAGCGCACGACGGCCTTGTCGCGGCCCGTCAGCGGCTTCAGCTCCGGGACGAAGTGCGGGTTCGGGAGGCAGCGGACGTCGAACACGAGGTCCGCGTCGATCGGCACGCCGTGCTTGAAGCCGAAGCT
>JBFXBH010000027.1:6015-18152 GCA_050183355.1 Vicinamibacterales bacterium | reverse complement strand
AGGATGCTGACGATCTTCGAGTCGCTGAGCGGCTTGTGCGGATCCTCCTGCTCGATGATCTTGCGGATCCGCTGCTTGATGGTGACCGACGAGACGGCGTCGCCGTACTGGCTCGCGATGCCGCTGTGGAAGAAGTACTTCATCTCGAACACGCCCTGCGGCGTGTGCATGTACTTGTTCGTCACGACGCGGCTGACCGTCGACTCGTGCATGCCGATGTCGTTGGCGACGTCGCGGAGCACGAGCGGGCGCAGGTACTCGATCCCCAGGTCCAGGAACTCGCGCTGGAAGTTGATGATGCTCGTCGCGACCTTGTGGATGGTGCGCTGACGCTGCTCGACGGACTTGATCAGCCAGAGCGCCGACCGGAACTTGTCCTTCACGTAGTTCCGGGTTTCGTCGGAGTTCTCGCCGCCCTTGTCGAGCAGGCGCCGGTACACCGGGCTGATCCGGAGCTGCGGCAGGCCCTCCTCGTTGAGCACCGCGACGTACTCGTCCTCCACCTTCATCACGTAGACGTCGGGGATCACATACTGCGACTGCGACGGGTTGTGGCGCGCCCCTGGCTTCGGGTCGAGGTGCCGGATGATCTCGATCGGCTCCTTGAGCTCCTCGATCGACATCCCCATCTTCTTCGAGAGCTCCTGGATCTGGTGGTTCTGCAGGAGCCGCAGGTGTTCGGTCACGATCTTCTCGGCGGGCGTGCCGCCGAGGCCGTGATGCCGGAGCTGGAGCGCGAGGCACTCCTGCAGGTCGCGCGCGGCCACGCCGACCGGGTCGAAGCTCTGCACGAGCTGGAGCGCACGTTCGACGTCGGCCGTGGCCCAGGACCCCATCGACGCGATCTCGTCGATGGTCGCGACGAGCTGCCCGTCGTCGTTCAGGTTGCCGATGATCGCCTCGCCGATGCTGCGGATGAGCGGGTCGTCGGTCTGCATCGAGAGCTGCCAGAGCAGGTGGTCGGACAGGGAGTCCGACGTCGAGAGCGTGTTCTCGATCGGCGGCAGTTCCTTGACCTCGGCCGGCATCCGCGACTTGTAGCCGTCGTCCAGGTAGTCGCCGAAGAAGTACTCGTAGTCCTGGTCGTCCCAGGTGTCGGTCTTGTCGTCCTGCTTGGCCTTCTCGTCCGCCTTCTCCGCCTCGGCCTGGGCCTCCGGCGGCTGGAGGTCCTCCGAGGGGACCTCCTCGAGCATCGGGTTCTCCACCATCTCCTGATTGAGCAGTTCCGACAGCTCGAGCGTCGACATCGGCAGCAGCTTGATGGCCTGCTGCAGCGACGGCGTCAGAATCAGCTTCTGAACGAGACGCGTGTGGAGTTTCTGGTGAATCGCCATTCGAGAGCGCCCGACGGCGGGCTACGTCGAGTTTAGTCCAACCGGAAGTCGGCCCCGAGGTAAATCCGGCGCACGTCCTCGTCGGCGGCCAGGTCCGCGGGGCGTCCGCCGCGGAACAGGACGCCGTCGCTGACGATGTACGCACGATCCGTGATGCGCAGCGTTTCGCGCACGTTGTGGTCGGTCACGAGTACGCCGATTCCGCGCGCCTTGAGCTGCTGGATGATGCCCTGGATTTCCGTGATGGCGATCGGGTCGATGCCGGCGAACGGCTCGTCGAGCAGGATGAAGCGCGGCGACATGACGAGGGCGCGCGTGATCTCGGTGCGGCGCCGCTCACCGCCGGACAGCGTGTGCGCGGGAGACTGCGCGAGCGGCGCGAGGTGCAGCTCGTCGAGCAGTTCGGCGAGCCGCGTACGGCGCTCCGCGCGGGAGAGCGGCAGCGACTCGAGGATCGCGAGGATGTTCTGCTCGACGGTCAGGCCCCGGAAGATCGACGGCTCCTGCGGGAGGTAGCCGATGCCCTTCCGCGCGCGGATGTACATCGGGGCCGCCGTCACGTCCTCGTCGTCGAGCAGCACGCGCCCGGAATCGGGCGACGTCAGGCCGACGGTCATGTGGAACGTCGTCGTCTTGCCGGCCCCGTTCGGTCCGAGCAGGCCGACGACCTCGCCCGCCGCCACCGACAGGCTGACGCCGCGGACCACGGTCCGGCCGCCGAAGGACTTCGTCAGGTCGAGCGTCTGGAGCGTGGACATCAGGGCGTGCGCGGCGGAACGGTCGTCGGAGGCGTGGCAGCGGGCGGGCACGGCCCGCCGCGACTCGTCGTCTGCGTGCGCGCGTCGTCGCGGCCGTCGATGAGCATCCTATCGGTGGCCCTGAACCAGGTCAACGTCCGGCCGGTGGTGGAGTCGCACGCCTGCGTGACGGTCACGGGCGCGGACGGCGTTCCCTCGACGTCGTAGCGTTCGTCCGCCACCGAATAGCGCAGCCGCGTGCCGGCGATCGTCCGCGTGTCGACCTTCATGGTCACGCGGCCCGTGGCGTCCATGCGCTCCATCGCGCGCGCCTCCCCCGCCAGCGTGATCACGATCCGGCTCGCCCGCAGGTCCCCCTGCGGCCCCGACAGCTGGACCGGCGTGCCCCCGGACGCGCCCGCCGTCCCGGTGCGCGGCGCCCCTGGCGCCGGGGCCGCGGAGTCCAGGTACTCGAGCGTGCGGTTCGCATCCGCGTAGTGGATGCGTTCGGCCCGGCCGATGAGCGACCCCGTCTCGAGCACGAGCGTGGCCCGCGCCGCGCCGGTGGCGTCGAGGTCGCCCGAGGCCCGGTCCAGTTCCAGCCGCTGGCTGCGGATGGTCGTCTCACCCTGCCAGAGCTGGACGCCGCCGTCGTAGACGGCCGGGCCGTCCTCGCCGCCACCGTAGGTGAAACGGTCGGCGTTGACCCGTGCCGCCTGCGAGCGGTCCAGCACGCCGGCCCGGTCCCCGTCCGCGTCGGCGCGCAGTTCCGTCTCGACGTGGCCGGTGGCCGTCATGCCGTGCGAGCCGAGCGTCAGGTCGATGCGGTCGCCGGCGACGCGCACGCGGGGATCCTCGACGCGCGGAGCCCCCTGCGGGCCGCGCCCGTCGAGCCGGAGCAGGCCGGCGCCGGGGTCGTAGTCGGCCGTGCCCGCGGACGCCGCAAGGTCCTGCTCCTCGAACGTGACGCCCCCCGCGAATCGCGCCCGGTCGACCGCGTCCTCCTGCAGTTCGAGCGCGAGCGATGTGGACCGGGCCGTACGCGGACGGGCGTCCCTGCCGGCCCCATGCTCGGTGAAGGTCACGCCGCCGGAGAACGCGGCCGAGCGCAGCCCCTGCCCGGGCTCGCCCGACGCGGCCACCTGCCGGGCCGCGACGGTCCTCCGGGGCGAGTCGCCCGCGGCGGGCAGTTCCAGGCGGACGCGGCCCTGGCCCGAGAGCCCCGTCACGGACGTGCCGCCGGCCAGCGTGAAGGCCAGGTGGTCGCCGAAGAACTGCCGGCCCGTGGTTCCCTGCGCCGTGCCGGCCAGCGCGACGGCGGCCCCACCGTCCAGCGTCACGCGCTCGAGCACCGACCCGTCCTCGGTGTACGCGAGGTCGATGCTGTCCGCCGACATCGCGTCGAACGCCTCGGACCCGCCGGCCACGCGGGCGCTGCCCCGCAGCTCGAGGAACGTGACCTCCTCGTTGCTCTCCGTCAGGCGGGCCAGCAGCCGGTCGGCGTCAAGCTGCTGCTCGCCGCGAAGGGCGTGCGCCTGGCCGTCGATCGTCAGCGTGTGCGCGACGCGGTCGAGCGTGGCCGACCCGCCGGACACGTCGGTCGTGACGGCGCCGGCGTCATCGCGGAAGATCACGTGCGCCGACGCGGTGATGGTCAGGACGTCCGCGGCCTTGTCGTACTCCATCCCGACGCCGCTGCCCTCCATGCGGCCCCGGTGGAACGTGAACGCGCCCGGAGCCCGCACCAGCCCGTCCGCCTCGGCGTAGTGGGCCTCCGCCGTGTCGATCTCGAAGCCGTCACTGGCCGTCAGGTGCACGTCGCCGGTCAGGTCGAGCGAGCTGTTCTTCTCGCCGGCCCGGGCCTCGCGTCCCGACATCACGAAATCGCGTCCGCTGCGATTCTTCACCGTGATGGTGACGTCGCGGGACAGCGACGTGCCGTCACGATAGAGAAACTGGTGCGCCGCCCGGACCTGGTAGTCCTCCTTGACGCCCCGGATCTCGGTCGTCGTGGACCCGGTCGTTTCCACGCTGGCCTTCGGATCCAGCCGCGGCGGCGCGGGCTGGGTGACGCGGGCGGGCCGCGACCGGACGTTCGTCACGACCACCGCCACCACGACCGCCCCCGCCAGGGCGGCGGCCACGCGGGCCAGCGTGTGCCATCTCATGGGACCGTGTTCGAGGATACCAGCCGCGGTGCGCCCAGTTCCGCAATCGGCAGACCGGGTGCGCGGAAGTCCTCGACGGTGAGCTGCACGTAGCGCTCCCCGTTCCAGGTGTCCTCGCCGACCGCGTACGCGATGTCGAGCGCCTGTCGGTTCGCGGCGACCGTGTCCTGCCGGTCCACGGCCCGCCAGGCCATGCCGCGGACCACGCGCCCGTCCTGCCGGAAGGCCATCTTCAGGTGCCGTTCCTTGACGACGCGCGGGCCGTCCGCCACGGCGACCGCCGTCGAATAGAACAGCGGACGCGGGTTGCCCGGTCCGAACGGCGCCAGCGCCTCCAGCTCTGCCAGCAGCGACGGCGTGATCGCGCCGAGCGCCAGTTCGGCGTCGACCGTCAGCCGGGGCCGCAGGTCGTCCGGCTCGAGACTCGCATCGGCGAAGACGTTCACCCGCCGCCGCAGTTCGGCGACGTGGGCGGCGTCCATCGTCAGGCCGGCGGCCTGGCGGTGGCCGCCGAACCGCGTCATCAGATCCGCGCACGACTCGAGGGCGCCGAGCATGTCGAAGCCCGCGATGCTGCGGCAGGACCCGTGCGCGACGCCGTCGTCGAGCGAGAGCACGACGGCCGGGCGATGGAACGTGTCCACCAGCTTCGAGGCCACGATGCCGATGACCCCCCGGTGCCAGCCCTCGCCCGCCACCACGAGCACCGTCCTCGCGCCGATGGCCGGGTCCTTCTCGACCTGCGTGCGGGCCTGCTGCACGATCGCGGCTTCCTCCTCGCGCCGGCGCAGGTTCTCCGCGTTGAGCTGGTCGGCCAGTTCCCGGGCCTCGGCCGCGAGCGCGTCGTCGCTCGCCAGCAGCAGCCGCGCGGCGATGTCGGGCGTGCTCATCCGGCCCGCCGCGTTGATGCGCGGCGCGATCACGAAGCCGACGTGGTAGCCGTCGATCGCCTTGCCGGCCAGCCCCGACGCCTCCAGCAGCGCCCGCAGGCCGACCTTGTGCGGCCCCGTCGACAGCAGCGCGAGCCCCACCTTGGCGATGACGCGGTTCTCCCCGACCAGCGGGACCACGTCGGCCAGCGTGCCGATGGCGGCGATCTTGACGAACGCGGGCAGCCAGTTCTCATGACCGGCACGGCGGCAGAGGGCCTGGACGAGCTTGAGCGCCACGCCGACGCCGGCCAGCTGCTTGTCCGGGTAGTCGCAGTCCGGCCGCCTGGGGTTCACGACCGCGCAGGCGTCCGGCAGCGTGGCGTCGGGCTCGTGGTGGTCCGTGATGATGAGGTCGACGCCCCGTTCCCGCGCGCGCGCCGCCGCGTCGGCCGCGCGGATGCCGCAGTCGACCGAGATGATGAGCCGCACCCCTTCGGCGGCCAGCCGCTCGATGGACGCCGGCTGCAGGCCGTAGCCATCGCGGAACCGCTCCGGGATGAAGTGGGTGATGTTGCCGCCCAGCAACTCGATCGCGCGCCGCAGGATGACCGTCGACGTGACGCCGTCGACGTCGTAGTCCCCGTGGACGGCGATCCGCTCGCCCGTCGCGATCGCCGCCTCGATGCGGGCGACCGCCTCCGGCATGCCGGCCATCCGCATCGGGTCGTGCAGCTGGTCGAGGGACGGCGCCAGAAAGCGCCGCGCGTCGTCCGGGTCGGTGAACCCCCGGAGCGCCAGCAGGCGGGCAGTCACGGGCGAGATGCCGAGCGCGCGGTGCAGCGCGTCGACGGTGCCGGGGTCCGCCGGCCGGGCCTGCCAGATGCGCGGGATCACGCGAGTCCGACGTTCCCCATCTGCCGGAACTTCGCGTAGCGCAGTTCCAGCCGCGTCGCGGTATCGTGCGCCGCCGAGGCGGCGAGCGCGGCCCGGAGCGGACCATCGAGGAAGGCCGCCGCCGCGGCGTGGTCCGTATGCGCCCCGCCGACCGGTTCCGGCACGATCTCGTCCACGATGCCCACCTTGAGCAGGTCCGGCGCCGTGAGCTTCAGGGCATCGGCCGCCTCCACCTTCCGGTCCGCGCTGCGCCACAGGATGGCCGCGCAGCCCTCGGGTGGAATCACGCTGTACACGGCGAACTCGTGCATCAGAATCCGGTCGCCCACGGCGATGCCGAGCGCGCCGCCGCTGCCACCCTCGCCGTGGACGACGACGATGATCGGGACGGCCAGCGCGGCCATCTCACGCAGGTTCACGGCGATGGCCTCGGCGATGCCCCGCTCCTCGGATTCGATGCCGGGAAACGCCGCGGGTGTGTCCACGAAGGCCAGCACCGGCCGGTGGAACTTCTCGGCCAGCTTCATCGCCCGCAGCGCCTTCCGATAGCCCTCGGGCTTCGCGTAGCCGAAGTTGCGGAAGATCTTCTGCTTCGTGTCGCCGCCGCCCTTGTGGTGCCCGACGACCAGCACCGGCTCGCCGTGGTAGCGCGCGAACCCGGTCACGATGGCGTGGTCGTCCGCGAAGCGGCGGTCACCGTGGATCTCGACGAACTCGGTGAACAGGCGGTCGACGTAGTCGAGCACGGTCGGCCGGTTCGGGTGCCGCGCGACCAGCACGCGCTGCCACGGCGTCAGGTGGCCGTAGATGTCCGCGCGCAGCTCCTGGATGCGCGCCTCGAGGCTCGCGATCGACTGCTGACGCGACGGCGTCTCCGGCAGGCTCGCCACCGCGGCGATCTCCTTCTGGAGCAGGGCGATCGGCTCCTCGAACTCCAGTGTGTCAGCGGCCATCTCCGACTCCTGTCAGCGCAGCCGGACCGACCCGGCTCCGCAGATCTGCTCCACGTCCGCCACCAGCCGCTCCGACGGCCGCACGCGGATCTGGGCATTCACCTTCACGTTGACGCGCAACCCGCGTTCATCATCCTGCAGAAAGAGCGCCACGCGACGGTCGCCCTTGTGGCGGGCCAGCACGTCCCAGAGCTGTTCGAACGTCCGGCGGCCGTGTCCCGGCGCGTGCAGCGTGATCGACACCGCCGTGCTCAGCTTCTCCCGTACGCGCTCGATCGGCAGCAGTTCGGCGGCCACGAGGCGGGCGGATTCGGCGTCGCGCTCGAACTTGCCCTTGACCAGCAGCATGGCGCCGTTCTCGGCCAGGTGCCCCGAGCCCTTGAAGGCCTCCGGGAACACGACGACCTCGAGGCTGCCGTCGCGGTCGTCGAGCATGAACACGCACATGCGGTCGCCCTTGCGCGTCTTGAGGGGACGGAGCCCCGACACGATGCCGCCGATCGCCACGTCTTCCGATACCCGCTCCATCGCCGGCGGCGCGCCCGCGGTGTCGACGGCCTCGCCGTCGCCGGCGTCGTCCCCGGACGCGCGCCGGATGCCCAGGCTCGCGATCGAGCGGGCGCCGAAGTCGCGCAGGTCGTCGGCCCACCGGTCGACGGGATGCCCGGTCAGGAAGAGGCCCAGCGTGTCCCGCTCGTGGTTCAGCAGGTCGACCTCCGACCACGCCGGAACGTCGGGCAGGGTCTGCACCGGTGCCGCCGAGGCGTCCCCGTCATCGCCACCGAACAGGTCACTTTGCCCGAGCGCCTTGTCGCGCTGGGTCCGGGCGCCGTGCTCGGCCGCGGACTCGATCGACGCGAACAGGCGCGCGCGGTCGCGGGCGAGCACCGTGATGCGGTCGCCGCCTCCGCCCGGCGGCAGCAGCGAGTCGCACGCCCCGGACTTGACCAGCGCCTCGAACACGCGCTTGTTGGCGAGGCGCATGTCGAGAATCTCGCACAGCGCGTGCAGGCTCGGAATCCGCCCGCCCAGCGCCGTCCGCGCCTGGAGGATCGAGTCGATGGCCCCTTCGCCGAGCCCCTTGATCGCGGTCAGGCCGAAGCGGACGCCCTTGCCGGGCTCCACCGAGAAGCGGAGCTGGCTCTGGTTGATGTCGGGCTGCAGGACCGGCACGCCGCGGTCCCGGCACTCGCCGAGGTAGGTCGCGAGCTTGTCGGCGTTCTGCGCCTCGATCGTCAGCAGCGCCGCGGCGAAATGCCACGGGTAGTTCGCCTTCAGGTAGGCCGTCTGGTACGCGAGATAGGCGTAGGCCGTCGAGTGCGACTTGTTGAAGCCGTACCCGGCGAAGTACTCCATCAGGTCGAAGATCTTCGTGGCCTTCTTCTCGCTGACGTTCTTGGCGCCGGCGCCGGCCATGAAGTCGGCCCGCATCTTCGCCATGACCTTCGGGTCCTTCTTGCCCATCGCCTTGCGCAGCATGTCGGCCTGTGCGAGCGAGAAGCCCGCCAGCGCCTGCGCGATGAGCATGACCTGCTCCTGGTAGGCGATGACGCCGTAGGTGTCCTGCAGGATCGGGGCGAGCTGCGGCAGGTCGTACTTGACCTCCTTGGTGCCCTGCTTGCGCGCGATGTAGTCGTCCACCATGCCGGACTTCAGCGGGCCCGGCCGGTAGAGCGCGTTCAGCGCAATCAGGTCGTCGAGGCGTTCGGGGCGGGCCTTCCGGAGCAGCTCCCGCATGCCCGAACTCTCGAACTGGAAGATGCCGTGCGCGGCACCTTCCTGGAACACCTTGTACGTCTTCGCGTCGTCGAGCGGAATCGCGTCGATGTCGAGGTCGATGCCCTCGGTGCGCTTGATCTCCTTGAGGGCGTCGTCGATCAGCGTCAGCGTGCTGAGGCCCAGGAAGTCCATCTTCAGGAGGCCGACACGCTCGACCTCCTTCATGTTCCACTGCGTGACGATTTCGTCGCGCGACCCCTTGTAGAGCGGCGCGTAGTCGGTGATGGGGCCTGGCGCGATCACGACGCCCGCCGCGTGCACGGACGCGTGGCGGGACATCCCTTCGAGGCGCCGGCCGATGTCGAGGACTTCCTTCACCCTGGCGTCCTTCGCCGCCATGTCCTTGAGGACCGGGTTCTCGGCGAGCGCCTTGTCCAGCGTCATGTCGAGCGCCGGCGGGATCTGCTTCGCGATCCGGTCGACGTCCGCGAACGGCATGTCGAGCGCGCGGCCGACGTCCCGGATGACGGCCTTGGCCTTCATCGTGCCGAACGTGATGATCTGCGCCACGTTCTCGCGCCCGTACTTCTGCGTGACGTAGTCGATGACCTCGCCGCGGCGCCGCTCGCAGAAGTCGACGTCGATGTCGGGCATCGACACGCGTTCCGGGTTCAGGAACCGCTCGAACAGCAGGTCGTAGTCGATCGGGTCCACGTCCGTGATGCGCAGGCACCAGGCCACCAGCGACCCGGCCGCCGACCCGCGGCCCGGTCCGACCGGGATGCCCTTCTCACGCCCGTAGCGGATGAAGTCCCAGACGATCAGGAAGTAGCCCGTGTAGCCCATCTTCCGGATCATTGCGATCTCGTAGTCGAGACGCGTCTCGTACTCCTCGATCGTGTGGCGCAGCCGGCCCTCGGCCTTGAGCTGCCGCAGGCGCGTCAGCCGCTGCGCGAAGCCCTCGCGCGCGACCTGCTCGAAGTACTGGTCGAGCGTCAGGCCCTCCGGCACGCCGAAGGTCGGCAGGTGGTTCACGCCCTTCGGGATCTGCACGTGGCACCGCTCGGCCACGACCAGCGTGTTCCGCAGCGCGTCCTCGTGCCCGGCGAACACCTCGGCCATCTGGTCGGCCGTCTTCAGGAAGAACTGGTCGCCGGTGTAGCGCAGGCGCTTGGCGTCGGTGACGGTCTTGCCCGATCCGATGCACAGCAGGATGTCGTGCGGCTGGTGGTCGCCCTGCCGGAGGTAGTGCACGTCGTTGGTCGCGACGAGCGGCAGGTTCAGCTCCCGCGCCAGCGGCAGCAGGCCCGCGTTGACGACCTTCTGCTCCTCGATGCCCTGGTACTGCATCTCCAGGAAGAAGTTGTCCGGCCCCAGGATGTCCCGGAGCCGCGCGGCCGCTTCGAGCGCGGTCCGGGACTGCTCCACCTTGAGCGCGCTGGCGACCTCCCCCTTCAGGCAGCTGCTCAGGCCGATGAGGCCCTTCGAGTGCTGCGCGAGCAGGTCCTTGTCGATGCGCGGGCGGTAGTAGAACCCCTCCGTGTAGCCGGCTGACGAGAGCTTGATCAGGTTCTGCCAGCCCTCGTACGTCTCGGCCAGCAGCACCAGGTGGTTCGTCTCCGTCTGCGGGCCGCTCTTCTCGAAGCGGCTGCCCTGCGCCACGTAGACCTCGCAGCCGAGGATCGGGTTCAGGCCGCGGTCGCGGGCATGGTCGTGGAACACGACCGACGAGAACATGTTGCCGTGCTCGGTCACCGCGAGCGCGGGCATCTTCAGCTTGACGGCTTCGTCGAGCAGTTCGTCGATGCGGCAGGCGCCGTCGAGCAGCGAGAACTCGGTGTGGAGGTGCAGGTGGACGAACTCGGCCACGCGGCTACTCCCACTCGATCGTGGAGGGCGGCTTCGAGCTGATGTCGTAGACGACGCGGTTGATGCCCCGGACCTCGTTGACGATGCGCGAGGAGATCGTCGCCAGCAGGTCGTGCGGCAGCCGCGCCCAGTCGGCCGTCATCCCGTCGAGGCTCTCCACGGCGCGGACCGCGATCGTGTACTCGTAGGTGCGCGCGTCGCCCATCACGCCGACGCTCTGCACGGGCAGGAGCACCGCGAAGCTCTGCCAGACGCGGCTGTACCAGCCCGCGGCGCGGATCTCCTCGGCGACGATCCGGTCCGCGAGCCGCAGCAGGTCGAGCCGCGGCTTCGTCAGCTCGCCGATCACGCGCACCGCGAGGCCGGGTCCCGGGAACGGCTGCCGGATGACGAACTCCTCGTCGAGGCCGAGGTCGCGCCCGACGCGCCGGACTTCGTCCTTGAACAGGTCGCGGAGCGGCTCGACGAGCCGGAACTTCATGCGCTCCGGCAGCCCTCCGACGTTGTGGTGGCTCTTGATCACGACCGCCGTGCCGTGCACGCCCGACGACTCGATCACGTCCGGATAGAGCGTGCCCTGCCCGAGGAACTCGAACGTGCCGAGCTCGTGGGCCCGCCGCTCGAAGACGTCGATGAACGTGCCGCCGATGATCTTCCGCTTCTGCTCCGGATCGGTGACGCCGGCCAGCCGTTCGAGGAACAGGTCGCTCGCGTCGACGAAGTCGAGCGGAAGCTGCATCTTCTCCCGGAAGCGCCGGTTGATCTGCTGCGCCTCCTCGTGGCGCAGGAGCCCGTTGTCCACGAAGATGCAGGTCAGCCGGTCGCCGATCGCGCGGTGAATGAGCAGCGCGGCCACGGTCGAGTCGACACCGCCCGACAGCCCGCAGACGACGCGGCCGTCGCCCACCTGGGCGCGGATGCGTTCGGTGGCCTCGTCGATGAAGGACCGGGTCGTCCAGTCGCCCGTGCAGCCGCAGACGCCGAACGCGAAGTTCTTCAGCAGGTCGCTGCCGTGGTCCGTGTGCACGACTTCCGGGTGGAACAGCAGCCCGTAGAGCCGCCTCGCTGGGTGTTCCATCGCGGCCACCGGCACGCTGCTGCTCGTGGCGGCGACGGCGAATCCCGGCGGCGCGGCCGCCACCGAGTCCCCGTGGCTGGCCCAGACCCGCAGCGTCCCGGGCACGTCGCGGAAGAGCGCCGGAGTCGCACCGGTGCCCGCGACCCGTACGTCCGCGTGCCCGAACTCACGCCGGTTCGAACTGACGACCTGCCCGCCCAGTTCGGCCGCCATCAGCTGCATGCCGTAGCAGATGCCCAGCACCGGGACGCCGATGTCGAACAGGGCGGCGTCGCACCGCGGGGCGCCCGTCTCGGACACGCTCTTCGGCCCGCCCGAGAGGATGATGCCGACCGGGTGCTTCGCCCGCAGCGTCTCGAGCGGCGTGCTGAACGGCACGATCTCGCAGTAGACCGAGAGTTCGCGGAGGCGGCGCCCGATGAGCTGGGTGTACTGCGATCCGAAGTCGAGGACGAGGATGGTCTGATGCACTGGGTTGGTGGCCGCGAAGGCAGCGCACGCCGGTCGCGTGCA
>JBFXBH010000027.1:0-5915 GCA_050183355.1 Vicinamibacterales bacterium | reverse complement strand
GGGGACGTCGCCGGCGTGCGGGTCGACGGCGACCGCGTGTTCGTCACCACGCTCGACAACCTCGTGCGGGCGCTCGACGCCGCCAGCGGCAACCAGCAGTGGAAGGCGACGCTGAGCACCCGCCCGGCGGGCACGCCGCTGCTGTTGCGGAATCTGGTGATCGTGGCCGGCGTGGCGCCGCGGGTCGAGGGATTCGCCCGGAAGACGGGCGCGGCGGTCGGCGTGATCCTGCCGCCGGCCGAACTGGCCGGGGACCCGGCCGTCGCGACGCGGCTGGAGCCCTCCCGCGTGGCGCTGGTCGTGGCGACGCGGGCCGGAGCGCTCCAGGCGTACCGGCCCGAGCGGATGATGTTTCGCGAACCGCGTGCCGCGCCGCTTACGGCGTTGCCCGGGCGTCGGCTGGTGCCTGAGCCTGCAGTGGGACGCCCGCCCGCGCCGCGGCCTCCCGCGCAGCCCTGAAGCGATTCGCGTAGGCGCCGACGGCGCTGAGTTCGATGAACTCGAATACCAGCGCGCGGAACAGCCACGCGGCCACCTGCAGCGGCAGCACCGTCAGCCCGAACAGGGGCACGAAGCCGATGAGGCTCAGCGCGCCCATCGCGACGATGGAGACCACCGTCCCGACCGCGACGATCGCCAGCACCACGACGAAGATCGCCGCCACGCTGCGCCACTCCGTCCGCCCGGCGCGTGCGACCTGCCGCAGCGCGTCCAGCACCGGCCGGTCCTCCGCCACGATCACAATCTGCGCGAGCAGATAGATCAGATTGATGACGGTGACCCAGACGACGAACCCCGCCGAGAGCATCGCGCCGGCGGCCAGCCCGCCCGTGCCCGCCACCGCCACGCCGGCCGCGAGGAAGAGGCCCGCCGAGGCGGCGTAGACCGCGAGCAGCAGCAGCCCGAGCCGCGTGTAGCGCGGAAAGAAGCGCCGGCAGTCCGCGAAGAAGCGGTCGACCCCGAAGGTGGCGGCCGCGGCCATGTGCGCGAGCGGGTCGTGCGGGTCGTCATGCTCGGGCACGGGCGCCGGCAGACGCTCGCTCTCGACGAGCGTGGCAATGGTGCCCGCCTTGACCAGGAACATGAAGGCCGACCCGCCGCCGACGACCACGGCCAGGGACAGTCCGAAGGCCGCGAGCACGAGCGGCTGGGAGAGCAGCGCCGCCACGACGGTGGCGAGCAGATCGCGCGCGTCCATCGAGAGCAGGCCCTCGGGTTCCGCGCCGATCATCAGCGCGAGGAACACCACGCCCCCGACGGTCGGTACGGCGATGAGCAGCTTGAAGATGGAATCGGCGGCCGACTGGATCGCGGTTACCTGCCAGTTTGCCGCGGCGACGAGCATCCCGCGCTTCAGCAGCGGGCGGACTGCGACCATGCGTCACCAGTATCACTCATCCCGTATTCTGATCCCGTGCGGCCCACCAGTGCGGAGGCGCCGCGCGCCGCCCCGCCGTGGCGCGCGATCGTGCGACGGACCGGCGGGGCCGGCGCCGCGGCCCTGCTGATCTGGGCCGGCGGCACGACGCTCGGGCATTGGGTGGCACCGGCCGGCGAGGAGACCGCGCGCGCCGCGGCGCGTGCGCGCGCGGCCGCCGACCGCGTCCTCGTGGCGATGGAGGGCGGCGCGCGCGACGCGCTGGCGCTGCCGTCACCGGCCGAGACCGACGCCGGCCGTCTCTTTGTCGCGCTGGCGGACGTCCGGCAGCGGCACACGGACCGCGCCGCGGGCGTGACCGACCTGTCCGGCATCGGGCTCTCGCTGGTCGCGGCGGACGGACGTCCGCTCGCGTGGAGCGGCCGCGCCACCCGCCGGCCGGCCGCCCTGGCGAGCCCGGCACGGCCGGTCTGGCGCGTGACCGAGGCGCCCAGCGGCGTCGAAGTCACCCGTCTTGCGTGCCGCGGACCGTGGGTCGCCGGGGCCTGCCCGATGGTGGTCGCCGAGTGGTGGCTCCCCTACGCCGACGGCGGCACCGGGGCGCGCGTCATCGACCTCGGCGGTCAGCGCGTGACCCTCGTCGAGCCTGACACGAGCGGTCTCGCGATGACGCCGGTCGTCGTGGCGGCGCCGGACGGCACACCGCTGCTGAGCGCCACGATCGCTCCCCGCGACGTGATGCTGCAAAGCCGCCGCTGGTCGCTAGCGGTGCGGTCCGCGGCCCTGGTCACGCTGGCGCTCGGCTGGCTCCTGGCCTTCGGCCCCCTGCGCCGGTGGCGCCGGGTGTGCCCGTCGGCGCTGCGGCTCGCGCCGCCGCTGGCGACGGCCGGCGTCTGCACGGCGGCGTGGCTGAGCCTGTGGATGGCCTCGCCCGCGGAGTGGTGGCCGCATGATGCGCTGACCGGCGTGCGCTACGCGTCGGCGGGCCTCCCGCTGATCCGCTCGCCCTTTGATGCGGCCCTGGCGTCCGCGCTGGCCCTGGCGCTCGCCTGGACGCTCGCCGACGAGGTGGCCACGCGAGTTCGCCGCCGTCGCCGGCTCGTCACCGGCGCCGTGCGCGCGGTGCTCGGCGGCGCCGTCGCGATGCTCGCCGCACACGCGTCGGCCTGGGTGGTGCGCGACGCGGTCGTGAGTTCCACGTTCGACCTGCGCCAGTTCTCGCTGCTGGTCTGGAATCCCGCGCGCGTGCTGCTGCAGGCGGGCCTGCTCGGCGGGGTCGTCGCGCTGACGCTGGCCGGGGCGGCCGCGCTGCGGGGACGGCGGCCGTGGCGCCGCCCGACGCCCGCCCACGGGCTGATGTGGATCGCACCCGCGCTGGTGGCGTGGACGATCGATCGCCAGTGGGCCGCCCTGATCCTGGCCGTCGTGGCGGCGTGCGTGGCCGGCCTGGCGCATCGCGTCACAGGGGCCGCCGGGCGCCGGGCGATGGGCCGGCAGGTCGCCGTCGCGGCCGGGCTGCTCGCGGCCGTCACCGCGGCGGTCTATCTGGAGCTGTTCCGCACGTCCACGACCGCGGCGCACGACCAGGTCGCCACGCGACTCGCGGCGGAGGTGCTGAATCAGCGTGAGGCGGTCAAGGCCCGCCTGCTGCAGGCGATGGACGATGTGGACGCGCTGGCCGGCCTCGACGCGCTGGTCGGCGGGGCCACGACCGGCGGTGCCACGACCGACGGCGCCGAGGCGGACAGGGCGTTCGGGGTCTGGCAGGCGACCGCCCTCGCCGCCCCCGTCAGTTCCTCACTCGAGCTGGCGGACGCGGCGGGCCGGCGGCTGAGCCGCTTCGCGTTCAATCTGCCGCTCGAGACGGCCGGGGCGTCACCGGCCGACGACAGCGGATGCGACTGGAGCATCTCGGAGGAGGTGCTGCCGTTCTTCGGCGAGGACCGCCGCGTCTGGCGCGCCGCCCGCGCGGTCTGCCGGGGCGATGGCACGGCGTCCGGCTTCATCACGATCCAGGCGACCGTCGACCGGTCCGACCTGCCGTTTCTCGCGCCGGTGCGTCCCTATGCCGAACTGCAGCGCCGCCCGGGCCATCTGCCGGCCCGCGACATGCTCGGCCACGACGTCGAGTACACGGTGTACGGCTGGAGCGGCCGGCCGCTCTACGCGTCGCGCCCCGCCGGCTGGGCGCTCGGCCCGGAGGCGCTGGCCGCGGCGGCGGCGAGCCGCACGCCGTTCTGGACGCGCCTGACGCGCGGCCAGGATCCGTACGACATCCTCGTCTTCAGCGACCGCGGCGCCATCCACGCGCTCGGCCTGCCGGTCGCGTCGTGGCTCACGCACGCGACGGGCGTCGCCGAGGCCCTGGTGCTCTGCGGCGCGGTGATAGCGCTCCTCGGCCTGTTCGTCGCGATGGTCCGCTGGCGCCCCGTTTCCGCGCGCCGGCTGTGGCGCGCGGCCGCCGCGAGCTACTACCGGCGCCTGCTCGTCGCGCTGGTGGCCGCGGCGGTCGTGCCCGTCGTCGGCCTCGCGCTGCTGTTCCGGGCGTCGGTGGCCGCGCAGACGCGGGCCTCGCTCGAACAGGAAGCGGTCCGGACCGCGTCCGCCGCGGAGCGGGCCATCGCCGACCTCGCGCCCACGCGCGACGGGACGGTGGACGACGACCTCCTCGTCTGGGTCAGCCGCCTCGTCGGCGCCGACGTCAACGTGTACGAAGGCGCGCAACTGCTCGCCACCAGCGGCCGGACGCTGTTTGCCTCCGGCCTGCTGCCGCCGCGGCCGCCCGAAGGGGTCTATCGCGACGTCGTGCTGGGCCTGCGCGCCGAGTCGGTCAGCGAGAGCCGGCTCGGCGGCGTGCGCTATCTGACCGTGGGCGTGCCCATGGGCGGGTCACGCGCGGCGCGGATCGTCACGGTGCCGCTCGCGCTGCGCCAGGAGTCCGCTGAGGCGGAGATGGCCATGCTCGACCGGCGCGTCCTGCTGGTCGCGCTGTTCTTCGTGCTCGCCGGCGGCGCGCTCGGCTATTCCCTGGCCGAGCGCATGGCCGACCCCGTGCGGCGCCTCGCCCGCGCGACGCGACGCATCAGCCGGGGCGACCTGGACGTGGCGGTGCTGGTGCGATCCTCCGACGAGTTCCGGAACCTGGCCGAGGAGTTCAACGCGATGGCGGTCGAACTGGGCCGCCAGCGCCGGCAGCTCGAGCGCACGAACCGTCTCGAAGCCTGGTCGGAGGTCGCGCGCCAGGTGGCGCACGACATCAAGAACCCGCTGACGCCGATTCAGTTGAACGCCGAGCACCTGAAGCGCGTGCACGCGGACCGCGGCGGCCCGATGGGCGCCGTGGTCGACGCCTGCGTGGACACGATTCTCGAGCAGGTGCGCCTGCTGCGGTCGATTGCGTCCGAGTTCTCGAACTTCGCGTCGACGCCGACGGTGCAGCGCGAACCGGTGCCGGTGCGCGCACTGATCGATGCCCTGGTGGATCCCTACCGCGAGGCACTCGCGGACACGGTCACGTTCGTGCGCACGGTGCCGGAGGGCCTGCCGGACGTGCACGTGGATCGCGCGCTGACCGCGCGCGCGCTGGCGAACCTGGTCGAGAACGCGCTCCAGGCCATCGGCCAGCGCGGCGCGGTGACGATCGCTGCCACGGGCGAGACGGCCGAGGACGGACGGACCGGCGTGGCCGTGGAGATCGCCGACAGCGGCCCCGGCATGGACGCCGCGGCGCTCGCGCGGGCGTTCGAGCCCTACTTCTCCACCAAGGCCGGCGGCACGGGCCTCGGGCTGCCGATCGCGAAGCGCAACATCGAGGCATCGGGCGGCACGGTGCGCATGACGAGCACCGCCGGCGAAGGCACGCGCGTCATCGTGTGGCTGCCGGCGGTCACGACGGGCAGTTGAGCGCCGGAGTGCCCGGTCGCGGGCAGGCGACGCTCGTTTCGTGCGCTCACTGCGCGCCTGTGAACAGCGCCCGGCTTCTGTACAGACTGATTCGCGCTCGAAACGTGCGTTCGCCCGCCCACGCCCGGGTCTGTCCGGCCGTGTCTCGCGTCCGGCCGCCTACGGACCGCTACTACTGCAGTCTGACCTCGGCGGGAGCGTCCGGGGGGCCGTGGTGCCAGGGTCGCTGCGGGGCGACTGTGGAGCAGGCCGTCATGAATGCGCGAAAAGTGACGCGCAGGCCACTGACACGCGTGGGGATGGGGGCCCCCACGCCTTGCACGGGACGCTAAGCCGGAGCGTCACTTTTCCGGCCTGCGGAACCGGAGCCCCGCAGCGGCCCTGGCACCACGACCCCCCGGTCTCGTCCGGACCGGAGTGGGAAGGCATCGGGCCGTGCGGTCCCGTCTGCGCTATGACGCTTGTGTGGGCGCGGGAGTGTCGGGCGTGTTCTTGCCGCGGCGGAGACGCTGGACGACGAGGCCGATGAGCGGCGACGCGAGGTACGTGTAGGCCAGCACCATCAGCACCAGTTCCGGGTGGGCGACCAGCAGCGCGATCGCGCCGGCGACGAGAATCAGCACCGGGTAGGTGC
>JBFXBH010000026.1:0-25363 GCA_050183355.1 Vicinamibacterales bacterium | reverse complement strand
GCTGGCCCTCGGCGTAGATCGTGTCGAAGGCGAGCGACGACTTGCCCGAGCCGGACAGACCCGTGATCACCACGAGCTGGTCCCGCGGGAGGTCGACGTCGACGTTCTTCAGGTTGTGAACGCGGGCACCGCGTACCGCGATCCAGTCTTCGGTCATCGCCCCTGTCTAGTCCCCTGGAGCCGTGGCGTCTTGCACAAGGCTCGGAGCGCGGCACCCGGCTGGCAAGGCGAGAAGAGCGAGCTTATTGGGCATAAGTGAGCGATGAGCAACGCCGCCAGGCGGGATGCCCCGCCCGAGAGTTGTGTGAGACGTCGCGGTTCCAGGGGACTAGTCCCTGAGGGATCTCAGAAAAGGGGGATCGTATCACCCGGATGCGGCATCGCGGAGACGGCTGTGGCGGCGGCCGTAGACGAGGTAGACCAGCAGGCCCGCCAGCAGCCACCCCGCGAAGCGGGTCCAGGCCTGCGCCGGCAGCCCCGCCATGATGAACGCGCAGGCGGCCGCACCGGCGAGCGCCACCGGCCAGACGAACGGCACGCGGAACGGCCGGTAGCGGTCCGGCTCGACGACCCGCAGCACCAGCACGCCGATGCAGACGATCGCGAACGCGAAGAGCGTCCCGATGTTGGTCAGGTCGTACGTCTCCGCGGCGTCGCCCACCAGCGCCGCCAACGCGACCAGCAGTCCGGTCAGCAAGGTCGTCACCGATGGAATCCGCCGTGTCGGATGGAGCCGCGCCGCCCACGACGGCAGCAGCCCGTCGCGCGCCATCGCGAAGAAGATGCGGGGCTGGCCGTACTGAAACACCAGCAGGACGGCCGACATCGACACCGCGGCGCCCAGCGCGACGATCCACCCGACCGTCTGGAACCCGGCCGACTGCAGCGCGAAGGCGAGCGGGTCGGCCACGCCGAGCGACTGATACGGCACCATGCCCGTCAGCACGACACCGACCACGATGTAGATCACCGTGCACACGGCGAGCCCCACGAGGATGCCGATCGGCAGATTGCGGTTCGGATTGCGGGTCTCCTCCGCCGCCGTGGAGATCGCGTCAAAGCCGATGTACGCGAAGAAGACGATGGCCGCGCCCTGGTGAATGCCGGTGAAGCCGTTCGGCGCGAACGGCGTGTAGTGCTCCGGGCGCAGGTGCGTGACGCCGACGCCGATGAACAGCGCCAGCGCCGCGAGCTTCACGACGACCATGATGTTGTTGATGCGGACGCTCTCCTTCGCGCCGAGCATCAGCACCCACGTGATCGCCAGCACGACCGCGCACGCCGGCAGGTTGACCAGAATGGGCAGGCCCGCCACCTGCGGCGCGTGCTCCAGCAGGCCGTGCACGGCCGGGTCCGCGCTGAGCAGCGCCGTGCGGTAGCCGGTCGTCAGCCATGGTGGCAGCACGACGCCGACCCCGCGCAGCAGCGTGCCGACGTAGTCGCCCCACGAGATGGCGACGGCCACGTTGCCGACGGCGTACTCGAGGATCAGATCCCACCCGATGATCCACGCCACCAGTTCGCCGAGCGTGGCGTACGCATACGCGTAGGCGCTGCCCGCCTGCGGAATCATCGCCGCGAGCTCCGCGTAGCACAGCGCCGCGAGCGCACACGCACCGCCGAGCAGCAGGAACGAGAAGACCAGGGCCGGCCCCGCGCCGTAGCGGATCACCACGCCGTCCGGGCCCACCTGCCCCGCCGCCGCCGTGCCGATGGCGCCGAAGATGCCGGCGCCAATCACCGCGCCGATCGCGAGCATGACCAGGTCGCCGGCACCGAGCACGCGCTTGAGAGACTGTTCGGACTCGAGGTCCGGATCGGCGATGGACTTGCGGCGGAAGGCCTGCAGCATGCGAAGGGATCCTACAGGTGCGGGAACCGGTACACCGCCTGGCTCGTGGCCACGGCCACATCCCCCCGGGGGCCAAAGGCCAGGCCGAGGACGCCCTCGCCGGAGAGCACCAGCGCCGGGTCTGCTCCGGGCACCAGGCGGAAGATACCGGCGCTTCCGGCCAGCGAGTCTGCCACATGGAGGACACCGCGGGCGTCAAACGCCAGACCCTGGGGACGCCCCAGCCGCCACGGCAGGCGCGTGACCGTGCCCGCGCCGTCAATCGCGTAGAGGCCGTCGCACGGGGCCAACGTCGGCGCCGCGACGATCAGCGTGCCCCCGGGATCGAAGGCGAGGTGGAACGCCGCCACGCTCGACGGCACCTGCGCGAACACCGTGGCACGACCACCCTCGACCCGCAGGACCGACCCGGAGCGATCCCCGACATAGAGGGCACCGTCGGGGCCCCAGGCCAGCCCGCACGGCACGCCGAGGTCCGACGCGAACACCTCCGTGGTGCCGTCCGCGCCCACGCGGAACACGCTGCTCTCGAAGCGACTCGACACGAACAGCGCGCCGTCCGGACCGCCCGTGACCGACGTCGGGTTGCGAATACCGGTCGCGAACGGTTCGCGCGCGCCGCCGGGCGCCACGCGAAACAGCGACACGCTCGCCTCGTGCTCGCGCGTGCCGCTGGCCGTCGCGTACAGACAGCCGTCGCGGCCGATGAACGGGCTGTCTACCTGATGCACGCCGGTCGCCCACTCCTCGCCCACCGACAGCGTGCCCACGAGCACCCCGTCCGCCAGCACGGGGAGCAGCGGGCCGGACACGTCGGGCGGAACTACGAGGGTAAGCCGCGCGGGACTCAGCGAGGCGACGCGCGCCGGCGCACCGCCGATCGTGACGAGCGGCCAGTCGTCGCCGATGGCGAACCGCCCCGGACAGACGACACGGCCCCCGGGGAGCGCCGAGGCGGGCGCGGGAGAACTGGAGGGTGACGCGGCAGCAGACAACGGGCCGTCAGACCGCGTCGAGTTCGGCGTTCCAGTAGAGGTAGTCGCGCCAGGAGTCCGGCGCGTGGTTCAACCCGATCGTGATCCGGATTGCAGGCGCCGAGTCGGGGCGGCGTGGCGGTCTGATCAGCCGCATCCCGGCCTCGGCCGGCGTGCGTCCGCCCTTCTGGCGGTTGCAGCGCACGCAGCAGGTGACGATGTTCTCCCAGTCCTTGCGCCCGCCCTGCGCGACGGGCACGACATGGTCGAACGTCAGCTCTGGAGTGGGAAACACGTCATTGCAGTACTGGCAGGTATGGCGATCCCGGGCGTAGATGTTCGCGCGCGAGAAGGGCACGTAGTCGAAGCGCCGTTTGATCTTGACGAACCGCAGCAGGCGGATCACGGACGGCATCTTGAAGGTGACCGAGACAGCACGTATCTCGCGGTCGTGGACCGCAATCACCTCGACCTTCCCCTGGCACCAGAGCGTGATCGCCTTCTGCCAGTGGACGACCTTCAAGGGTTCGTACGACGCGTTCAGCAGTAGCGTCTGTTCCATCGTCCAGCGTTATCATGCCTGCCGTACCAGGGGGTGTCAAGGAAGTGCCGCCCCCTGCAAGCATCACTCAACAATGAAGTTAACCCGCTGCAACACGCTGTCGGTGGCCGTGCTGGCGCTCCTCGCCGTCGGCGGCTGCGCGACGTCGAACGCGGTGCCCGTTCCCCGGCCGTTTCCGGGCGCGCCGATCCCGGGCGCGTCGCGCGCGGGTGCCACGCGCACCAGCATCATCGACCACGCGATGCGTCTGCTCGGCGCACCGTACCGGGACGGCGGCGAGACGCCGGCCGGATTCGACTGCAGCGGCTTCACACGCTACGTCTTCGGCCTCGCACAGGTCACCCTGCCCCGCCTGACGCAGGAGCAGGCGCGCGTGGGCGCGGCGCTCTCCGTCCGCGACAGCCGCCCCGGGGACCTGATCTTCTTCACCACCATTGCGCCGGGAGCCTCGCACGTCGGGATCGTGCTGGACGGCAACCGGTTCGTGCACGCGCCCACGTCCTCCGGCGTCGTGCGCATCGAGTCCTTCGCCACACCGTACTGGAAGGCGCGGGTGGTGGGGGTCCGCCGGGTGCCGTGACGCGTGTCAGTCCGCTGGTGGCGCCGGTGCGGCCGGTGCAGCCGCGTCCGTCGTAACGGCCGGATCCGGCGCTGGCGCCGTGTCAGCGCCGGATTCCACGGCGGGTGCGGCCGGTGCCGAAACGGACTCGACCGGCACACCTCGATCGACCGGCGCGCTCGGCTCGGGAGGCGTGGCGCGGTTCATGCGCGACAGGATGATCGCCTGACGGCGGAGCAGGCGCCGATTCGGCTGGTCCACGCGATACACGCGCGGGTTGATGATCGCACCCGCCATCAGCGCCGCCTGCGACGGGCTCAGGCTGCTCGCGGACACGCCGAAGTAGCGGCGTGCCGCGGCGTCAGCCCCCCAGACGCCGTCGCCCCACTCGATCAGGTTCAGATACAGCTCGAGGATCCGATCCTTCGGGAGCGCAGCCTCCAGACGCCTCGCGATGATCAGTTCGCGGATCTTGCGTGACGGGTCACGGGACGGTGAGAGGTACAGGTTCTTGGCGAGCTGCTGCGTGATGGTGCTGGCGCCGCGCATCGGCTTGCCCTTGACGAGGTCCTCCTCGACCGTCTCCCGAAGCTGCTCGAGATCCACGCCTTCGTGCTGCCAGAACGCGTCGTCCTCCGCAACCAGCACCGCGCGCTTGAGGCTCGACGAGATCCGGCGATACGCGAGCCACCGGTGCTCATGGCGCAGCGGCTTTCCCCGTGCGGCGGCCTCGCGGGCACGGAGCTCCATGAACGCCGTCGACATTGGATTCGTCGTGCGCAGCGCCCGGACATCCGGGAGCGTGAGATACACGTAGGCCACCAGCGCGAAGCCGAGGGCGGCCACGACGATGAGGGCGCGAAACAGTCGCGTCATCCGCGGACCGCGAGACCGAGCGCTGCCAGTTGCTCGCGGATCTCGGACACGACCTCCGCGGGCGCCGGCGAGAGCGGCGCTCTCGGCATCCCGCCCGCGAGACCGATCAGGTCCAGGGCCGCCTTGAAACCCGCCACGCCGTGGAGCGTGCCGACCGAGCGCGCCAGCGGATTCAACTGGCGCTGCAGGGCGCGCGCCTCCGCCAGTTGCCCGCCGGCGACGAGCGCGATCAGACGCAGACAGGCATCCGGTGCCAGCGCCGCCAGCGCGAGCACGCCGCCGGTGCAGCCAGCCGCCAGGGCCGAGCAGAACGTCGTGGCAGAGCCGGCGAGCACGGCAAACTCCGGTGGCACGCGGTTGACGACCTCCGCGATATGTCCGATATCGCCACCCGACTCCTTGATCCCGACGATGTTGGGATGCGCCGCGAGCTCCGCCACGCCAGCCGGCGCGAGCAGCACGCCGGTGTACATCTGCACGTTGTAGAGCAGGACCGGCACCGGCGACGCGTCCGCCACGGCACGGTAGTGGCGCACGAGTGCCGCCGTCGTCATCTGCCCCTTGTAGAACCCGGGCGTCCGAACGATCACGGCGTTCGCTCCGAGTCGCGCCGCACGAACCGACGCCTCGATCGTGGCGCGCGTGCTTTCCCGGCCGGTCCCGGCGATGAGCAGCCGATCGGCCGGCATCGCGTCCCGAACCTGTTCAACGACGCGGTCGGCTTCCGCCTCGCTCAGATGCGGAGCCTCGCCGTTCGACCCCAGGACCACGAGGCCCCGAAGGGGCGTCCCCATCCAGTGCCTGACGTTCTCGCGCAGGCCCGCTTCGTCGAGTCCATCTGCCAGAAACGGCGTAGCGATCGGAGTGAAGAGACCGGAGAAGGGACTCACGAACCCATTCTAGGTGGGCTGCGGGTTCCGCGGCGACGCCGTGGACCACCGACACAAGAAGACTCAATGCGACAATAAGACCTCAACTGAGGCATTTCAGTTACGCCCCTGTTGCACCCGTCCACGCTATCGAAAGACAGGCTGGCGACCAGCCCGGAACCGCCCGTAAATTGTTCGATCTATAGGCCTATCCCGGCTATGATCGCGTGGGCGGTTTTCCCAACCCAACTGAGGTACTAGGCAATGTTTCAAGGCACTACGTCTGTCCGCCTCCGGGCCCTGTTCGCGTCCCTGACGCTGATCGGGCTCTGCTGCGCGGCAGCAACGCCAGCCGAGGCGCAGAGTCGACGCGCGCGCCTGTCGAGAGATCTCGCGGCCAGAGTTGGCCGCGACTGGAATCCGACGCGCGTCATCCTGCACGGCACCCCGGAGCAGATCGCCGGAATCGCCGGTCGGCACGGCCTCGCTGTGCGCCGTCATCTGCCAGGCGGCGCCGTGGTGGATGTCTCCGCGGGCCAGCTCGAGAACGTAGTGAACGACCCCGGTCTCGACAACGCGACGCTCGACACCGAAGTCCACGCGTCGATGGACGTTACCAACGTCTCGACCGGCGCGAACCAGGCGTGGACCGGGAACTGGCGCTCGACCACCTACGGCTGGGGCGACTACGGCATGTCGATCACCGGCCGCACGACCACCGTCGCCGTCATCGACTCGGGCATCGATCCCGTGCCACAGCTCCGCCGGAAGATCCTGGCGAACGTGAACTTCACGGACAGCGCGACCGCCGGAGACGACTACGGCCACGGCACGCATATCGCCGGCATCGTCGGCGCCCGGCGCTCCGAGGACGACGACAGCAGCGACGACAACAGCAGCGACGACGACAGCGACGACAACGACCGCTACTCGAACACGCGGAACCGCTGGTCGGGAGTCGCTCCGGATGTCCGCCTCGTCAATCTGAAGGTGCTCGATGCGAACGGCGTCGGCGTTGTCAGCGACGTCATCCGGGCCATCGACTGGGCCATCGCCTACCGCAACGTCTTCCAGATTCGCGTCATCAACCTGTCCCTCGGACACATGGCGACCGAGTCGTGGACCACCGATCCGCTGTGCCAGGCCGTGGAACGCGCGTACCGCGCGGGCATCTTCGTGGTGGCCTCCGCCGGCAACAAGGGCAAGCTGGGGCAGAACGGCCCGAAGGTCTACGGCCTGATCGATTCGCCAGGCACTTCCCCCTACGCGTTCACCGTCGGTGCCCTGAACACCAAGCAGACCGCGCGACGATCCGACGACGAAGTCACCACCTACAGTTCGCGCGGTCCCACGTGGATCGATCGCCTGCCGAAGCCGGATGTCGTGGCTCCCGGCAACAAGATCCGCAGTCTGCTGGGCTACAACGTGGCGCTGGCCACGCCGGGCCATCCAGGCGCCGCGGTCGTCGGCACGGGCACGAGCGCCGTCCTTGAGTTGAGCGGCACGAGCATGTCCGCGGCCGTCGTCAGCGGCGCCGCGGCGCTCCTGCTTGAGGCGAACCAGCGACTCACCCCGTTCGGCTTACGCGTCGCACTGCAGTACTCGTCGAGCAAAGTGGATGGCAGCCGGGTGCACGACGCAGGCGTCGGCAGCGTCAACGTGGCTGCAGCGATCAAGGCAGTCCGGTCTCGAACGAGTGGCGTGTTCACAACGACTATCGCTGGAGAAACAGTCTTCGCACAGCGTGGTGCCTTCGCGTCTATCGCACTTAAGGCAGACGGGATTGCGTGGGCCGACGGTATCGCGTGGACGGACGGCATTGCGTGGGCCGACGGCATCGCATGGGCCGACGGCATCGCATGGGCCGACGGCATCGCATGGGCCGACGGCATCGCATGGGCCGACGGCATCGCATGGGCTGACGGCATCGCATGGGCCGACGGCATCGCGTGGGCCGACGGCATCGCATGGGCCGACGGCATCGCATGGGCCGACGGCATCGCATGGGCCGACGGCATCGCATGGGCCGACGGCATCGCATGGGCCGACGGCATCGCATGGGCCGACGGCATCGCATGGGCCGACTAGGAGCGCCGAATGACTATTAGAAGACTGATCGTTTGGGGAGAGGGGCCATCCCTCTAGAGACCTGAGGTGGCGCAACCCCTCCAGCAACAGGGCCAATCTGGAAAGCTGCCCTTCAAGGCGCTGCTCTTTGTTGTTCTGGTTCTTTGCGCCGGCGCTGCGGTCCTTGCGAGGGCCGCAACAGGCCTACTCTCAGCGTCTCCCCCGGTCGAGTGGCTGTTCTTCGCCGCACTATCTCTCTTAAGCGGGGCCTTCAACATCAAGGTACCCGCAATCCCCGCAAGAATCTCCGTATCCGAGGCATTCGTTTTCGCCACGGTTCTTCTTTACGGCCCAGAAGCAGCCACTCTCGTGGTGACGCTGGACGCCGTAATGATGTCTGTCCGACTCCGTTCGAGTCGGAAGTATCTCTTCAGGACCCCCTTCAACGTAGCGGCGGCCGCCTTCTCCATTTGGGTTTCCGGCCAAGTCTATGTAGGTCTATTGGGGCCGGAGAACCTTGCGAGCGGCCTCCCCCTTAACCAGTTCCTTGCACCGCTCCTAGCGCTTTCGGTCTGCTATTTCGTTCTGAACAGCGGACTCGTAGCCGTAGCAATGAGTCTCGAGCGCCGCGGCAACCCCCTCACCATCTGGCGGTCCAACTTCTTGTGGCTTGGCCTGAACTACCTAGGCGGGGCGTCGTTTGCCGCCTTGATCGTTTCGTATCGGCAGCAGTTCGACTTCACCATGCTCGGTGTAATCGTCCCGCTCTTGGTGATCACCTACCTGACCTTCCGGACTTCACTGGGCCGACTCGAAGATGCGAACCGGCACGTTAGCCAGCTTAACGAACTCTACGTCTCAACCATCGAGACGCTCGCTATGGCGGTCGACGCTAAAGACCAGATCACACACGGGCACATCCGCCGTGTCCAGGTCTACGCGACGGAACTAGCCCGCCGACTCGGCGTGAGAGATGAGAGTCAGATTCGCGCAATCGAGGCGGCCGCCTTGCTCCACGACATGGGCAAACTGGCGATTCCGGAGAACATCTTGAATAAGCCCGGCAAGCTGTCCGATGCCGAGTACGACAAGATGAAGCAGCATGCGTCGATTGGCGCAGACCTCCTTTCCGCGATTCGTTTCCCCTACCCCGTGGTGCCGATCGTTCGACACCATCACGAGTTTTGGAATGGCAAGGGCTATCCAAGCGGCATTGCTGGGACTGACATCCCCTTGGGTGCCCGAATCCTGTCGGTAGTCGACTGCTTCGATGCCCTCAACTCCGACAGGCCGTACCGGCCCAAGCTCAGTCCCGAAGAGGCCTTCTCCGTTCTTCGTGAGCGTAAGGGCGTGATGTACGACCCCTTGGTTGTTGATACCTTCATCGATGCCTATGACGAGATCGCGCCAATTGCAATCGCGGCAGGTGAGCAGGCCCGCAGTTTGATCACACCCGGCACGTTCATCGACGATGGCCGAATCGATAGCACGCTCGACAAGATCCGCGAGAGCGCTGCGACGACATCGCACGTTTACGAGGCAACGAAGGCACTCGGAACAGCTCAGAACCAGTCTGCGGCCTTCAACATTGCCGCTCGAAACGTTCGGCAGACGACGCCGGCAGCTGTGTGCGCACTCTTCTTGCATGACATGTCCGGCAACGCCTTGCGATGCGCCGAGGCAATAGGAGAAAAATCGGAAATTCTCTTTGGCATTGAGATCAATCTTGGGGAGCGGATCAGCGGGTGGGCCGCATCGCATCGCCAAGCTATCTGCAATTCAGATCCGGCGCTCGACCTTGGACCCTTGGTTGATCTCTTTCGGGCTCGGTTGAGAAGCGCTCTCGTCGTGCCTCTTCTGTCCGGGGATACGGTGATTGGCGTCTTCTCTTCCTATGCTTATGACGAGAGTGCGTTTAGGAACGAGCATAGATACGCAGTGGAACAAATCTGCACAGTCTTGTCTGCCAAGCTGGCCGAGTTGAACGAACCAGGCTCGAGAAGCTTGCTGAGGTTTTCTCCCCGAAAGGCCTAGACGCGTCCCTCCCATGGCCGCCCGCCGGCACGTGGAACCGAAAGGCAGTGCACTGTGGCGATCTCGTACGACCAGTTCCTATCGCTATACGTCAGGGGCCACTTCCTTGAGGCTCTTCGGAACGCCGAAACAGCCACTGTTCGCCCCTCCTCGATAGAACCGCGCTGTCGAATCTTGATTGCCAGATGCGAGTTGCACACCGGGAATCCTCAACGCGCATTGGCCCTCGCCGCGATCGAAGATTCGACCAGTCCGTCAATTCGGGCTCGGTGGGCCTCGATTCGCGGATTAGCTCTGAAGCGCATCGATGATCTTGCTGGAGCATCTGACCAACTCCACGACTCGATCCGCTTGGCAGTTGAGGCTCGCGACACAAAGCAGGAGGGCTGGGCTCGCCTGCACGCGTATCGGCTTGAGACGATTGAGAAACGCCTAGACTCAGCCCCGCTCGCCAAACTGAGGCGCGTCGCAACATCAGCCGGTGACCCGCATCTCACAGTCGCCCTGCACGAGACCATCGCAGTGGCGGAAGGGCAAATTGGGCTCTTCACCAGCGCAAAACGGCACTTGGGAGTAGCGAGGTCGCTCTTGACCACGTACCCGAATGCATGGCTCTCGCAGAAGATCGACCTGACTGCTGCGTGCATCGATCTCCTTAGTTTCGATCTTGAATCGGCTGATAAACACCTTCGCTCAGGTACGAGACTTGGCGAGATCACGGGATGCGAGTTCTCGGCCCAGGCGCTCATCGCTAACCGCACCCACTTGCACATCGTAAGTGGCCAGATGACTCGCGCAGTCAGGTCCATCGATGCGAGACGAGCAAGCGCACCGCAGAACGTTCGAATCGGAATGACTGACGGGATTGCGAGACTAGCGCTGGCGCTCAATGACTGCGACACAGTTCGTTCGTCTATTAACGGGATCAGGGCGCTTGGAGTTCGTTCCGAATCCTATCTCGTCCGTTGGGCGGGGCTGACCCTCTGCAAGCTCCTCCACCGTCAGAGGAACTACGCTGAGCTCTTCTCCACACTCGACGCGGAAGAGGCCACCGCCAGGCGGCTTGAGGATCACCCCCTTCTGGCGGCGCTGCACCTGGTGCGTGCCGAGGCGCTGGCCGAGACCGGTGACCTCGCCGGTGCCGGACGCCGACTGTTCGAGGCTGCCGAGTTGGGCATCGCCGGCAGCGCCGAGCTCCAGGGTCAGTTTCACCTCAGCGCCGGCCGCATCCTGGCGGGAGGTGGCCACGGGGCGTCGGCCATGCTGACGGCCCGCGCGCTCAGGCGGTGGCGCCATCAGCGGAACGTGCTGGCCCTGCTCGAAGCCGAGTCCTTCGGCAAGCCGGCGATGCCGCTGGCCGACTACCACGACGACCCGCGCTTTGCGCGCAAGGCGGCGGACGAACTGGTCGCGGTGCCACCGGAGCATCGGCCCCTCGCCGTGCTCGATGCGGCGGTCACGGCCATGGATATGGGCGGAACCCCCGTGCTGCTGGGCGCGGAACTCCGACAGATCGCCCACCAACTCGGGGTCTCGTCGCGCGTTGATGTCGTGCGCGACCGCCGGAGTGACGAGGCGTCCGACGACGGCGCGCAGGTCGTTCATCTGGGCCACGAGGCCAATCGCGACGTCTACTTCCGCTGCAGCCCGGCCGATACGCCGCAGGACAACCTGGCGCTGGCATCCCTGACGAGGCTGGCGCGGTCGGCCACGGCGCTGGAGCGCCTCCGAAGCGAGGAGAAGGACCGTGCAGCGCTCTGGCCGATCTCCGACCAGGAACTCGAAGGCGCGCTCTACATCGACGAGCAGATGACGAGCCTGCTGGCCACGGCGCGGAAGGTGGCAGCCAGCAACGTGTCCGTGCTCATCACGGGCGAGACGGGCACGGGCAAGGAAGTGCTGGCACGGACGATCCACGCGGCATCCCCTCGAGCCAAGGCCCACATGGTGCCGTTCAACTGTACGGCCTGCCCGAAAGACATGGTGGACGCCCAGCTCTTCGGCCACCGTCGGGGTGCCTTCACCGGCGCCATGGAGGCGGCGCCGGGCGTCATCCGTGCCGCGTCGGGCGGTACGCTCTTCCTGGACGAGATCGGCGAGGCCCCGCTGGACGTCCAGCCCAAGCTCCTGCGGTTCCTCGAGTCTGGCGAAGTGCACCCGATCGGCGAGCCGCGACCGACGAAGGTCGACGTGCGGGTCATCGCCGCGACGAACGTGGACCTGACCGAGGCGGTGCGGGAGGGGAGGTTCCGCGAGGATCTCTACTACCGCCTGAACATCGTGACGCTGCACGTGCCCCCGCTGCGGGAACGCCGGTCGGAGATTCCGGTGCTGGCCGAGCACTACCTGCGACAGGCGGCGATGGAACAACGGAAGGGCCGGCTGCGGCTGGCCGAGGAGACGGTCGAGTACCTGCTGCTCTACCGGTGGCCGGGCAACGTCCGCCAGCTCGCCAACGAGGTCCGTCGCATGGCCGCCCTGGCCGAGGTCGATCAGGTGTTGATGCCGGAACACCTCTCTCCGGAACTCGCGGCCTCACGGCGCACGGTGCCGCCGTCCGAACGCCAACTGGACGTCAACGAGATCGCGGTGCGCATTGACCAGCCGCTGGCCGCCGCGGCCGAGCACGTGGAGCGGGCGATGGTGCTGCACGCGCTGCGGGCCTGCAACGGCCGGGTCGAGGAAGCGGCGAGGCGGCTCGGCCTCTCCCGCAAGGGGCTCTATCTGAAGCGCGTGCGTTTCGGGATGGAGATCGCCGAATCGGCGGAATCGCGCACGGCCTGAATCACAGCGCGGGCCTGACGTCGACTTCGTTGCTGAGCACGCACCCCGTCATCAGCGCCGTACCTCCGACGTCCCGCAGGATGGCCAGCCGGACGAGGGCAGGCGACCGGAGCGCGGGATGCACGGTCAGCAGCCGCTGCGGGGACGGGCTCGACTCCACCGGAATCGTCACCGACGTCAGGTCATCAGCGCCCGGCTGGTCGACAAGCACGAGCAGCGTGGCGGACTCGACGCGCCGCGCCGGGTTCGACACCACGGTCACGGCCAGGCGGTCCGGCACGAGCAACTCCGCGGCGCTGACGTAGAACGGCAATCCCCTCGCGAAGGCCTCCTCGGCACTGGTGGCCGCGATCCGGCCAGTCCGCTCGAACCGATTCGGACCCGGCATCGGCTCTGGGTCGACAACCCGCCTGAACTGACCCGAGCGCATCTCGAACAGATGCGGCAGGCCATCAATGCCCATCGTGATGTGCACCCGCACGTCGTAGCCGCCCCACAGGGCGTCTTGCAGCTTGCACGTCGTGAACTCCCGGGGAATCCCCTCCTGCACGACCTTGACGATCTCGTCGCCGGCCTCGGGTGGAAGCTGCTGCCCTCGCACGGGAGCGGCGTGCAGCGCGAGCGCCACGCAGGCGCCGGCCATGCCACGCGCGCAGCGCCCGGCCGTCATTGGAGCAGGTACCGCCGCACGTCAGGGTCGTTGAAACGCCACAGCACGTTGTCGATGAAGTAATGGTGCACGTTGATGAAGAGCATGGCGGCAGTGAAGAAGAAGAACATCTGCCACGACGCGTAGGTGCCGAGTTGCACGTCGAGACTGTTCGGAATGAGCTCGAAGGCGAGCCAGCCGGCGGTCACGAGCCCCACGCCCAGCGCGGTCGCCTTGAACTCCATCCGCGGCTGCCCGCTCAGGCGGGCGTGCTCCATCCGGTAGACGAAGGCCAGGTACTGCAGCGAGTGGAAGAGCGGCGTCAGGAGCAGATAGAACTCCTCCTGGCGCGTGCGCGGCAGCCACCACAGGTAAAGCGCCACGAACGGCACGAGCATGTTCAGGCTCGGCCTCGCGCCGTGCGCCTGGTAGTTCCGCCAGAACACGAACCAGCCGACGGCGGCCAGCCCCGCGTACACCACCGCCTCCATCGCCGGCACGAGCCAGTCCGGCAGGTCGAGCCCGTAGTAGGTGAAGTTCGAGAACGTGAACTGCGATCCGTAGCGATTGGTGTGCGCGAAGGTCAGCCACCACACGCTGAGGAGCGCCCACTTCGTCAACGTCCGCTGGCCGGGCGTCAGCGCGTAGCCGTCGAAGCGCGCGTAGACCATCATGCAGCCGAACACCTGCTTGGTGTAGTGCCAGCCGACGGTCACCAGCATCACGTTGAACGCTGCCGTGAACAGCAGATCCCCGACGCGGGGGCCCGAGACCACTCGCGCGTTCACGCCAAATCCACCCAGCACGTCCGCCGCGGCGCCGAAACCCGGCAGGCTCCGCACGGGTGCATCGAACCGCAGATACGCCAGCACGAACAGGCCTACGAGCAGCGCCGGCACGATGAGGAGCTGCCAGGCATGGGACCTCACGAACGTCGCGCCACGCGTGTAGGCGAGCTTGTACGAGACGAGGAAGTGCGGGTAGTTGACGAGCAGCGACAGCGTGGCGGTCGTGACCGCGAGGTTCTTGAAGTGCTGGTCCACGGCCCAGCTCGCCCGGAAGGGCTGCGCGGCCATCATCACCGCCCACACCAGGATGCTGGCGCCCCCGAGCAGCCAGAAATCGAGGAAGCGCGTGGTCAGCGCGCGAGCCGGCTGTGTGTTCACGAGATCCGCCGCACCCGCCCGCGGGGGCCAGGCGAAATCGGAGAGTGTTTCCCGAGGTAGGCGATGAGCTGGTCCAGCACTTCGATGACCGTCGTCGGGTCCGTGCCTTCCTTGACGACCGTGAAGCGGTCCCCCCCGTTCCAGACGAAGTCCACGGAGGCTACACGCACGCGGTCTCCGGGGCCGATCGGCCGGCCGTTGAGCATCACGGACGCCCGGTCGACCTTCTGCCCGGCCGGCTTCGACGGATCGAACGCATAGCTGAAGCCGTGCGAGACCTGCAGCATCACGGGCCGTCCATCCGGGCGGTCGAACTGCTCCTCGAGCAGCCGGACGAGCGCGTCCCCGGTCATCGTCTTGACGACGGTGATGTTGCCGAAGGGCAGTACCTCCGACACCATCGCGAACGTGACGGGAGCCGGCTGGCCGGCCGGCGTGCCGGCGGCGCGCGTGATCTCGGCGCGCACGCCGCCCGAGTTCGTGAACGCGACTTCGGCTCCGCCGTTGGCCGGGTCCCGTGAGCCTTCGAGCATCGCGTCAGCCACGAGCTGCCCGATCGCGCTCTCTCCGGCGTCATTGACCGCCTGGTCCACGGTGGCGGCCACGGTGCCGACCTGGCGCTCACCGACCCTGGCGGCCAACGGCTTGTACCAGCCGATCACGCGTGTCTCCGCGGCGTCGGGCGGCACGTCACGCGTGGCCACGACATTTCGGGCGCGCCGGGCGACCACCTCGCCGGTCTTCCGGTCCACGTCGAGGTCGATGTCCGTGACGATGCGGCTGTACGACTCGGCACTGGTCACGAGCTTCCCGGCCAGGGTGCATACGTACGACTTGTGCGTGTGCCCGCTGACGACCACGTCGACCTCCGGGCTGAGCGCCTCGACGATCGGCACGATGGCGCCGCTGAGGCCGTCGCAGCCGTTCGGGTCGCTCCCCTGCTGCACGCCGCCCTCGTGGATCAGCACGACGATGGCGCGCACGCCACGCTTCCGCAGGCGCACCACTTCAGCGTTGGCGGCCGCGGCCTCCGGATGAAACGTCAGGCCCTCCAGGCTGGCCGGCATGACGATGCGGGGCGTGCCTTCGAGCGTCAGGCCGATGAAGCCCACCTTCACACCGCCGACGCTCCGGACCGTCGACGGCGGGAAGAGCGTCTGCACGCCCTTCTTCCGCTTCCAGCCGGCGGCAGCGAGATGCTCACGGCTCACCTGCGACGTGGTCACCGTCACGTTGGCCGCCAGAAACTGGAATCGCGCACCGCCGTAGGGCGTGCCGTCCTGGCACCCGTCCGTCGGATGGCAGCCCCCGCGGGCCATGCGCCACAGCTCCCACCATCCCTCATCCAGCTCGTGATTGCCGACCGCGGAGACCTGCAGGCCCAGCGTGTTGAGGGACTCGATCGCCGGCTCGTCGTGGAAGAGGCCCGAGAGCAGCGGCGTCGCGCCGATGTTGTCCCCTGCCGACACCACGATGGTGTTCGGGTTCGTCGCCTTGAGCGCCGCGATGTGGGAGGCCAGGAACTCGACGCCGCCGGCCACCGTCTGGCCGATCCGGCCGTTCGACCCGGCGGGCGGCTCCAGGTTGCCGTGGTAGTCGTTGAACGCGAGCAACTGGACGGGCACGGTCGGCTGGCGCGGCGCCGCGAGCAACGTCCACCCCGAGACGGCCGCCACGACGACCACCACCCCCTGCCGCACACGCCAGCCACGAGACATCACGGATAAAGGATCGGTTGGCCGGGCCCGCAGGTTCAAGGTATAAACGCGGACGAGGTCCGCATGGCCAAGTCTGCCGCGAAGAAGAAAGCACAGGTCCGGAAGCCCGCCCGCAAGGCTCCTTCTCGCAAGCGCGCCACGCCCACACGGAAGCCGGCGACCCGCAAGGCGTCGGGAAAGGCGACGGGCATTCCCCCGCTCCGCGGCGCGACCCAGAGCCGGGAGCTAGGGAGCGTGCGACTGGAATTCGGCAAGGCCGGGTCCGCGCGGGTCAAGCGGATGATCTATCCGGCCGGCTTCCGCTGGTCGAAGCACATGAAGCCGGTCGTGGGCACCGACCTCTGCATGCACGCGCACGTCGGCTACCTGGCCCAGGGCGAGATCCACATCGAGTACTGGGACGGCTGCGTGGTCGAGCACAAGGCACCGCAGATCATCGCCATCGACCCCGGCCACGACGGCTGGGTGGTCGGCCGCCAGCCGGTCATCATGATCGAGTTCGACTTCGAACGGGACACGCTCGCCAAGCTCGGCATGCCCACCGGGCACGTCCACCCGTAGGCTGGACGCCGCCTGTCGCGCCGCGGCCGGGTTCGACTCGCCGCCGCCGTGGGTGCCTCAGATCTGCGTGTTCGCATGACCAAGCTGCGCGACGCTGGTGGCCCAGACGCGCTCCTGAGTCACTTCGTTGTAGCTGGCCGTTGACGACCGGCGTGGCGCGCACTTCTCGAAGTACCCACCCGTGACGCCGTTCACGTCCGGCGACGCGGCCAGATAGACCGACGTCTGCGCCCCCTGCTCCGGCGATGACGCGAACGGCCGCAGCAGGATGCGCTGCATGAAGTCGAAGGCCGGCCCCATCTCGCGCCCGACGAACGTCGACACGACACCGGGATGCAGCGCGTTGACCGTTACGCCGGCCCCCGCGAGGCGGCGAGCCAGCACGTAGCCGCACATGATCTGCGCAAGCTTGGCCTGCGAGTACGCCCGCAGCCCGCTGAACTTCTGCACCTGCGCGTGCGTCTGCGGTGCCAGCGACCCCATCCGGTGCGTCCGTGACGAGACGTTGACCACGCGGGCCGGCGCGCTGCCCTTGAGCAGCGGGAGCAACTCCAGCGTCAGCAGCAGGCACGACAAGTGGTTGAGCGCCCACGTGCGCTCGAACCCCTCGATCGTCAGCAGCCGTTCCCCGAACATGGCGCCGGCGTTGTTGATGAGCACGTCCAGCCGGGCGTGGCTGGCCCGCACCTCACTGGCCAGCCGCCGGACCGCCTGCATCGACGTGAAGTCCGCCACGAACGCCACGGCGCTGCCCGGCGACCCTGGCGGCGCCACCTGCCGGACGGCCTCCTCGGCGCGCTGAGCGTCCCGGCCCACCACGATGACCTGCGCCCCAGCCCCGGCAAGCAGCCGCGCCGTAGCGAGGCCGATGCCGGCCGTCGCCCCCGTGACCAGCACGGTCCTGCCGGAGAGGTCGTAGGCGGACACAGCCTTGGCGGCTACGCCTTTGGCGGCGCGTCCATACCGCGCCAGAGATTCGCGGTGCTGAGCTCTTCCCGGCCGCACGCCTTGAGGTAGCAGAAGAGCTGCGTGCGATAGGCCGCATGGCCACCCAGCACGGACGTCACGAGGTAGGGGCCGCGCTTCGCCGGACCTGAGAAGCCCTGGAACGTGGCGCGGTAGTCATCGTCCGTCAGCGGACCAAGCAGTGCGGCATACTCCGCCTCCTGGCTCGCGATCTTCGCAGCGATCTGCGCCAGGCTCAGACCCTCGATCTCCTTGACCGCGGCACCCCACGCGGCGCTCATGTCCTCGCCGGGCTTCGCCAGCGAGAAGCGGGTCATCATCGGCCCCATCATCGCGAGGTAACGCAGCAGTTCGATCATGCTCCGCTGCTTCGGCGTGGGCCGGTAGTCGAGCATCTCAGGAGTGACCTTCGTGACCAGGTGGGACAGGATGCGAACCTCCTGCTGGAGGGCCTCGAGTAATTCGGCGGACGTCAGGACCATGGATACCTCAGTAAGGGAGAGCGCCACCCGGCGCAACGGCTGTGGTTGTACAACACAAAGGGGGCTGACCGGAAGTCAGCCCCCTCGTGAGAGAAGCGCTGCGAGAGACGATAGGCTCCCGCTCACTCGTCGTGAGCCCCGGCCGCTGGCCGGCGTCGCGCTCCGCCTGGCGCACCCACTTCCGCAGTGTCTCAGCCGTCCTGCCCAGCTTCGAGGCGACCGCCTGCAGGCGTGGCCCACTCCAACGGGTGTGCGGGTCGCTGCTCTATGACCAACCAGACGGCGCGACCTCGTACCTCCGGGGAAAACCGACTTGGACGTCCCATAGACCCCATCCCAAGAAATGAGGTCTCCGAGCATCCCGGTACGCTTCAGCATCCGCCGAAAGCTCCTCAGCCAAGGCAATTGCGGCTGACTCACCGGGCCCGAGCGTCGCGTCCGCAGTCGCCACCGTGCGGGCCGGCGTCTGGACGTGCAGCCATTCCGGCTTGCCGGCGATCCATGTCTGCACCGGTACTGGCGTCCGGTCATGCGAGAGTTCCGCCATCACCGCGGATGGAATGATGACGCGGCCATACAAGGCTGGCAGAACGTCGACGTGCTCGATCAGAATGAGGTATTGAAGCGGACCGGTATCGGCGACAACAATCACGTTGCCGATCGCTCAGCGTGTCGGGTGGGCGATCTCCGACTGCCGCTTTTCTCGGAGTCGAGCGCTGGTCTCGCTCTCGTGTTCAAAATCGTCGATCGTGTATTCGAGCGGAACGCCGTGGCGCTTCAGCAGTCCGTCGAGTTCATAACGGGAAGGGAGATCGAGCAGTTCGCGGAGTTGGTGGCCGGTGATCCGGTCCATTCGGTAGGCATCGATCGCGAGCGCCTCGAGCGCCGCTCTGGACAGGTCCTGACTCTCCCCGGCAAGCTGCCTGGCAACGACGTCAGGAAGGTCTAAGGCGATCTTCATTGGCTCCAGTATAGGGCAGACATCCTGGCGCTGCTTGCGTCCAGTCCTGGGGCGCGTCGATCGAGACCCAGTTCACGCCTGAAGCGGTCAGCGCCGTCTGATCGAGCGCCGCCCGGTCGCCCACCACAACCGTGCGGCTGGACGGCTCGATCCTGAGCACGAAGAGCGGTGCAGGCGACGAGACGCCGAGCCCCTTGCGCTGACCGACCGTGAAGCGATGGATGCCGCCGTGTGTGCCGAGCTGACGGCCCGCCGCGTCGACGATGGGGCCCGCGGCGGCGGCGTCCGGTGCCCGCTTCTCGACGAAGGCGGCATAGTCGCCGGAGACGATAGGCGATATTAGCGGGCTTCCGCCCGTTAACGGAACCGCCGTTATGCGCTCCTTGGCTCCTTGGCCGCTGACACAGCCAAGGTCCGCGAGGCCAGAACGGCCGGGACGCCGGCGGCTGCGACGGCCGCCCTCGCCGACGCCGAGCGGGCGCTGGCTGCGGTACAGGCGCACTTCAACACGTGCGAGGCCGGCATGGAGAAGATGAAGGAGAAGATGCAGGGCGGCGCCGCGACCGCGCCCAAGGCGGACGAACACAAGCACTGACGTGCGCCGGCGGGCGGCCGGGACTCGACGCGGAGAGGACGCGGTGCCGCGTATAGTCGACGTCACGCATGACGAGTCTGGGCCAGCGACTCACGGTGGGCACCGCCGAGCTCCACACCCGGCTCGACAGGCAGCCGTTCTTCCAGGCGCTCCAGGCCGGCACGCTGCCCGCTACGTCGGCGGTCGGCCTGCTGCGCGCCTTCGCCATCGTCCATGCCGTCGTCGAACGGGCGCTCACGCAGACAGCCGACACCCGTCTGACGACTCTCGCCCGCGTTCCGGACAAGACTCCCCTCCTGGCGGCGGACCTCGAACGAGTGGGCGGGCCCGCCGTCCCGAGCATCGCGCCGGCCATGGAGCACGCACTCGGGTGCGGGGCCGGAATCCTCCGGGATGCGGACAACCCGCTGACGCTGCTCGGCGTGCTCTACGTGCTCGAGGGATCCCAAGGGGGCGCCATCGTGCTGCGGCCGGCGTATGCGCGGTCCCTTGGTGTGCCGGAAGCGACGCTCTCCTACTGGGGCTGCTACGGACGCCGCACGGCCGCACACTGGAAGGCGTTCACGGACAGCCTGAACACACTCGAATGCGACGAGGCCGAAGCCGGCCAGATCGTCGCCGCCGCCGTCCGCTGTTTTGAGGGATTCGACCGCATCTGCGCGGCCCTGTATCCCTACGACGAATCGAGCCTGACGCAGCACAGTGCGGCCATCAACTTCGAGGCGGGCGACCACGCCGTTCCCCAGGATCCGCGCGAGGTCGAGCGTGCGCTCCGCGCCGGCAAGGCGGCCTGGGAGCGGTACCCGTATCTGGAGCTCCGGTTCGGCGAGCGCGGCCGACGCTTCACCAGCAGCGACAGTTGCTGGCTGTACACGCTGGCCGGAGCCCCCGAGGAGCGCGCCACGAAGAGCCTCGACTGGCTGCGGTCGGTGCTGGCGAGCCGCGGCATTCCCACGGTGATTCTCGAGACACACCTGCAGTGCATCGCGCGGCTCTGCGCCGAGGAAGCCGCTGGCGGGGCCGGCGCGGCCGCGGGCTTCGACCGCTTTCTCTCCGGGCTGCGCGGCGAACGCGAGGCGCTCCCGGGCGGCACGACGCTGTCCGAGCTCGTCGAGCGCGGCGAGCGGCAGCTCCAGGCCTGCAGCGGCTTCACGGTGCCGTCGGCCGCGTCCCTGCTCGCCTCGGCATGGGTCGACGAACGCGCGGGGGTGCAGGGGGCACTCGCGTCGACACGCGGCTGGCTGACCGACCCGGCGCGTTTCGGGCCCGAGTGGATTGCCGGCGTCAACACCTTCCTCGCATCACTCGACGCACTCGATGCCACGACGGGAACGTCATCATGCTGAGCTGGTGTTCGTACTGTCAGGAGTTCCAGGGCGAGCGGCCGCCCTTCGACTTACTGGCCCTCACGCACGGAATCTGCGACAGCTGCGCCGAGAACGTGTTCACGATCACGGATCGCGAAATGCAACACGCGCGGGTGCTGCAGCGCATCCAGACATCGCTCTCCGAGGCGGGTCACCAGAACGACGTTGAAGCCGCCGCACGGGCGCTGGACGATGCCACGACCGCCCAGATTCGCGCCGTCGATGTCCTGCTGGGCATCATCGCGCCGCTGCTGTACGAGATCGGCGAGGACTGGCGACGGGCCGTGATCTCCGTCGCCGAGGAACACCGGTTCTCGATGTTCTGCGAGGAAGTCGTGAAGCTCGTGGAGGCCCGGCTGCACGCGGATCCGGATGCTGCGCGGGTGGCGTCAGGGCCGGTTGATGCGCTGCTGATGAACGCGCCGGGCAATCGGCACACGCTGGGCATTCACGTGCTGCGGCTGTGGCTGCTCTCGAAGGGTGTGCACGGCCGGGTGCTGGACCCCGCCCCACGGCCGGACGAGTTTGCCGCCGTCATCCAGACGCTGCAGCCCCGGATGCTGCTCATCTCCATCGCCATGGCCGAGCAGTCGCGCGGCGCGCAAGCGATCGTCGAACGCGTCCGGGCTCTCCCGGGTCCCGGCGGCCGCATCAGGATCATCGCCGGCGGCAACGCGGTGAAGCTGGGCCACGTGACCTCGATCCCCGGGCTGGAGTTGACGACCGACATCCATGCCGTGCCGGAGATGCTGACCCGATGGGAGCAGGAACCCTCGGAGACGGTGGGATAAACGGAAAACGCTGAGCGTGCGCCCCGTGTAATGAATCCGGCCCCGGTGCGTTCTACGGGGCAGAGGAGGCACCACCCGATGTCCGGACACCCCACCGCCCACCATTCCCACGATCCCGTCCCCACGAAACCGCCCGCGACCGACCCGGTCTGCGGGATGACGGTCGACCCGGCCCGCACCGCTCATCACGCCGAGCACGAGGGACAGACGTTTCACTTCTGCAGCGCGGGCTGCCGGACAAAGTTCCTGGCCGACCCGGTGCGGTATGCGGGTCCCGGTGGAGCACCGCCGGCGGCCGGCACTGGTTCCTGCTGTAGCTCCCATGCGCACCACGCCGCGCCCGCGCACACGGCACACGAGACGCACGCACCCGCGGGCGCGGCCGCGGCCGCGCCCGCGCCTGCCGGCGCACGGTGGACCGGCCCGGTGCACCCCGAGGTCCAGCAGGACGGACCCGGCGCCGGCCCGATCGGCGGCCTGGCCCTCGAACCGATGGTGCCGACCGGCGACGAGGACAACCCGGAACTGCGCGACATGTCGCGCCGGATGTGGGTCTCGCTGGCGCTCACGGCGCCCATTCTGCTGATGATGCTGGCCGAGTGGCTGCCGGGCGGGCTGCTGGCGCGCCTGCTTCCGGGGGCGGCCATGACGTGGGCGCAGCTCGCGCTGGCCACGCCGGTTGTGCTGTGGGGCGGCCTGCCGTTCTTCGAGCGCGGCTGGACGTCGATCCGGACGTGGCGGCTCAACATGTTCACGCTGATCGCGCTCGGCGTCGGCGCGGCCTACAGCTACAGCCTCGTCGCCACGCTCGCCCCGGATCTCTTCCCGCACGAGATGCGGCACGGCGGCATGGTGCCGGTGTACTTCGAGGCCGCGGCCACGATCGTGCTGCTGGTGCTGGTCGGCCAGGTGCTGGAGCTGCGCGCGCGCAGCCAGACGAGCGCGGCGATCCGCCGCCTGCTGACGCTGGCGCCTTCGACGGCCCGGCGCATCGGCGCGGACGGGTCTGAGGCGGACGTGCCGCTGGCGGATGTGCAGGTCGGCGACCGGCTCCGCGTGCGCCCCGGCGAGCGCGTGCCGGTGGACGGAGTGGTACGCGAGGGCACCAGCGCCATCGACGAGTCGATGGTCACCGGCGAGCCTGTGCCCGTGGACAAGACGGCCGGGAGCGCCGTCACCGGCGGAACCGTGAACGGCACCGGCGGCTTCGTGATGGAGGCGCGGCGCGTGGGCGCGGATACGCTCCTCGCGCGCATCGTGTCGCTGGTCGGGCAGGCGCAACGGTCGCGCGCGCCGATCCAGAGCCTGGCCGACACGGTCTCGGCGTGGTTCGTTCCGGCGGTCGTCGGCGTGGCGGTGCTCACCTTCGGACTCTGGGCCACGCTCGGTCCGGAACCGCGCTTTGCCAACGCGCTGGTCAATGCCGTCGCCGTGCTGATCATCGCGTGCCCGTGCGCGCTCGGCCTCGCCACGCCGATGTCGATCATGGTCGGCACCGGACGCGGCGCCGAGATGGGCGTCCTGCTCCGGAGCGCCGAAGCGCTCGAACGGATGGAACAGGTGGACACGCTCGTCGTCGACAAGACCGGCACGCTCACCGAGGGCCGGCCCACACTTGCCCGCGTTGTCGCGCTGCCGGGCGGAGACGAATCGCAGCTGCTGCGTCTGGCCGCCAGCCTCGAACGGGCCAGTGAGCACCCGCTGGCCTCGGCCATCGTGGCCGGTGCCGAGGCGCGCGGCCTGATGCTCGACGCGGTGGTGGACTTCCGGTCCGTCACCGGCAAAGGTGTCGAAGGCCGGGTTGGCGGCGCGCGTGTCGCGGTCGGGACGTCCGCGTTTCTCGAGGAGCTCGGCGCCAGTCCGCAGACGCTCGCCCAGGCCGCCGACGCGCTCCGGAAGGACGGCGCCACGGTCATGCACGTCGCCATCGACGGAACAGCCGCGGGCCTGGTCAGCGTGGCCGACCGCGTGAAGCCCGACGCCGCCGAGGCGGTCCGCGCGCTCAAGGCCGACGGGCTGCGCGTGATCATGCTGACCGGCGACAACCGCACCACCGCGGCCGCGGTCGCCGCAGCCGTCGGCATCACCGAGATCGAGGCCGAGGTCCTGCCCGACGCCAAGAGCGCCGTCGTCGCACGCCTGCAGGCGGCCGGGCGACGCGTCGCGATGGCCGGCGACGGCATTAACGATGCGCCGGCGCTCGCGCTGGCCGACGTGGGCATTGCAATGGGCACGGGTACCGACATCGCGATGGAGAGCGCGGGCGTCACGCTCGTGAAGGGCGACCTGCGCGGGCTGACGCGCGCGCGGGGGCTCAGCCGCGCGACCATGCGCAACATCCGCCAGAACCTGGTGTTCGCGTTCGCCTACAACGTGCTCGGCGTGCCGATCGCGGCCGGGCTGCTCTATCCGTGGTTCGGCCTGCTGCTGAGCCCGATCCTCGCCAGCGCGGCCATGACGCTCAGCTCCGTCTCGGTGGTCGGCAACGCGCTGCGGCTGCGGCGTGCGAAGCTGTAGATGCCTGCGATGACACCCCTCTCACGACGGACCTTCGTACGCGGCCTCGCGATGGGCAGCGCCGCCGCCGGCCTCGGCGCCGTCGGGCGCACCGCCTGGGCGCAGCCGCCCGCGGGCGTCGCCCCCGGCGATCTCTCCGGCCAGACGTTCGACCTCGCCATCAACGAGACCACGGTGAACCTGACGGGCCGTACCCGCACCGCCACCACCGTGAACGGCTCGCTGCCGGGCCCGCTGCTGCGCTGGCGCGAGGGCGACACGGTGACGCTGCGCGTGCGGAACACGCTCGATGAGGAAGCGTCGATCCACTGGCACGGGCTCGTGCTGCCCGCGAACATGGACGGCGTGCCGGGCCTGAGCTTCCACGGCATTCCGGCCGGCGGCACGTTCGAGTACCGCTTCCCCGTCCGCCAGAGCGGTACGTTCTGGTACCACAGCCACTCCGGCTTTCAGGAACCGCTTGGCCTCTACGGCCCGATCGTGATCGAGCCGCGCGCGGCGGAGCCCGTGCACGCCGACCGGGAGCACGTGATCGTGCTCTCGGACTGGAGCGACGAGAACCCGGCCCGCACCTGGGGGCGGCTCAAGAAGCAGTCGAGCTACTACAACTTCCGCCAGCGCACGCTCGGCACGTTCGTGCAGGACGCACGGCGGAACGGCCTCGGCGCCACGCTCGCAGAACGCCGCGCCTGGGGCGAGATGCGCATGGGCGCGACCGACCTGGCGGACGTGACCGGCTACACCTACACGTACCTGGTCAACGGCCGCCCGCCCGCCGCCAACTGGACGGGCCTCTTCACGCCGGGCGAGCGCGTGCGCCTGCGGTTCATCAACGCGTCGGCGATGACCTACTTCGACGTGCGGATTCCCGGACTCCGCATGACGGTGGTCGCCGCCGACGGCCTGCCCGTGCGGCCGGTGGACGTCGACGAGTTCCGGATCGCCGTCGCCGAGACGTACGACGTCATCGTTGAGCCACGCGAGCAGGAGGCCTACACCGTGTTCGCGCAGGC
>JBFXBH010000025.1:0-25529 GCA_050183355.1 Vicinamibacterales bacterium | reverse complement strand
TTCGTCATCTGCGCGCGAAACGTCAAGGGCGGGAAGTTCGGCAGCGAGCCGGCACGGTCCACCTATCTGGTCATCAACGGCGACGCCGCGCCGAAGCCCGGCGCGCCGCAGGCGGTCACGCGGGACGCCTGGGCGAAGCAGGTGCAGGCGGCCGCCAGGGCGGCCGGCTCGAAACGCGAGAGCCACGTGCTGGTGTTCGTGCACGGCTACAACAACCCGCAGGACATCGTGATGCGGCGGCACCGGCGCCTCCGCGACGACCTGGCCGCGGCGGCTTTCCCCGGCCTGGTCGTCAGCTTCGACTGGCCGGCCGGTGACGTGGGTGCGTTCTACCTCGAGGACCTCGCGGACGCGAACCGCAGCGCCATCCAGCTCGTCAGCGACGGCATCATGCTGCTGGCGTCGCTTCAGCACCCCGAGTGCACCGTGCACATCCACCTGCTCGCGCACTCGATGGGCGCCTACGTCACGCGCGAAGGGTTCACGGCGGCCGATGATGCCGACGACCTGACGGGCCAGACGTGGCGCCTCAGTCAGGCGATGCTGATCGCGCCGGACGTGTCCGCCCGGTCCCTGCGGGAGGAGGATCCCCGGTCGAACGGCCTCTACCGCAACTGCGCGCGGCTGACGTGCTACTCCAGCCGCCACGACGGCGTGCTGAACCTGTCGAATGCCAAGCGGGCCGGCATCGCGGCCCGGGCCGGCCGCGTGGGCCTTCCCGAGTCGGCGCCCGGGCATGCCATCAACGTCGACTGCACGGGGTACTACGAGACGATTCCCTCGGGGCAGCCGATGATCGGCAGTCGCGAGCACTCCTGGCACATCGGCGACCCGGTGTTCACGCGCGAGATGATCGACAACATGCTGGGCGTCGACCGGGACGTGCGACCCACCCGTGCCCCGCTTGGTCCGAACCGCTACGCACTGACGCGGCCGGTGTAGGCACCGGGCGGGACCCTACCGGCAGTCCGTATCTTGCGGGCCGGCGCGTCCTCATGTGAGACTCGCCGCCGCCTCGGCTGTTCCGGGGCGCTGCGCGCTCGAACAGGAGACCTCCGCCATGCGTTGGATGCTGACCCTCACCTTGACCGCCGCGGCCGCCCTGGCCGTCGTCGGTCCCCGGCAGATCGCGCTCGAAGCCGCGGATGCCGCCGCCCTGACGGGCACGGTCCGGTCTGCCGAGGAAGGCGCGATGGAGGGGGTCGTCGTCATCGCCCGTCGAACGGGCGCGAACGTCTACGTCAGCGTGACCAGCGACGACAAGGGTCGCTACACGTTCCCGGCCACGCATCTGGAGCCCGGCGAGTACGCCATCACGATTCGCGCCACGGGCTGGGACCTGACGCCCGTCGGCAAGGTCACGCTGGCCAGGGGGAAGGCGTCGGCCCAGGATCTCGCGCTGGTCAGGACGAAGGACCTCGCCAGCCAGCTGTCGTCCCGCGAGTGGGCGCTCAGCATGCCCGGGTCGGACAAGACCAAACGGGGCTTCATCGAGAACGGCGAGAGCTGCACCTACTGTCACTCGGTTGAGCGCATTCTCAAGAGCAGGCACACCGAGGAGCAGCTCATCCCGGTGATCACGCGGATGATGCGCTACTTCGAGGACGGCACCGCCGTACCGTCCGGCACGGGACGCGCCAAGGCGACGCTCAAGGAGAAGGACCGCCTCAAGGGCCTCGACCAGGCGCCGAACTGGTTCGGGCGTGTCAGCAAGGCCGACCTGGCCAGACTCATCGCCGACGCGAACCTGAGCGGCGGCCGGACGACGTTTCCCTTCGAACTGAAGGTTCTCCCACGCCCGAAGGGCATCGCGACGAAGGCCATCGTCACGACCTGGGAGATCCCGCGCAAGGACGCCGTGGCCCATGACGCCGTCGTCGATTCGAAGGGCCGTGTCTGGTACAACGAGGAGAACTCGTGGGTGGTCGGCATGCTGGACCCGAAGACGAACACCTTCACGGAGTACGAAGCGAAGTCCACCGAACCGGACGACGACCCGACGATCGCAGGCGCGCGCGACATCATCATCGACCAGCAGGACAACATCTGGCTGCCGCTCCGGAAGGGCATGGGGACCTCGCTCCACAAGTTCGACCCGAAGACGAAGCAGGTCAGCAAGGTCGAGGGTGCCTCCGGCGGCGGCGGGTTCGGCGAGGCCGACTACGACGGGAAGCACGTCTGGATCGGCTTCCTGCGAGTCGACACGACGGCGATGAAGGTGGACGGCGACTTCCGGAAGCCGAAGAACATCGCGCCAGGCCGGTCGGCGGGCGGGTACGGCTTCTCGGTCAACACCAGGGGCAACCCGTACGGCACCGACTTCATGGGCGGCAAGGTGATGGGCGTTGACGTGGCGAAGGACGAGATCACGTACTACGACACCGGCGACATCGACAACTTCCCGCGCCGTGGCCGCATCGACAGTCAGGACCGCTTCTGGTTCGGGCTCTACGGCGGCAACGCCATCAACATGCTGGATGCGAAGACCGGCAAGATGAGCACGTGGAAGATGCCGCTGCCCTACACGACGCCCTACACGGCAACCGTGCCGGACAGGAACGGCTTCATCTACTCGTCGAGCAACACGTCCGAGCGGCTGCTCCGCCTCAACCCGAAGACCGGGGAGATCGTCGAGTTCCCGATGCCGAACGGGCCCGGCAACTTCGACACGAAGAAGATGAACTACGACCCGACGACGAAGAAGACGGTGCTGTTGTTCGCCAACACGCGCAACGCCGAGATCATGCGCGTCGAGCTCCCGCACTAGCGGTGCGGACCGCGCGCATCGAGGAAGCCACGGCGCCCTGCACAAACGCTCATCGAACGGGCCGCGGCGCCCTGCAGGAAATGCGGCGCGGAGCGCGACTGAAGTGTACGAGCCCAGGCGCATTTCTCATGCGCCCGCGGAGCGCGAGCACCGCATTTCCTGCAGGGCGCCGTGGCCGGCTCGCCGCCGCACCGGCGGGAGCACCACGGTCACGAGGCCATGGGCGCGGCGCTAGGTCAGGCTCGCGATCTCGGCGTAGAGGTACGCGGCGGCGATGATGCCGTTGTGGAAGTTGCCGAGGTCGAGCTTTTCGTCCGGGGCGTGGGCGTTCTCGTCGGGGAGGCCCACGCCGAACAGCACGCTCGGCACGCCCAGTTCCTCCTGGAACGTCGAGACGACCGGGATTGAGCCGCCTTCCCGGTTGAACACGGGCGCCTTGCCGAAGCCCTTCTCGATGGCGCGGCCGGCGGCGCGGACGTACTTGTTGTCGAACTCGGTCATCCACGGCTTGCCGCCGTGCATGCGCGTGAGCTTCACCTCGACGGTCTTCGGGCAGACGTCGTTCAGATAGGCCTCGAAGAGATCCGCGATCTTGGCCGGGTCCTGGTCCGGCACGAGGCGCATGCTGACCTTCGCCATCGCCGTGGCCGGCAGCACGGTCTTCGCGCCCTCGCCGATGAAGCCCGAGAGCAGGCCGTTGACCTCGAAGGTCGGCCGCGCCCACACGCGCTCGAGTGTCGAATAGCCGGTCTCGCCGAAGAGCCTTGGCGCACCCAGCTCCTTCCGGTACTTCGTCTCGTTGAACGGCAGCTTCTTCCACTCGGCCCGCTCCGCCTCGCTCAGCTCGCGGACGTCGTCGTAGAAGCCGGGGATCCTGATCCGGCCGCTGCGGTCCTTCATCTGGTTCAGGATCTGCGCGAGGACGAACGCGGGGTTGGCCACCGCCCCGCCGAACGAACCCGAGTGCAGGTCGCTCTTCGTGCCGCGCAGGTCGATCTGGAAGTAGGCCAGGCCCCGGAGGCCGTAGCAGATCGACGGGATGCCGCGGTCGAACATCGGCGAGTCGGAGATCACGACGACGTCCGCCGCCAGCTCCTGTTTGTGCGTGCGCACGAACTCGTCGAGGTGCACGCTCCCCACTTCCTCTTCGCCCTCGATGAAGAAGCGGATGTTGATCGGGAGCGTGCCGGTCTGCTTCAGGTGTGCCTCGACGGCCTTGATGTGCATGAACACCTGGCCCTTGTCGTCCGCCGCACCGCGCGCGTAGATCTCACCGTCGCGCACGGTCGCCTCGAACGGCGGCGACGTCCAGAGGTCGACGGGGTCCACCGGCTGCACGTCGTAGTGGCCGTAGAACAGCACGGTCGGCGCGCCGGGCGCACCGAGCCAGTCACCGTAGACGACGGGATTGCCGGGTGTCTCGATCAGCCTGACGTTCTGCAGGCCCGCGCCGCGCAGCGCGTCGGCCGTCCACTCGGCGCAGCGGCGGACGTCGCCGGCGTGTTCGGGCAGGGCGCTGATGCTGGGGATCGCGAGGTACTGCTTGAGCTCCTCGACGAAGCGATCCCGGTTGACGTTGATGAAGTCGATGGTCCGATCCATGGGCGGAATCATATCGTGCGGTCTGGCGGACCGGCCGCCCACGTGTCAGCCTCCCGGTGTGCCAGGCCCTCGCGCTCGAGCTTGATCAGGTGCGCGAGCAGGCTGTCCGTGGCCACCGGCAGCAGCGGCGCGGGGATGCCCGCGTAGACCGCGGCGGCCAGCGCGGCGGCGGTCGCGGGTCCGCGTGCGAGCCGCTCGCGGATCTGTGCTTCGCGGGCGCGGCGGTGGCGCAGGCAGGCCTCGAGCAGCGCGACCGGCTCCTCGATCACCGGGCCGTGGGCCGGCAGCATCCGCGCGGGCTCCAGCGCCAGCACGCGCTCGAGCGACGCCAGATACGCGGCCATGTCGCCGTGAGCGCTGGCCGGAATCACGACCGTCGTGTTCGCGAGCGCCAGGTCGCCCGAAAAGAGCGTGCGGCTCTCCGCGTGCCAGAGGCAGATGTGGTCAGGCGCGTGGCCGGGCGTCGCGATGACCTCCACCGTCGTGTCCCCGGCCGGAATGCGGTCGCCGTCGGTGACGCTCAGCCACGCCACCGGGTACCGGGCATCCTTTTCCGCCCACGGCGCCTTCGAGAACCGGACGCCGTGGTACCGCCCGGCGAGGGCCGGCGCGCCGGACGCGTGGTCGCTGTGGTTGTGCGTGACGACGACGTGGGTGAGCCGCGCACCGGCCAGCGCGTCGTCGAGCTCCGCGAGGTGGCCCGGCCTGCCCGTGCCGGCGTCCACGAGCAGCGGCGACGCGCCGGGCACCAGCCAGGTGACGTTGCCCTCTCCGGTGAGCGGGCCGGGGTTGTGTGCGTGGACGGAAACGGGCGTCAGAAGTGGACCTTCAGCCGAGCGTACACAAAGTCCCGGCGATCGAGGCGCGAGAGCAGATCCTGGCCGTTCCCGCTCAGCCAGCCCCCGGACGCCTCGAGGGCCACGCCGTCGCGGAGGCCCCAGGACCCGATCGCCCGCAGAAACACGCTGCCCTCGGCGGGATTGTTCGCCACCAGCAGCCGCAGCGTCCGCGTCTCCCTGGCGAACGACCGTTCGGCCCAGCCCACGAGCAGCACGTCCGTGGACGCCACGCCGGCGTCGTAGGGCATGACGAGGGCGCGGATCAGGACGTCCATGTCGAGGCGGCGCCGGGTGACCACCATGTTCGCGGCCACACGGTAGGCGCCGGTCCGCCGATCGCCGCCCACGCCGGCGACCAGCGTGTTGCCGGGCACGCCGGTCGTCGTGCCCGGTCCGAACGACTGCAACGTCGAGTCCGGAAAGTAGGCGACCTCGCCGCGCAGGCCCCAGGGGCCGCGCACCGTCTCGGCGTCGCCGGCGATCATCGTGAAGCGGGGGTGGTAGCCGTTGATGACGAAGACGGGTGGACCGGGCGCGAACGTCGGCGCCTGGAACACGCTGTAGATCGGGAACGCTTCGAAGCCCCGATACACGCTGCCGCCGATGTCGACGCGGCCGATCGTGCCGGTCACCCGGCCCCCGCCCTGCCAGCCGTCGCGGCCGAACGCCGGCGCTGATACACGGGTGGTGACGGATGGACAGACATTCGGGCCGCCGGCGCACGGGGGCAGGCGCGGCGCCAGGTTGAACGGCGAGTCGTCCTCGGCCAGCAGGTCGAACTGCCCGCGCTTGAACCACGGCACCGCGACGCCCTCCACGGTCCACCCGCGCGGCAGGAACACGCGCCCGCGGACCATGGCCGAGGCCAGGCGCGCCTCGCTCCGGCCGTCGAGCAGGAACCGCGAGAGGTCGAGCGGGTTCACGACGTCGCCCGGCTGGAACTCGTCGAGCCGGCCCCAGACGACGCGGGACGCCCCGGCGCGCACCTCGGCGTGTGCCCCGCGCCACTCGGCGTACAGGTCCGTCGGCCGGATCACCGCGGCGCGGCCGCGCCCGTCGCGACCACCACAGCCGGGCTGGGTGGCCGGCCAGCAGGTGCCGACGAGCCCGTCGACGAACCCGGCCGCGCGCAACTGCAGATGCCCGCCGACGGACTGCCTGGCGTCCGCGAAGATCCTCGTGCGCACTTCATCGACCGTCTGGCGGCCATCGACGCCCGAGAGGTCGGGCAGCACATCGGCCATCACCGACGCGGACCCCTGCATGGACGCCTGCGCCTCGGCACCACTCGACACGCCACAGAACAGGCCCGCGAGCAACACCGCGGCACCCGCCTGGAAGCGCGCCACGGTCAGGCCGCCTTCCGGACGGTGGCGAGGCGGATCGCGTCCGTGCCGTAGACGCGGGGGAGGAGCGTCATCACGGCCGGGACGATCAGAATCTCCGCGAGGAACGCGGTCGCCATCGTCAGCGCCATCAGCCCGCCGAACCAGGCCGTGGGCTTGTAGTCGGAGCCGAGCATCACGGCGAACGCGACCGAGTTGATGATCGCCGTCGTCAGCGACGCGCGGCCCTCGTGCTCGGCGGCGGACCGGATCGCGTCGGCCGTCGAGTACCCGGCCAGCGCGTCGCGTCGATACCGGCCGATGAAGTGAATCGTGTCGTCGTCGGTGATGCCCAGCGCCACGCTCGCCACCATGACGGTCGCGATGTTCAGGGAGATGCCGATCCATCCCATGAGCCCCAGCACGGCCAGCACCGGGATCGTATTGGCCACGATGCCGAGCGCCCCGAACCGCGCCGAGCGGAAGAGCAGGAAGATCACGATGAACACGGTGACGAAGGCCGTCGTGAAGCTGCTGAGCTGCGACGTGACGAGGTAGTGGTCCAGCGTGGCGAAGATCCGGCCGGACCCGGTCGCCGTCGTCCGGATGCCGGACCCGTCGAAGATGCGCGCGGCGATCGCCTCGGCCCGGTTGATCTGTTCGAACACGACGTCCGAGCTCATCGACGCCAGCTTCACGGACATCTGCCCGCGCGAGTAGTCGCTGGCCACCATGCGCGCGAGATCCGTCCGGCCCTCGCCGGACAACTCGAACACGAACAGCTCCTGCGCGATCGCCTCGGGCGACTCGGGCACCACGGCCTGGTCGGCCCCGCCGCCGTTCAGTTCACGGTTCACGCGCTTCACGTAGTCGGCGACCGACGTGACCTTCCTGACATAGGGCAGCCGCTGCAGTTCCGTCGTGAGCGCCTGCAGCCGGCGCATCGTGTCGGGCGTCTTCATGACGCCGGGGTCGCCTTCGAACATGACGTTGAAGCTGTAGACGCCCGAGAGATCGCGGTCGATGACTTCGGCCGACTCGTGCAGCGGATGACCATCGGCGAAGAAGTTGATGTGGTTGGTGTCGACGCGGAGGTGCCAGATCCCGGCGATCGCCACCGCGGCCGCGACCCCGACGGAGGCGAGCACCGCCCCGGCCCGGCGCATCGCGAACCCCGCGACGGCGCCCATCGGCTTCGCCAGCCACCGCTCCTGCGGCGGCGGCGCCGTGTCCGGCCTGACCAGGGTCAGCAGCGTCGGCAGGAACACGATCGACATCGCGAAGTCGACCATCACGCCGACGGCCGACCCGATCCCGAACTGCCGGACCGCCTGGACGTTGCTGGTGGCCAGCGACAGCAGCCCCAGCGCCGTGGTCACGCTGGCGCCGAGCAGCGGCAGCCACAGGTGCCCGACCGTCGAGAGGAAGGCCTGCTTCGCGTCGCCCGACTCCCGCAGCTCGTGGATGAAGTGCTGCACGATGTGCACGTCGTCCGCCACGGCCAGCACCAGCACGAGCGGCGGCAGCATGCTGGCGAGCACGTTGTACTTGAACCCCATCAGCACGTAGAGGCCCATCGTCCACGCGGCACTGGCGAGCACGGCGATGACCACCAGCACCGTGGCCCGCCACGAGCGGAACATCACGATGACGCCGACAATCATCAGGCCCAGAATCGGCGGCGTGAGCTGCTGGGCGTTGCCGATCGTGACACGGTTGTAGGTTTCGCTGATCTCCAGGCTTCCGTTGTAGAACGCCTGCATGCCCGGCGGCAGGCGCGGGTCCACGATACGGTGGATGGACTCGATCACCTCGCCGCGTGCATCGTCGATCCGGTCTTCGTCGAAGGTCACCACGATGGCGGTCGTCGTGCCGTCCTCCGACACGAGGTCGCCTCGCAGCAGTTCGTCGTCGAGCGCGCGGCGGCGGACGGCGTCCGGTCCGTCCGCCGAGTCGAGGTCGCGGATGAGCGGACGGACCTCGATGCCCCCGCTCTCGGGCGCACCGCTCCCGGACATCGTGTCCGGCAGCGCCCTGACGACGTTGGCCGTCGCGAGGCTGTCAACCCGCTCCACGAGCCGCACGCGGCGGATCTCGTCGCTCATGTCGCGGATCGCCGCGAGCGACCCGGCCGTGAACAGGCGATTGCTCCTGAGGCCGATGAGCAGCACGCGCCCGCCGCCAAACTCCTTCCGGAAGCGTTCGTAGGTCTGGTAGACGGGGTCGGACTTCGAGATCCAGGCGCTGATGTCGTTGTCGAGGCTCGTGAAGTTGACCAGCGGCGCCATCGCCACCATGCCGATGACGACCACCGCGGAGAGCACGTAGCGGGCACGCCAGAGCCGGTGCGCGATCCAGGTGCTCACGGCACCTGCTCCAGCCGCCGGCGGCTGACGTCGTCGTCCGTGAGGCCGACGTTGTAGCGGATCGCCGTCGTCTCCAGCTCGGTCCGCGTCCGCGCGCGCTCGTCCGTGACGGACAGCGCGAGCACCGTCCAGACGCCGTCCATCTTCTCCAGCCGGCGGACGTCGAACACCTTGACCCGCGTGCCGTGCCGGTCGAACGACTCGGCGTGCACCATGACGAGGCTGTCCTTCAGGATGGTCGAGCGCGACAGCGGGAGCAGCGCGCGGGCATCCTTCGACCGCGACTCCACGACCCAGGCCTCACGCCGCGAGCCATCCGGCGCGGTCCACGCGGCCCGCTCGTCCGCGAACGCGTAGGTGTAGTCGGCGATCTGACGGCCACCGATGTCCTCGTAGCTGAGGTCGCTGCCGACGAAGCTCTCCTGCTTCTCGGCCCCGGCGATCCGGCGCACGCGCCCCAGCGCCGGCAGGAACAGGAAGCGCTCGTCCTCCCTGCCCGGAGACTCCCAGACCAGAAGACCCGTGTTGCGGATGTCGGCGGGACTCGAGAACCTGAGCAGCGTGCGATCGCCGACCGCACCGCTGCCGCGCTTCGTCCAGAGCGTCAGCACGCGTTCGCGGACGCGACCCTGGCGGTCGAACAGGCGCATCCGCATCTCGGCGCGCGAATCACGTCCCGTGTCGCGCTCCTGCGCATCGCGCACCACGGACTCCGCCGACACAGCACCGCGGGAGGGCTGCCTGGCGACTGGCCGGGCCACGGCACCCACCGCCACCGCGAGAACCGCCACGGCACACGGCCGGATCCACGATGCTCCGCGCATCGACGGGGTGCGCCTCATCACCCGAATTGTGTGAACCTGTTCACAACGATGTCAAGTTCAGGCCTGTTTTCGACATTTCTGCAGGTTTACCGTGCGACAGCTTGAGGAAGCGGTCGCCGGGCCGGCGTCGTATAACCGTGTGAAGATCGCGCCCGGACCGGTTTCCGGCCCGGCAGTATCCCCAGTTTCCCGGAGAAAGAATCGGTAACCCGTGCCCAGAGTATTCCCGCCGTCTGCGTTCCTCCTTCTGTGTCTCGTCACCGGTCTCGCGGGCGCCTGCTCCCGCGTCGGCAGCGCGGACTCTCCGGCAGCGACAGAGGCTCCAGCCGCGGGCCAGGCGCCGGGCGCCGCACGGCCCGGCGGAGGGGGAGGCGTGCCGGTCACGGTCACCACGGTGGCGCGCCGGTCCGTGCCGATCGAGATCCAGGCAATCGGGGCGGTGGAGCCGCTCGCGACCGTTTCGGTGCGGGCCCAGATCACCGGCGAGTTGACGTCGGTCAACTTCCGCGAGGGCGACGACGTCGCGAAGGGTCAGGTGCTGTTCACGCTCGACCGGCGCCCGCTCGAAGCGGTGCTCGCCCAGGCGGAGGCCAATCTGGCGCGCGACATGGCCCAGGCCGCGAACGCCCGCGCGCAGGCCGTCCGCTACCAGGACCTGGCCCAGCGCGGCATCGCCACGAAGGAGCAGGTCGACACCACGCGCACGGCCGCGACGGCGCTCGAGGCCGTCGTCGAGGCCGACAAGGCGTCGATCGAGAACGCGAGGGTCCAGCTGCAGTACGCCACCATCACCGCCCCCCTTTCGGGCCGGACCGGCGCGCTGATGGTGCACCCCGGCAGCCTGGTGCGGGCCAACGACACCGCGCCGCTGGTGGTCATCAATCAGGTTGCGCCGATCAGCGTCAGCTTCGCCGTGCCGGAGCGCCAGCTCGCCGAGCTGAAGCGGTACATGGCGAAGGGGTCCGTGCGGGTCCACGCCGAGATTCCGGGCGAGACGAACACGGAGACCGGCCGCGTGGCGTTCGTCGACAACCTGATCGATCGATCCACGGGGACCATCCGGGTGAAGGGCACGTTCGACAACGGCGGCCGCCGCCTGTGGCCGGGCCAGTTCGTCAACGTGACGGTCACGCTGACCACCGTGCCCGACGCCGTCACGGTCCCGACGGTCGCCGTGCAGACCGGGCCCCAGGGGCAGTTCCTCTACATCGTGACGAAGGAACAGGCCGCCGAGATGCGGCCGATCACGATCGAGCGGACGCGCGGCGACGAGACGATCATCGCGTCGGGTGTCGTGCCCGGCGAGACCGTGGTCACCGACGGCCAGCTCCGCCTGACGCCCGGCAGCAGGGTCGCGATCAAGGGCCCGGACGCCGGGCAGAAGGGCCGGTCGTGAGTCCCTCGGACATCTTCATCCGCCGCCCCGTCACCACGACGCTGGTGATGCTGGGGATCGCCGTCTTCGGATGGCTCGCCTACCTGCAGCTTCCGGTCAGCGACCTCCCGACGGTCGACTTCCCCACCATTCAGGTCAACGCGTCGCTCCCGGGGGCCAGCCCCGAGACGATGGGCACGAGCGTCGCGCTGCCGCTCGAGAAGCAGTTCTCCACGATCGCCGGCCTGGACTCCATGACGTCGACCAGCACGATGGGGCGCTCGAACATCACGCTCCAGTTCGTACTCGACCGCGACATCGACGCGGCCGCGCAGGACGTGCAGTCGATGATCGCCCGGTCGCTCGGGTCGCTGCCGCAGGGCATGCCGTCGCCGCCGTCGTTCCAGAAGGTGAATCCCGCCGACCAGCCCGTGCTGCAGATGGTGATCCGGTCGAAGACCTTCCCGGTCACGTCGCTGACGGAGTACGCCGAATCGACGCTGGCGCAGCGCATCTCGATGATCAGCGGCGTGGCGCAGGTGCAGGTGCTCGGCGCGGCCCGTTACGCCGTGCGGGTCGACGTCGACCCCCGCCAGCTCGCGGCCAACACGATCGGCATCGACGAGATCGCCGACGCGATCAACGCCAACAACGCCAACCTGCCGACGGGGGTCATCAACGGCCCCGACCGCACGTTCACCGTGCTGGCGAACGGCCGGCTGCTCAACGCCTCGGCGTACTCCGGCATGATCGTCGCCTACCGCAACGGCAACCCCGTGCAGCTCCGCGAGGTCGCGCACGTCTACGACGGCATCGAGAACGACCGGACGTCGTCGTGGTTCGGTGACGCATCCTCCGGAACGCGGGAGCGCGCGGTCTTCCTGTCGGTCTTCAAGCAGCCGGGCACGAACGTCGTCGAGGTCTGCGACGCGATCAAGGCCACCATCCCGAACCTCCGGGAGCAGATCCCGCCCGGCATCTCGCTGGACCTGCGCAGCGACCTCTCGCTGAGCATCCGCGAGTCGGTCGCCGACGTGAAGTTCACGCTGGTGCTCACCATCGCGCTCGTGGTGCTCGTGATCTTCCTGTTCCTGCGGAATCTGTCCGCCACGATCATCCCGAGCCTTGCGCTGCCCGCCTCCATCCTCGCGACGTTCGCGGTGATGTACGTGCTCGGCTTCAGCCTCGACAACCTGTCCCTGATGGCGCTCACGCTCGCCGTCGGGTTCGTCGTCGACGACGCCATCGTGATGCTGGAGAACATCGTCCGGCACATGGAGATGGGCAAGACGCCGATGCAGGCCGCCTTCGAGGGGTCGAAGGAGGTGGCCTTCACGATCGTGTCGATGACGATCTCGCTGGCTGCCGTCTTCATCCCGGTGCTCTTCATGGGCGGCCTGGTCGGGCGCCTGCTCCAGGAGTTCGCGATCACCATCGGCGTCGCGATCCTCGTCTCCGGCTTCGTGTCGATCAGCCTGACGCCGATGCTCTGCAGCCGCTTCCTCACGCCTCCGCACGAGGTGAAGCACGGCCGCCTCTACAACGCGTTCGAACGGATGTTCGACACGTGGCTGCGCGTGTACGACGTCACGCTCGGGTTCAGCCTGCGGCACCGGGCGGCCACGCTGCTGTTCTCGTTCGCCCTGTTCGGCGCGACGTACTACCTCTACCAGCGCACGCCCGTCGGGTTCCTGCCGAGCGAGGACAAGGGCCGCTTCGCCGTCAGCGTCGAGACGGTCCAGGGGATCGGCTACAGCGACATGCTGCGCCACAAGTTCATGGTGGCCGACGTGCTGCTGAAGGACCCGAACATCGCGACCTTCGGCGGCGTGGCCGGGGCCGTCGGCCCGAACGCGTCGTTGAACAACAGCCGGTTCCTGGTCGACCTCAAGCCGCGGCACGAGCGCAAGTCCGTCGACGAGGTCATCGCCGGCCTCCGGCCGAAGCTCGCGCAGGTTCCGGGCGTCCGGACGTTCCCCGTGAACCAGCCACCGATCTCGCTGGACCGGTTCGGCCGCACGCTCTACACGCTGACGCTCCAGCACTCCGACACGGACGAGCTGTACCGCTGGGCGCCCATCTTCGAGCAGAAGATGCGCACGATGCCGGAGTTGGCGGACGTCACGTCGGACCTGCAGCTCCGGAACCCGCAGATCCGCGTCGAGATGAACCGCGACCTGATCTCGACGCTGGGCCTCTCGGCCACGCAGGTCGAGACGGCGCTCTACAACGCGTACGGATCGCGTCAGGTCTCGCAGATCTACGCGCCGAACAACCAGTACCAGGTCGTGCTGCAGGTGGCGCCCGAGTTTCAGGAGAACCCGGCCGAGCTGTCGCTGCTGCACGTCCGATCGCGGAACGGCACCCTCGTGCCGCTCGACGCCGTGGCGCGCGTGCGCACGGACTACGGGCCCCAGGCCATCGGACACGTCGGCCAGCTTCCGGCCGTGACGATCGGCTTCAACCTGCAGCCGGGCACGTCGCTCGGTGACGCCGTGCCGCTCGTCCGGCGGGCTGCCGCGGAGACGCTGCCGGCGAGCATCAACCTCGCGTTCCAGGGCACGGCCCAGGTGTTTCAGTCGTCACTGGCGGGCATCGGCCTCGTGCTCGTCATGGCGATCGTGGTCATCTACATCGTGCTGGGCATTCTGTACGAGAGCTTCACGCACCCGCTGACGATCCTCTCGGGCCTGCCCTCGGCGGCCTTCGGCGCGCTGCTCACGCTGCTGATCTTCAAGACGGAGATGAGCCTCTACGCGATGGTCGGCGTGATCATGCTCGTCGGTCTGGTGAAGAAGAACGGCATCATGATGGTCGACTTCGCCGTCGAAGCGCAGCGCAGGGAGGGGAAGACGCCGATGGAGGCGATCCATGAAGCCTGCGTCGTGCGCTTCCGGCCCATCATGATGACGACGATGGCCGCGCTGGTCGGCACGCTGCCGATCGCGGTGGGCTACGGCGCCGGGGGTGAGGCGCGGCAGCCGCTCGGCCTGGCGGTGGTCGGCGGGCTGCTCGTCTCGCAGTTCCTGACGCTCTACATCACGCCCGTGTACTACGTGTACATCGAGCAGGCGCGGCTCTTCCTTGCCCGCCGCCGGGACGCGCGGAAGGCCGTCGCGGCGACGGCCTGACCACGACCCCGCCCTACGCCAGCATCTCGCGCACGGGCACCCAGCGCCCCTGGCGGCCGCTCGTCTCGGCCGCCTCGATGGTGGCGTGTGCCTGCAGCGCCTGCGCGAACCCGGGCCGGGACCCACGGCCCTCCCGGATCGCGGCGAGCATGTCCGCGAACGCCAGCGCCATGGCGTAGCGCGGGCCCACGGTCCAGGCCGAACCGGCCGGAGCCGTCAGGTTGATGCCGGGCGTGGACCGGAACCGCTCGGGCACTTCCAGCTCGGTCGCCGTCATCTCACCGAGCTTCGCGCGACAGACCTTCGTGTCGTTGGTCGGCATGCCGGGGCCCTCGAGCACCAGGCGCCCCTTGCTGCCGAAGGCGTCGAGCAGGAACCCGCGTCCGCCCACCGCGCACCAGGCCGGCGCGAGCACGCCCATGCCGCCGTTGGCGAACGTCAGCAGCACGTTCGCCGTGTCCTCGATCTGCGGCGTGATCGACTGCCCGTTGTCCGTGAACGTCCATTCCTTCAGGCAGATGTCGTTCTGCGCGACGACGGACGTCACCGGCCCGAACAGGTAGTGCAGCACGTGGAGCGCGTGCGAACCGAGGTTTCTGAGCGCGCTGCAGCCGGCTTCCCGGTTCCAGAACCAGTTGTACGGAAAAGTCGAGACCTGCGTGTTGAACAGCGAGAGCTGCAGCGTGCAGGTCACCGAATACAGTTCGCCCACTGCGCCGTCTTCGATGAGCTCCTTCGCGAACGCGACCGGCGGCAGGTACTCCGAGTAGGCGTCGACGGACCCCACCGTCCCGGCCTTCGTCGCCGCCTCGGCCAGGTCCCGGGCGTGCGCCATCGAGTCCGCGAATGGAATGCCGTTGTAGACATGCTTGCCCGCGGCAAAGGCGGCCATGCACATCTCGTAGCGGAGGTTCGGGCGCGTGCCGACGTCGACGATGTCGATGTCCGGGTGCTTCACCATCTCCCGGTAGTCCCAGAACGGTATCGGGATGTCGTTCGCCTTCGCGGCGGCCTCGGCCGTCTCCCGGTGGGCCGTGCAGATACCCACGACCTCCACGTCCGGATTCGCCCGCCAGGCGGGCAGGTGGGCGGAGATGCCCCAGTTGGCGCTGATGATGCCGACACGCTGCTTGGCCATGCTCGAAGACTCCCGGTGTGAGTGAAGTTAGTGCAGGTGACTGTGACCGACGGCGGTCGGGCTCAGCCGCATGCGGGCGACGCTCCCCAGAGCCACCACCAGCGCGACGGCCATGACCGCCGCCGCACCGGCGAAGGGCGCGACGGCCCCGAACCGATCGAACGCGGCGCCCCCGATGAACGGCCCGATGATCCGGCCGAGGCTCGAGACGGACTGCGCGACGCCCAGCACGCCGCCCTGGTCGTCCGCGCTCGTGATGCGGGAGATCAGCGAGCTGACCGACGGGTTGTTGAAGCCGTTGCCGACCGCGAGCAGCGTGCACGCGACGAGCAGTCCCGCTATCGAGGTGACCACGGGCAGCAGGGCCAGGCCGGCCGCTAGCGCGAGGATGCCCGCGGGCATCAGGCGCTGCTCGCCGAACCGCTTCGCCATGCGGCCCACGAGCCCGCCCTGCACGACGGACAGCACGACGCCGACGAACGCGAACACGTAGCCGATGTTGCTCGGCGTGAATCCGAAGCGCCGCTCACCGAAGAGCGCGAACGTCGCTTCGAAGGCGGAAAAGGCCGCCGTCACGAGGAAGAAGATCAGCAGCAGCTGGGGCAGGCCGGGTCGTGTCAGCGCGGCCGTGAAGGCCGCCAGACGCGAGACACGCGGACCCGGGACGGGCGAGCCGCTCCGCGACTCGGGCAGCACAAAACACGCCGCCACGAAGTTGACGAAGGACAACGCGCCCGCGAACAGCGGCGGCACGGCCGGCCCGAACCCGCTGAGCAGGCCGCCGATGGCGGGCCCGAAGATGAAGCCCAGCCCGAAGGCCGCACCGATGAGACCCATGCCCTTCGCGCGGTTCTCGGGCGTGGTCACATCCGCCATGTACGCCTGCGCCGTCGCGATGTTGGCGCCGGCGATCCCGGCCAGGATGCGCGCGATGAACAGCACCGTCAGCGACTCCGCGAGGCCGAAGATCAGATAGCAGGCCGCCGAGCCGAACAGCCCGATCAGGATCACCGGCTTCCGCCCGATGCGGTCCGACAGGCGGCCCCAGAACGGGGCGAACAGGAACTGCATCAGCGAAAAGGACGCCTGCAGCATCCCCACCGTCAGCGCGCTCGCGCCGAAGTGCTCCGCATAGAAGGGCGCCAGCGGTATGACGATGCCGAATCCAATCAGGTCGATGAAGACCGTCATGAAGATGATGGTGACTGGGGTCATGGGCTGCGGAGCGGATCAGGATGCGGGAAAGCCGGGCGTCACGGGTACCGCGCGCTCGTAGGTGACGAAGGCGAACGACACGTCGCCGTCGGCGTGCCGCTCGCGAGAGACCTCGCGGAACACCGAGCGGTCGAACTCGGGAAACCAGGTGTCGCCCTCGGCCGCGGTGTCGACCAGCGTCAGATGGAGGACGTCCGCGCGGTCGAGACACTGGCGGTAGATCTCGCCGCCGCCGGCCACGAACACCGCGCCGCGTCCGGCCATGAGCAGCGCCTCGTCGACGGAGTGCGCCACGTCCACGCCCGGAGCCGACCACGCGGCCTGGCGGGTCACGACGATCGTGCGGCGTCCCGGCAGCGGCCGGCCGATCGCGTCGTAGGTCTCGCGGCCCATCACGAGGGTGTGCCCCATCGTCAGCGCCTTGAACCGCTTCAGGTCCTCCGGCAGGTGCCACGGCAGGCCGCCGTCGCGGCCGATGACGCCATTGGCACCGACCGCCGCGATGATTGCCACGCTCATACCGCCACGGGCGCCTTGATCGCCGGGTGCGGGTCGTAGCCCTCGAGCGTGAAGTCCTCGTAGCGGAAGCCGTCGATATCGCGCACGGCGGGGTTCAGCCGCATCCGCGGCAGCGGCCGCTCCTCGCGTGACAGCAGCAGCCGGGCCTGATCGAGGTGGTTCGTGTAGAGGTGGGCGTCTCCGAACGTGTGCACGAACTCACCGGGCTCGAGGTCCGTGACCTGCGCCACCATCAGCGTCAGCAGCGCGTAGGATGCGATGTTGAACGGCACGCCCAGGAAGACGTCGGCGGAACGCTGATAGAGCTGGCAGGAGAGGCGCCCGTTCGCGACGTAGAACTGGAACAGCACGTGGCACGGCGGCAGCTTCATGCGGTCCACGTCCGCGGGGTTCCACGCGCTGACCATCAGCCGGCGCGAGTCGGGGTTGCGCCGGATCGTCCGGATGACCTGCGCGATCTGGTCGATGGCGGTGCCGTCCGCGGCCGGCCACGAACGCCACTGGTAGCCGTACACGGGACCAAGATTGCCGTCGGCATCCGCCCACTCGTCCCAGATCGTCACGCCGCGCTCCTGCAGATAGCGGACGTTGGTGCCGCCGGTCAGGAACCAGAGCAGCTCGTGGACGATCGACGGCAGGTGCACCTTCTTCGTCGTCAGCAGCGGAAAGCCGCGCGCCAGGTCGAAGCGCATCTGATGGCCGAACACGCTGAGCGTGCCCGTGCCCGTGCGGTCGTTCTTCCGGACGCCGTGGTCCAGGATGCGCCGGACGAGGTCGTGATACGCCTGCACGTGGACGAGCTTAGTCGCCGTCCTTGGCGTGGTAGCGGGAGTACTCGTCGAGGAACGTGAGGCTCTGCATCGACGTCATGCGGTCGAAGAAGAGCACGCCGTTCAGGTGATCCGTTTCGTGCTGGGCGACCCGGGCGGGAAAGCTCCTGAGCGGCAGCTCGACGGCCTTGCCCTGGCGGTCCAGCGCCTTGAGCGTGATTGCGACGTGCCGCGGCACCATCCCCCGGATGTCCGGGATGCTGAGACAGCCCTCCCAGCCCTCCTCCGTGGCGTCACCCGACGGCACGATCACCGGGTTGACGAAGACGGTCGCCTCGCTCGACTCGGTCGGATCCTCGTCGAGCATCGCGACGAAGATCGCCAGACTCTCGTGCACCTGGGGCGCGGCCAGCCCGACGCCGTGGTACTCGTACATCGTGTCGATCATGTCGTCCATGAACTTCTGGACGGCCGGGTTGCGGAGGTCGCTCTTGTCGAGGGACTTGGTCTGCCGCCGGAGCACCGGATGCCCCATGCGGGCCACCTTCAGGATGGACATGCGGCCATAATTATGCCCCACCGTGCTGAGCGCCGAAATCGGCTATCGCTTCTGCCCCCGCTGCGGCGGCGCCCTCGAGTCGCGCCTGCTCAAGGCGACCGAGCCCGAGCGGCTCGTGTGCACCGCGTGCGGCTTCATCTTCTACATCGACCCGAAACTGGCCGTCGGCACGATTGTCTCGGATGACGCCGGCCGCATCGTGCTGGTGCGGCGGGCCATCGAGCCGGGCTACGGCAAGTGGGTGTTCCCCGGCGGGTACGTGGACCGCGGCGAGGAGGTCCGGGCCGCGGCGATCCGCGAGGCGCGCGAGGAGTGCGGCCTCGACGTCGAGCTGGTGGAGCTGCTGAACGTGTACTCGTTCGCCGGCCTGACGCCCGTCGTCATCACCTACAGCGCCCGGATGCTCGGCGGCGCGCTGGCCGTCGACGACGAAGGTCTCGAAGCCGCGTGGTTTGCACCCGAGGAGATTCCGTGGGACGACCTCGCGTTCCGCAACACGCACGCCGCCCTGCGGGAGTTCCTGCGCCGTGCCGGCGTGACTGGCGAGGACTGACGCATGAAGCCCCTTCCGATCCTGCTGCTCACGGCGTCGGTGGCTGTCGGGGCCCAGGCGGGCCTGCCGCCCGGCTACTGGCTGCCCGACAAGGCCTCGTACGTGCTCAGCCAGATGGCGCCGCTCCGCCTGGCACCCGACCTCTCCGGCCTCACGGCCAACGAGCGGCAGGCCGTCGACGAGCTGATCGCCGTCGGCCGGATCTTTCAGGACCTGTACGAGCTGGCGCGGCACCCCGAGGCGCTGAGCGCGCGAGAGGCCCTGGAAGCGCTCGACCGCCGGCAGCGATCGGAGGCCACGCGCAATCTCCTGACGCTCTACCGGCTCAACGACGGCCCGATCGCCAGCGATCTCGAGGGTGGCCGCGAGCCGTTCGCGCCCGTGGTCCAGGAGACCGCGGGGCGGAACGTGTATCCGCCGGGGATCGAGAAGACCGAGGTCGAGGCGTTCCTGCGTGCCCATCCGGAGGCGCGCGCGTCGATCCTCGACGAGCGGACGATCGTCCGCTGGGCGACGGCCGACAACGTCAAGCGGGATCGCGACGCGCTTCGCGATGCCACCTTGCGGACGTTGCATCCCGGCGTCGCGGCCGAGCTGGACGCGCTGGCGAAGCGCCCGGACCCGAAGCGTCTCTATGCGGTGCCGCAGGCCGTCGCCTGGGCAGGTCCGCTCCGCTCCGCCTACGGACACCTGCTCAAGGCGGCCGCGGCCGTCGAGCCGGACGACGCGGAGTTTGCGGGATACCTCCGGAACCGCGCCCGGGACCTGCTGACCAACGACTACGAGAGCGGCGATGCGTCCTGGGTCACGGGCCGGTTCAAGCGGCTGAACGCGGTGATTGGCTCGTACGAGAGCTACCAGGACGGCCTGTACGGCGCGAAGGCCTTTCCGGAGGTGAGCCTGCTGCTGACCGACGAAGCCGCCACCCGCACACTCCGCGCCCGGATCAGGAGCATTCAGTCGATCGAGGACGCGCTGCCCTACGACGCCCACAAGCGCGTCCGTGAGGACATCCCCGTCGGTATCTACGACATCATCGCGGACTTCGGCCACGCGCGCGGCACGAACACCGCGACGATCCTGCCGAACAGCACGCTCCACGCCCGCCGCTACGGCCGGACGATTCTCCTGCGGCGCAACATCATGGAGAACCCGGACCTCTTCTCCGTGACGCTGAAGCGCTGGCAGGGCGTCGTCGCCGCGTCGCACGCGGACGACCTGAAGCCGTCGGGCCAGTTCCAGCGAACGCTCTGGCACGAGATCGGCCACTACCTGGGCGCCGACCGCGACCGGCAGGGCCGCCCCGTGGACGTGGCTCTGGCCGAGCACGCTGATGCGATGGAGGAAATGAAGGCGGACCTGGTGTCGCTCTTCTCGCTGCACGCCCAGGCGAAGGCGGGCGCACTGACCGCGGACGATCTGCGGGCCGTGCAGGCCGGCGGCATCATGCGGACGCTGCAGTTGAACAAGCCGCGGCCCGACCAGCCCTACGGCACGATGCAGCTCTCGCAGTTCAACTACTTCATGGAGAAGGGGCTGCTCGCGGTTGACGGCGCCGGCCGGCTGTACATCCGCGCGGACCGCTACGAAAGCACGGTGACGGCGCTGCTGCGTGAGGTGCTCGCGCTCCAGACTGCCGGGGACCCGGCCGCGGCAGAGGCGTTCTTCCGGCGGTGGACGGCCTGGACCGACCTGCACCAGCGCATCGCCACCGCACTCAAGGGTGTGCAGGGGCCGCGCTTCCGCCTCGTCCGCTACGCCGCCCTCGGCGAATAGGCTGCGGCATCTCGCGCGGGTGGCCGCAAACGGGGCGCCCCAACGGGCGCGCAAGACCACTTCCGTGACAATCGCTGTTGGTCGAGCACCCGGTGGGGCTGTTTGCGGACAGGACCCGCTACCGGTGCCGGATGCCTACGCGATGGTGACCTTCGGCGAGAGATAGACGTCCTGGATGGCGTTGAGCAGCCCCACGCCTTCCTTCAGCGGGCGCTGGAATGCCTTGCGGCCCGAGATCAGCCCCATGCCGCCGGCGCGCTTGTTGATCACGGCCGTCTTCACCGCCTCGGCCAGGTCGCTCTCGCCCGACGACGCCCCGCCCGAGTTGATGAGGCCCTGCCGGCCCATGTAGCAGTTGGCCACCTGGTAGCGCGTGAGATCGATCGGGTGATCCGTCGTCAGCTCCGAGTAGACCTTCTTGTGCGTCTTGCCGAAATTCAGCGCGTTGTAGCCGCCGTTGGTCTCGGGCAGCTTCTGCTTGATGATGTCCGCCTGGATCGTCACGCCGAGGTGGTTCGCCTGACCGGTCAGGTCGGCCGCGAGGTGGTAGTCCACCTCCTTCGTCTTGAAGGCGGAATTGCGCAGGTAGCACCAGAGCACGGTGAACATGCCGAGCTCGTGCGCCTGCTCGAACATCGTCGTGACTTCCTGGAGCTGCCGCTTCGACTCCTCGGAGCCGAAGTAGATCGTCGCGCCGACGCCCTGCGCACCCATGTTCCACGCCTGCCTGATCGACGCGAAGCGGATCTGGTCGAACTGGTTCGGGTAGGAAATGAACTCGTTGTGGTTGAACTTGACGATGAACGGGATCCGGTGCGCGTAGCGGCGGGACACGGCGCCCAGCACGCCCAGCGTCGAGGCCACCGCGTTGCAGCCGCCCTCGATGGCGAGCTTCACGATGTTCTCAGGGTCGAAGTAGTCGGGGTTCGGCGCGAACGACGCACCCGCCGAGTGCTCGATGCCCTGGTCCACGGGGAGGATGGACACGTAGCCCGTGCCGCCCAGCCGGCCGTGGTCGAAGAGGCTCTGCAGCCCGCCCAGCACGCGAGGCGACCGATCGGTCGGCGTGAAGACCCGCTCGATGAAGTCCGGGCCCGGCAGGTGGAGCCGGCTTGCCGGAATGGTCTTCGACTGATGGGTCAGCAGGCTCGCGTCGGAGCCGAGAATGGATTCGATATCTACCGAACTGGCTGGAGCCACGGTCACCTCGTGAGGGTCGATCCTATCAAACCGGCGCGCCGGTGCCGGTCCTATCTGGCCTGCCAGGCCCTCCGTCGCAGGGGGATCGGGACACGCGCGGAAACTCGAGGTCCACGACCTCCGCGTCCGTCGCGGCCTTCACCACCAGCTCCTCGATCGGCAGGACGGCCTCCGCGCGCTCGATCTCGTGGAGCCTGGCCTTCGTCTGCGGATTGCGCGGCGTGAACAGCGTGCAGCAGTCCTGGTCGGGAACGATCGAGATCGGGTACGTGCCGAGGCGCCGCGCCTCATCCATGATCTCGTCCTTGTCCATGCCGATGAGCGGACGGAAGAGGGGAAGCGTTGCCACCGCGCCAACGACCGCGAGGTTCTCGAGCGTCTGCGACGCCACCTGCCCCACGGCGTCTCCCGTCACGAGTGCCTGCGCACGGCGCGCTCTCGCGATCCGTTCCGCAATGCGCAGCATCAGCCGCCGGTAGACGACCACGCGCATCGGCCCCGGGATCGCCAGCAGGACCTGCTGCTGAATCTCGCCGAACGGCACCAGATACAGGCGTGACTTCTGCTGGTAGCGCGTGAGCACGTCCACGAGCTGCCGGGCCTTCTCGATCGACGCCCGCGACAGGATCGGGTAGCTGTGAAAGTGGACGAACGTGACGTCGCAGCCGCGCTTCATCATCCGCCACGCGGCGACGGGTGAATCGATGCCGCCGGACAACAGGCACGTCACGCGTCCGGCCGTGCCGGTCGGCAGCCCGCCAGCGCCGCGCTCCTTGCCGAAGTAGTAGAACGCGTCGCGCGTGAGCATCTGCACGTGGATCGTCAGCTCGGGGTCCGTGAGGTTCACCTTCCAGCCACGAGCCTCGTGGATGCGCCCACCGATCTCGCGCTCGATCTGCGGCGACGGCATCGGAAAGCGCTTGTCCGCGCGTCGCGCCGACACGCGGAAGCTGGCGGGCTCCCGGCTGCCAAGGTCCGCGAGGATCGCCTGCGCGATCGCGTCGAGGTCGAGCGGCGCCCGGCCGGCGTACGAGAAGTTCGCGATGCCGAACGTGGTGCGGATGCGATCGCCGACCTGCGCCGGATCCGCCGTCGGCCCGAGGACGACCTCGATCCGGCCCATGACGCTCTTCACCGCCGTGACGTCCAGGTCCGACACGGCGCGGCGGAGATTCCGGATCAGGCGCGTCAGGAACCACGGCCGGTTCTTTCCCTTGAGCGCGATCTCCTGGTAATGAACGACGAACGACGTCATCCCTTACCACTCGGTCTCGGGGATGCCCTTCCGGTGATTCACGGCCCGGGCGACCACGAACAGACAGTCGGACAGGCGGTTCAGATACCTCACCACCACCGCTTCCACGCCCTCGAGCGTGACGACGCGGCGCTCGGCCCGGCGGCACACGGTGCGGGCCAGGTGCAGCGCGGCGCCGGCCGGGGAGCCACCCGGCATGATGAACGCGCGCAGCGGCGGCAGTTCGGCTTCGAGCCGATCGATCGCCTGCTCGAGCACCGCGACATCCTCGTCCGTCACGGTGGCCTTGGTCACGCGCTTCGCGATCTTCGCGGCCGGGTCGGCCAGCCGTGCGCCGAGGGCGAACAGCTTCGGCTGAATCGCGTCGAGCAGCGCGGCGATGTCGTCCGGCACGCCCGAGGCACGCACGACGCCGAGGCACGCGTTCAGCTCATCGACCTCGCCGTAGGCATCCACACGCGGGTCGGCTTTCGAGACGCGCGTGTTGTCGAAGAGCGACGTCTGGCCGGCGTCGCCGGTTTTCGTGTAGATTTTCACTCTCGCCGGTCCCCTGTGGTGAGCCCCGATTATACGGCCGCATGAAGAAGGCTCCACCGCTCTCGAAGACGCTGCCGACCACGACGCAACGCCGCACGTTCCGGCGTCAACTGCTGAAGTGGTACGACGCGCACGGCCGCGACCTTCCATGGCGCGATACGGACGACCCGTACCACATCCTCGTGTCAGAAGTGATGCTCCAGCAGACGCAGGTGGACCGCGTGCTGCCGAAGTACGCCGAGTGGCTGGAGAAGTACCCGTCGCTCTCCGCGCTGGCCGACGCGCCGATCGACGACGTGGCGGACACGTGGCGCCCGCTCGGCTACAACATCCGTCCGCGGCGCCTCCACGCGATCGCCCGTGAGTCCGTCGAGCGGTTCGGCGGCACGCTGCCCTCGGACGCGGAGACGCTGCTCTCCTTCAAGGGCATCGGCGCCTACACGGCTGGCGCGATCAGGAGCTTCGCGTTCCGCGAGCGCGCCGCGATCCTCGACACGAACGTGGCCCGCGTGCTCTTCCGCGTCTTCATCGGCAGGGGCGACCCGAAGGCGCACGCGATGAAGAAGCGCCTCTGGGCGATCTCCGAGGCGCTGGTGCCGGTGAAGCGCGTGTTCGACTTCAACCAGGCGCTGATGGACTTCGGCGCCACGCTCTGCACGGCGCGCAAGCCGGCGTGCCTGGTGTGCCCGATGCGGCGCCAGTGCCGGTCGTTCCCGTGGACCGCGCCATGACGCTCGCGAACGGGCGGGTCCTGTCGCCGGTCTGCCCCAATGGGTGCTCGCCGAAGTGCCCGTGTTACGGGGGACGGCTCCGCGCCCATCGGGGCGGCCCCGCCCGGCGCCACCCACCCGGAGGCTCGCCCGCGCCTGTCTCCGGTCGTCATGCGGTCCGCACCGCACGCGGGTGGCCGCAAACGGGGCGCCCCAACGGGCGCGCAAGACCTCACCCGTTGCAGGTGCCCTTGGTCGAGCACCCGATGGGGCTGTTTGCGGACAGGACCCGCCACCTGGTGCGTTCATGAGCAGCCGAAGCGCGGTGCTGGTCGTGGCGGCGGTCGTACTACGGGACGGGCGGTATCTGGTGACGCGCCGGCAGGCGGGCACGCATCTCGCGGGCTTCTGGGAGTTCCCGGGCGGCAAGGTGGACGCCGGCGAAGCGGAGGCGGACGCGCTCGTCCGCGAGATCGGCGAGGAGCTCGGCGTCGGCTGTGCGGTCGGTCCGCTGATCCTGCGCACCACACACGACTATCCGGAGCGGTCCGTCACGCTGGCGTTCTACGCGTGCACGCTGACCGGTGACCCCAGCCCTGTGCTCGGTCAGGACATGCGGTGGGTGGAGCCGGGCGCACTTCGGGAGCTGGAGTTTCCGCCGGCGGACGAGGAGCTGATCGCGCTTCTCAGCGCCGGGTAGGGCGGCCGCTCAGAGCGGCGGCATCGGCAGCGCGGTCACCTCGGCCGCACGGCCGGAGGCGGTCGTTACGCGCGCGCCCGGCTTCGCGTGGTCGCGGTGCAGGTAGGCGAGCGCGATCGACCCGCGCACCGGCGACACCGCCGCCGACGTGACCCAGCCGACCTCGTGGGCGCCCACGTCGAGCTTCTCTCCCCTCGCCACGGCTCCGTCCCCGTCAACACGCAGACCGACGAGCCGCTTTGCGACGCGGCCGTGCCCGCGGTGCAGCACGCGCACGATGATCTCCTGGCCGACGTAGCAGCCCTTCGTCATCGAGATCGCACGCGACTCGATCCCGGCCTCGAGCGGGATGATCTGCTCGTCCATGT
>JBFXBH010000024.1:0-25849 GCA_050183355.1 Vicinamibacterales bacterium | reverse complement strand
CCACACGGAATCCGGGCATCGCCGCCGTGCTGAGCCTCGTGCTGCCCGGCGCGGGCCAGGTCTACAACGGCGACTTCCTGCGGGCGATCGTCTGGTTCGTGATCACGCCGGGCCTCTGGATCGGCACCGGCGGCATGCTCGGCTGGATCTGCCACGTGATCTCGGCCTTCACCGCCTACCGGCGCGCCACGGACAAGAACCGCGGGTTCTGCTAGTGCTCCGACCGAGGGATGGCGACCTGATGGCGTCGCCGAGGCGCGGGGAGCGCAAGGCGCCGCGACGACGACTGACCGGGCGTCAGTCGAGGAGCGGTAACGCCGCGATCGCCGATGGATCGGCGGCGCGGCGGGTTGCTATCCCTCGGTCGGAGCACTAGCCGCGTGGACGAGACGGCGGATCCCGTCGCGCGCTGGCTGACCGCGCTCGAAGCCAGGCACCTCGCCGACCTGCGCTTCGTCGAGGTGTCACGGGCGCTGCGCGCGCTGTCGTCCGCGTACGTCGAGCGCCGCCATACGCTCGGCCGCGGGTCGGCGCTCGATGGCCGCGGCAAGCGCGCGGCGTTCTCGCTGTTCTACGCGCCGCTCCACTTCCTGACCGTCGCGCGTATCGTCGATGCGCTCGACGCCCGGTTGCCCGCGGGCGCACCGATCGTGGACATCGGCTGCGGCACCGGCGTCTCCTCGGCCGCCTGGGCGCTCGCGCAGGAACCACCGGCGGCCATCAGTGGCGTCGACGCCAGCGAACATGCCGTCCAGGAAGCGCGGTGGACCTGGGCACGCCTGGGCCTCGCGGGCACGGCGCGGCGGGGTGATGCCGCCGCGCTGCCGGCCTCCTCGCGCCGGCGGGGCGTCGTCGCCGGCTGGGTGCTCAACGAACTCTCCGCGGACACGCGGCAACGGACGTGGGCCTCGCTCGCCCGCGCCGCCGGCGCCGGCGACGCGGTGCTGGTCATCGAGCCCATCGCCCGCACGGTGAGCCCCTGGTGGGACGAGGTCGCCGCCGAAGTGCTGAGCCTGGGCGGACGCGCGGACGAATGGCGGTTTCCGGCCGAGCTGCCGCCCATCGTGGCAAAGCTCGATCGCGCCGCGGGCCTCTCGCATCGCGAGCTGACGGCGCGTTCCTGCTACATCCCCGCGCGCTGACCACCCGTGTCGCGCGGCGGCACGGTGCTATGCTCGGGACTTCGATGTCCGCCGGGCCAGACCGACCCCGATCCCTCAGCGCCCTGCTTGCCCTGACCCTCACCGCCGTGGGCGTCGTGTACGGCGACATCGGCACGAGCCCGCTGTACACGATTCGCGAGTGCTTCACCGGCAGCCACGCGGTGACGCCGACGCACGAGAACGTGCTCGGCGTGCTCTCGCTCATCATCTACGCGCTCATCGTCGTAATCTCCGTGAAGTACATCGCGGTCGTCATGCGCGCCGACAACCACGGCGAGGGCGGCATCCTGGCCCTGACGGCGCTCGTACCCGCCGGTGTGGCGCAGAGCACCAAGCCCGTGCTGATCGGCCTCGGGATCTTCGGCGCGGCCCTGCTGTACGGCGACGGCATGATCACGCCCGCCATCACGGTGCTGGGCGCGGTGGAGGGGCTGAACGTCATCACGCCGCTGTTCGAGCCCTACATCGTGCCGGTGGCCGTCACGATCCTCGTCGGCATCTTCTTCATCCAGCAGTACGGAACGCACCGTGTCGGGAACCTGTTCGGCCCGATCATGGTGATCTGGTTCCTGGCGCTCGCGGCGCTGGGCATCCGGTGGATCGTCCGGTATCCGGAGGTGCTGCTCGCGGTGGACCCGCGGCACGCCGTCCACTTCTTCCGCGAGAACGGCCTGCACGGCGTCACGGTCCTCGGCGCCGTGTTCCTGGCCGTGACGGGCGGCGAGGCGCTCTACGCGGACATGGGCCACTTCGGCAAGCGGCCGATCCGGCTCGCGTGGTTCTCGCTCGCGCTGCCGGCCCTGGTGCTGAACTACTTCGGGCAGGGCGCGCTGCTGCTGCTCGACGAGCAGGCCGCCTCGCAGCCGTTCTTCCTGCTGGCGCCGGGCTGGGCCCTCGTGCCGATGGTGGTGCTGGCCACGCTGGCCGCCATCATCGCGTCCCAGGCCCTGATCTCCGGCGCCTTCTCGCTGACCCGGCAGGCGATCCAGCTCGGCTATGCCCCCCGCCTCGACATCGAACACACCTCGTCGGACGAGATCGGCCAGGTGTACGTGCCCCAGGTGAACTGGGCGCTGATGATCGCGACGATCGTGATCGTGATCGGCTTCAAGTCATCGAGTTCGCTGGCGGCGGCGTACGGCATCGCCGTGACGATGACGATGATCATCACGGTGCTGCTGCTCGCGAAGGTTGCGCTCGAGGTCTGGCGCTGGCCGTTCTGGGTCGTGGCCGGCGGCGCGGCCCTGTTCCTGGTCATTGACGGCTTCTTCTTCGGCGCGAACATCGTGAAGGTCGCGCAGGGCGGGTGGCTGCCGATCCTGATCGGCCTCGTGCTCTTCACCGTGATGACGACGTGGAAGACGGGGCGCCGGATTCTGTTCGAGCGCCTGACGGCGCGCGCCGTGCCGCTCGACAAGTTCATGCAGCTCGTCGCGGAACGGGCGCCCGCGCGGGTTCCGGGCACGTCCGTGTTCATGACGGCCCAGGCGCAGGGCGCGCCGCCGGCGCTGGTCCACAACCTCCGCCACAACAAGGTGCTGCACAATCGCGTGGTCGTGCTGACCGTGCTGACGACGCAGGTTCCGCACGTACCCCCGAGTGAGCAGGTCGAGGTACGCGACCTCGGCGCCGGGGTCTCGAACGTCCTGGTCCGCTACGGCTTCATGCAGAACCCGGACGTGCCGGAGGCACTGGAGCTCGCGAAGGCGAAGGGCCTGACGATCGACGACGAGGACATCACGTTCTTCCTCGGCCGGGAAACCATCCTGGTCAGCGACCACCCCGGCATGGCCCAGTGGCGCGAGAGCCTGTTCGTGCTGATGTCGAAGAACGCCGTACGGGCCACCGCCTTCTTCCGGCTGCCGCCGGAACGGGTCGTGGAGCTGGGCGTCCAGGTCGAAATCTAGCCCCGCCGCCGGCAGGATCGGCAAGAAACGTCAGGATTCCGTAAGGGTCTTGCCGGGAAAGATGTACCGGTCAGCCCGTACCCGGCCGCGGCCCATGGGCTAGACTGTGTTGGCTTTCAGTCCCCACAAAGGAGTATCCGCACGATGACTACGAAAGGACGCGTTTCCGCCGTCGCAGGGATCGGCATGGCCGTATTCCTCGCCGCGTCGGTTGGTGGCGGTGTCAGCGCCCGCCAGGGTGGCTCGACGGCCATCGCGATCGACGCTGACGACATTGGTGGCGTTGTCACCAGTTCGAAAGGCCCCGAAGCCGGCGTGTGGGTGATCGCCCAGACGAGCGACCTGCCCACGAAGTTCATCAAGATCGTGGTGACCGACGACCGCGGCCGCTATGTCCTGCCTGACCTGCCGAAGGCCAGCTACGACGTGTGGGTCCGTGGCTACGGCCTGGTGGACTCGCAGAAGATACGTGCCGTGCCCGGGAAGCGCCTGAACCTCACGGCCGTCATCGCGCCCAACGCGAGGGCCGCCGCCGAGTACTACCCGGCCAACTACTGGTATGCGCTGCTCCAGCCACCGCCGACGACCGACTTCCCAGGAAAGGGCACGCGAGGTGCCGGCGCCAACGGCATCCCTGAGGCGCTGAAGAGTCAGGGCGCGTGGATCGGCAACATCAAGATGACCAACGCCTGCACGCAGTGCCACCAGATGGGCAACAAGGTGACGCGTGAGCTCGGCCCGCACCTGGCCGAATACAAGAACTCCGTCGAAGCCTGGGACGCCCGCGTGCAGATCGGCATCAGCGGCGCGTTCATGAACAGCACGATGGCCCCCCTGGGCCGCGACCGTGCGCTGAAGATCTTCGCCGACTGGACGGACCGGATTGCCAAGGGCGAACTGCCGCAGGTACCGCCGCGCCCGTCGGGTGTCGAGCGCAACGTCGTCGTCAGCCAGTGGGAGTGGAACACCAACGCGCTCTTCACGCACGACGAGATCTCAACCAGCCGCAACAAGCCGACGATGAATGCCAACGGCCCCGTCTACGGCATCACGGAACTCTCAGGTGACTACATCACCATCCTGGATCCGGTGAAGCACCAGGACCGCAAGGTCGAGATTCCGTCGGAGATGCCGCCGGACGCGCGGTACTCGTGGGTGCAGGAAGTGCCGAATCCCTCGCCGTACTGGGGCGACGAACTGATCTGGAAGGGCAAGATCGGCCCGCACAACCCGTGGATCGATGGCAAGGGGCGCGTCTGGATCACGGCCCGGAACGGCTGCCGGGTGTACGAGCCGAAGACGGACAAGATCACGCGCGTGCCCGAATGCCAGATCGGTCACCACCTGCAGATCGATGAAAACGAAGTGATCTGGGGCGACGGCGGCGGCGCCAACAGCTTCGACATCAAGAAGTGGGAGGCGGGCGACGCCAAGGGCGCGATGAAGCGCTGGCCCGTGGTACTCGACACCAACGGTAACGGCAAGCTCGATGAAGGCTACGTCGACGCGAAGTCGCCGCTCGACCCGACCAAGGACAAGGCCTACAACTACGGCCAGGCCTACACGTCGGTGCCGAACCCGGTGGACGGCTCGGTCTGGACGTCCTACTCGGTGATCCCGGGCGGTATGGCGCGCCTGGACCCGACGACGGGCCTCTACGAGTACTACGAGACGCCCTACATGGACCCGCGCGCGAAGGTCGAGGGCTACCTGCCGCACGGCATCGACGTGGACCGTTCCACCGGCGTGATCTGGATGGCGCTCAACAGCGGCCACTTCGCCGAATTCGACCGCCGCAAGTGCAAGGCAAAGCTGAATGGCCCCGAGGCCACCGGCCGCCACTGCCCCGAGGGCTGGACGCTGCACCAGATGCCGGGACCCCAGTTCAAGGGCGTCGAGCAGTCTGGTTCGGCTGACTCCTACTACCTGAACTGGCAGGACTGGTTCAACGCGTCGGGTCTCGGCGAGAACACGCCGATCGCTAACGGCAGCAGCTCCGACGCACTGATCGCCTACGTGAAGGGCAAGTTCGTCAACCTGCGCGTGCCCTATCCGATGGGCTTCCACACGCGCGGCATGGACGGCCGTATCGACGATCCGAAGGGCGGCTGGAAGGGCCGCGGTCTCTGGACGACGCACGCCGGACAGGCGGGCTGGCACCAGGAGGGCGGCAAGAGCGAGCGCCCGAAGGTGATCAAGTTCCAGGTCCGCGACACGCCGCTGGACAAGTAGTTCAGCCTCAGGCGGCTTCGGGCCGCCTGGCGGCAGGCACGTAAAGGGGCGGGTCCTTCGGGGCCCGCCCCTTTTTTCATGCCCGCACCCCGGGGCGGGTCATGGCGTCCTGCGACATCGCCGGAGCGGCGCTTGTGCTATTCCTATGGGGCCGTTTTCCTGCGGCGTACCCGCCGGAATGCCGCCGACACGACGAACACAAAGGAGTGCAGCCATGTTGAGCCTGTCCCGCGCCGCGCGTCTCGTTGCCGGCGTCATCTTCGCGGTCCTGCTGGCCGCCGCGGCCCTCAACGCCCGCCAGGGCACCACGCCGGCCGTCGCCGTCGACGCCGACGACATCGGCGGCGTGGTCACGGGGCCGAAGGGGCCCGAAGCCGGCGTCTGGGTCATCGCGCAGACGGGCGACCTGCCGACCAAGTTCATCAGGATCGTCGTCACCGACGACCGCGGCCGCTACGTGCTGCCGGACCTGCCGAAGGCCGGCTACGACGTCTGGGTGCGTGGCTACGGGCTGGTCGACTCGCCGAAGGTCAAGGCCCAGCCGGGCAAGGTACTGAACCTCACGGCCGTCCCCGCGCCGAACGCGAAGGCCGCCGCCGACTATTACCCGGCCAACTACTGGTACTCGCTGCTGCAGCCGCCGCCGAAGACCGACTTCCCCGGCACGGGCCGCGCCGGTAACGGCATCCCGGAGCAGAACCAGACGCAGGGCGCGTGGCTCGGCAACATCAAGATGACCAACGCGTGCACGCAGTGCCATCAGATGGGCACGAAGATCACGCGCGAACTGACCGCGAGCCAGAAAGCGACGTTCAAGACGTCGCTCGAGGCGTGGGAGCACCGCGTGCTCATCGGCATCAGCGGCACGTTCATGAACAGCACGCTCGCCCCGCTCGGCCGCCAGCGCGCGCTGCGGGTGTTCGCCGACTGGACGGATCGCATCGCCAAGGGCGAGCTGCCGCCGGTGCCGCCGCGCCCGGCCGGCGTGGAGCGCAACCTCGTCGTCACGCAGTGGGAGTGGGCCAACGCGAAGCGCTTCGTGCACGACGAGATCACGACGGACCGCCGGAACCCGACCGTGAACGCCTACGGGCCGGTGGTCGGCGTCGAGGAACTGAGCGGCGACTTCATCGCCGTGCTCGACCCCATCAAGCACACGGACAAGGAAGTCCCCGTCCCGGCCAACGACCCGACGGCGAAAGCCACGTGGTCCGACTCGATTCCGAACACGTCGGAGTTCTGGGGCGACGAACTGATCTGGGCCGCGAAGGTGTCCCCGCACAACCCGATGTTCGACAAGAAGGGCCGCGTGTGGATCACGGCCCGAGGCGGCTGCCGGGTGTACGAGCCGAAGACCGACAAGGTCACGCAGATCAAGGGCTGCCCGGTCGGCCACCACCTGCAGTTCGCCGATGACGACGTCCTGTGGGGCGACGGCGGCGGCGGCGCGTGGTTCGACACGAAGATCTGGGACGCGACCGGCGACGAGGCCCGGGCCGCGGGCCGCATCGAGCGCGTGCGGGACGCCAACGGCAACGGCAAGCTGGACGCGGGCTGGGTCGACGCGAAAGCGAAGGTCGACCCCACGAAGGATCAGGCGCTCGACCCCGGCCAGGCCTATTCGGTGATCCCGAACCCGATCGACGGCTCGGTGTGGATCTCCTACTCGGTCATCCCGGGCGGGATCATGCGCTACGACCCGAAGACGAAGCTGTCGGAGTGGTACGAACCGCCGTACATGAACAAGAACGCGAAGATCCAGGGGTATCTCCCGCACGGCATCGACGTGGACCGGCAGACCGGCGTGATCTGGACGGGCCTCAACAGCGGCCACTACGCCGAGTTCGACCGCCGCAAGTGCAAGGCGCCGCTCAACGGCCCCTCGGCCACGGGTCAGCACTGCCCCGAAGGCTGGACGCTGCACAAGGCGCCGGGCCCCAACTTCAAGACGGTCGAGGACTCGGGCACGTCGGACTCCTACTACCTGAACTGGGTCGACTGGTACAACACGTCCGGCCTGGGCGACAACACGCCGTTCCTCGTCGGCAGCACGTCGGACTCGCTGATGGCGTTCGTCAAGGGCCAGTGGGTCGTCCTGCGCGTGCCGTATCCGCTCGGCTTCCATCCGCGCGGCATGGACGGCCGCATTGACGACGCGAAGGCCGGCTGGAAGGGCCGGGGCGTCTGGTCGACGCAGGCGGCGCAGGCCACATGGCATCAGGAGGGCGGCAAGAGCGAACGGCCCAAGGTGATCCACTTCCAGTTGCGGCCGAATCCGCTCGCGAAGTGAGGCCGGCGAAACGCCGATCGAATGTCAGGTAACCGTAAGGAAGATCCGGGGTACTTGTAGAGCAGGCCCGGGGTCACAAGGAGTCAGACATGGTCAGGTTCTCGCGTGCGGCGGGCGTCACGGCAGCCGTGGCCGCCACGCTCCTCCTGGGGGCGGCGGCCGGCTTGAGTGCGCGGCAGGGCGGCGGCGCGGTCGCCATCGACAAGGACGACATCGGCGGCGTGGTGACGGGCGCGAAGGGGCCCGAGGCTGGCGTATGGGTCATCGCCGAGACGCGCGACCTGCCGACCCGGTTCATCCGCATCGTCGTCACCGACGACCGCGGCCGCTACGTCGTCCCGGATCTGCCCGCGGCGACCTACGACGTGTGGGTTCGCGGGTACGGCCTCGTCGACTCACCGAAGGTCAAGGCGGGTCCCGGCAAGCTGCTCGATCTGAAGGCCGTTCCGGCGCCGAACGCGAGAGCCGCGGCCGACTATTACCCGGCGAACTACTGGTATTCCCTGTTGCAGCCGCCCCCGGCGACGGAGTTCCCCGGCACGGGCCGGGCGGGCAACGGCATCCCCGAGAGCATCACCAGCCAGGGCCAGTGGATCGGCCAGATGAAGATGAACCTCGGCTGCACGCAGTGCCACCAGATGGGCACGAAGATCACGCGTGAGCTGACGCCGATGCTGAAGCAGAAGTTCACGTCCTCGGTCGAGGCCTGGGACTACCGCGTGCAGATGGGCATCAGCGGTGCGTTCATGAGCAGTTCGTTCGGCCCCGTCGGGCGCAAGACGCCGCTGGCCGCGCTCGCGAGCTGGTCCGACCGCATCGCGGCCGGCGAGATCCCGCCCGCGCCGCCGCGGCCGGCCGGCCTGGAACGCAACATCGTCGTGACCCAGTGGGAGTGGTCGATCGCGAAGAACTTCGTCCACGACTCGATCTCGACGGACCGGCACAACCCGACGGTCAACGCCTACGGCCCGCTGGTCGGCGTCGAGGAGCTGAGCGGTGACTGGATCGCGGTGCTCGACCCGGTGAAGCACACCGAGAAGCGCGTCCCGGTTCCGGTACACGACGAGAAGCTGCCCTACGCGTGGGCGCAGGACATGCCGGAGCCGTCGACGTTCTGGGGCGACGAGATCATCTGGAAGGGCAAGCTGTCGCCGCACAACCCGATGTTCGACTGGAAGGGCCGCGTCTGGGTGACGGCCCGCGGCGGCTGCCGCGTCTACGAGCCGAAGACCGACGCGATCACCCACATCCCCGAGTGTCCCGGCAACGGCGGCCACCTGCAACTGGCGGCGGACGGCAAGATGTGGTTCGGCGGCGCCTACTTCGACATCCGGAAGTGGGATGAGACGGGCGACGCGAAGGCCGCCGCCTTCCGGTTCACGAACACCGTGATCGACACCAACGGCAACGGCAAGGCCGACCTGCCGGGCGTCTCGTCGAAGGAGAAGATGGACCCGACGAAGGACTGGCAGCGCGCGCCGGGCGGCTACTCGCTGGCGCCGAACCGCCTCGACGGCTCGGTCTGGTACTCCGTGCTCGGCATCCCGGGCGCGATCACGCGGCTCGACCCGAAGACGAACCTGCTCGAGGTCTACGAGCCGCCTTACAACAACCCGAAGGCCAAGACGTCCGGATACCTGCCCCACGGGATCGACATCGACGAGCGGACGGGGGTAATTTGGGTGGGCCTCAACAGCGGCCACTACGCGGAGTTCGACCGGCGCAAGTGCAAGGTCCTCAACGGGCCGACGGCCACGGGCCAGCACTGCCCCGAGGGCTGGACGCTGCACCTCGCGCCGGGCCCGAACTTCAAGACGGTCGAATGGTCGGGCAGCGCGGATTCGTACTACCTGAACTGGGTCGACTGGAAGAACACGGGCGGTTACGGCGAGAACGTGCCGATGCTGGTAGGCTCGGGGTCGGACTCGCTGATGGCGTTCGCGAACGGAAAGTGGGTCGTGATGCGCGTGCCGTACCCGATGGGGTTCCACCCGCGCGGGATGGACGGACGTATCGACGATCCGAAGGCCGGCTGGAAGGGCCGCGGGCTCTGGACCACCCACTCCGAGCAACCGACCTGGCACCAGGAAGGCGGGAAGAGTGAGCGGCCCAAGGCGATCCACTTCCAGTTGAGGCCGAACCCGCTCGCGAAGTAACACAATCAAGGAGACGTGACCATGCGTGGAGTAGTGAAGGGACTGTTCGTGGTACTCGTGGCGGTGTTCATGGCCGCGGCGATGGCGGCGCAGGAGGCGCGGGGCGGCAACGCCGAGGCCGCCAAGCTGAAGAACCCGGTGCCGATGTCGCCGGAGTCGATCGCGGCCGGCGAGGCCATCTACATGAAGCGGTGCCGCGGCTGCCACAGCAGCGACCTCTCGGGGGGACCGCCCAAGGAAGCCGGTGACCATGAGGCGTCGAACCTGATCGACGACAAATGGGATCACGGGTCCACCGACGGCGAGATCTTCCACGTCATCCGCAACGGCGTGCCGCCGGAGCTGGTGATGGAGCCGTGGGACGACCGGATCGACGAGACCGGCACGTGGAACCTCGTCAACTTCATCCGCTCGAAGGCGCTGAAGAAGTAGACGCCGGCGACCGCCGTGGCGGCCTATGTCCTGATCAACATCGACGTCACCGACCCGGAGCGCTACGCGGACTACGCGAAGCTGGCTCCGGGCACGGTGGCCCAGTACGGCGGCCGCTACCTCGCGCGTGGCGGCCGCGCGGAAACGCTGGAAGGCACCATCCCCGCGAAGCGCGTGGTCGTGATCGAGTTTCCTTCGGCGGACCAGGCGAAGGCCTGGCTGCACTCGCCCGAGTACGCGGGCCCGAAGGCGATCCGCCACAGCGCGTCGACCAGCAGCATGCTGCTGGTCGAAGGCCTCGCACCACCGGCCTGACCGTTACGGCATCACGGCGGACGCCAGCCCGCCGAACCCCACCGCGCCCGTCGACGCGGTCTCCCCGGTCAACGCCCGCCGCAGATAGCCCGCCTGTCCGAGGTGGAAGGACAGGTGCGTGGCCAGGTGCAGCAGGAACAGGCCCGTCGGCAGGCGCATGCCGTTCGGCACGTGCAGGAACACCTCGTCGAGGACCGTTGCCGGCACCGCGGGCAGCACCGTCGCGACGGTGTGGCGCGTGCGCGCGATCTCGGCCTTCAGCTCGGCACGCGGCAGGTCGCGCGCGGCGAACTCACGCTCGCGGTTCCGGACGTAGCCGGACCCGCCCAGCTTCGCGCCGATGAAGTGCTGCAGGTTGCCGCACAGGTGCAGCACGATGGTGCCCGCGGAGTTCGTGATGCCGGGCACCGTCGCCCAGACGGTCGCGTCGTCCGGGAACAGGTCCAGTTCCTTGTCGAGGTCATCCAGTTCCCGGCAGATCACCAGCGTCAGCCACGGCACCATCGTCTCTCTCCCTTCGCCGCGCGCATGCCCGCGCGTTCGGCTATCGCTTCGCCCTTCCGCGGCTCGGCTTCCTCGTGCTCCGAGCACCAGCGACTTTTCTGGGCGCGGCACGCTTGCGCGGCGCAGCCAGTTGCTGGGCGAAGTACCACTCGTGGCCCTCGGGATCCGTGAGCCCGTAGCGGCGGTGCCCGTAGGGCGTGTCCGCCGGCGCTTCCAGCAGCACGGCGCCCGCCTTCACCGCACGCGCGTGGTGCTTGTCGACGCTGTCGACCATGACGTACAGGCTCTGCGTGGCCTGGCCGAGCCGCTTCGGGTTCCGGTACTTCTGGTCCGCGGGCGGCCGTCCCATCATGACGAGCCCCTCGCCAATCTGCATCGTCCCGTGACTGCCCTTGCCATCAGGCCCCTTCTGCGTCGGGCCGACGCGCTTCAGGCCGAGCGCCTTCGTGAGCCACGCCATCGCGGCGTCGAGGTCCTCGTAATACAGGTACGGCGTAATGGTCATGGGGAGGAGCCTCTCACGTTCACCGCCAGCCTGTCTTGCGGAAATCGACGGCCGCCCCGCGGGAACCGCTCGTCAGCGCCGATTCACCCGGAGCAGGTCATCCGCAGCCTCGAGCACGATCCGCCGCAGATAGTCGTCAGCAGGACGGCCGCTGGTAAAGGCCATCACGCGTGCCGCCGCCTCCGCGGATTGGTGCCCGCCCATCACGGCGTGCGCCCAGCGCCGTGGCAGGAAGATGTCGCCCGCGTGCTGCACCGCCGGCAGGCACGCGAGGTGATCCGCCACCCAGGCGACGGCGTCCGTCTGCCGCAGCGGGTGATGCAGCAGCGCGAGCGCCTCGAGCACCCACCGTTCCGGCACGCCCCAGCCCCCGCGCCCCAGCGCACGGGCCAGCGCATCCCGCTCGTCGAACGTCCCCGAAAGCGCCGGGGCCAGGAAGCGGAGCCGTGCGTCCTGCCGGGGCCCGGGCACCCGCGAGGCCTGGCGCCGGACCAGCGCCTCCACGTCCTCCGGCGTCCGCGCGAGCAGCCCCGCGCACCCGTCGACGACCTCGACGCCGGCCGCGGGGTCGGCCAGCAGGACGGCGCACGCCGCCTCCAGGCGGGCCCGCAGCGCCTCGCGCTGGCCGGGCGCGAGCCACCGCCACCAGACGCGGGCCAGGGCACCGCGCAGGTACGTCCGCAGCTCGGCGGCGGGCTCGGCGGCGACCGCCGTCATCAGCGCCTCCGCGTAGCGCGGCGGTTCGAGCGCACCGTCGTGGACCGCCTCGAAGAGCGCCACCCACTGGGCCGCCCGCTGCACGGCGTCCTCCGCGAACCCACCGCCCAGCAGCGCCTCCACCGCCTGGACCGACAACCGGACGTGCGCGTAGTCGAGGGGCGGCCACGTCGTGCCGGCGGGGCGCAGGGCGCGCCGGCCGGCCGCGGTGATCCACTGCGCGGACCAGTCGGCCAGCGCCTCCCCTGACGCGTGCTCGACCCGTGCGAGCAGGTCCGGCCAAGCCGCCGTGGCCCACCGTCCATCGGCGAGGTACGCCCGCACCGCCGACTGGAACGTCTCCGGGCCGACGCGCGCCTCGAGCGCCGCGAAGGCAATCGGGCTCTTCTGGTACGCGATCGGGCCATACAGCTCGCTGGCCCGCGCCAGGTTCCCGAGCGGTTGGCGGATGGGCGTCGCCCCCGCCGTGCGGTCCACGTCATACGCGACCGGATAGTGGTCCAGGTAGAACCGGAGCATGGACGTGGCCTCGCCAGCGCTGGCCTGAATCTTCCCGGCCATCAGGTTCGCGAAGACCTCCTTGAGCCACACGTCGTCGAACCACGGCATCGTCACCAGGTCGCCGAACCACAGGTGCGACACCTCGTGGGCGATCAGGTGCCGCCGCGCGGCGTCGGCGGCGTGCGAGACGGGCTCGTCCGGCAGCAGCGTGTCCTGCTGGTAGGCGATCGCGCCCGGATGCTCCATGCCCCCGAACTGGAACGCGGGCACCAGCAGGAGATCCGTCTTCTCGAACGGACACGCGAGGCCCGTGTAGTCGCGCAGCCAGTCCAGCGCCTGCGCGTGCGCATCGGCCAGCGCCTGGGCATGGCGGGCCACCCGGCCAGCCGCCTCCGGCTCATGGACGAGGCGGACGCAGTGGGCCCCGGAGCGCGCCCCGGTCGTGGCCAGCCGGCCGGCGGCAAAGGCCATCAGGTACGTCGACAGGGGCGGCGTCTGGCGGAAGCGCCAGCGGACGGTCCCGTCGTGCATCTCCCGTGCGGCCTCGGGCGCGTTGGCGACGGCCATCGCGCCGGCCGGCAGGTCGAGCGCGAGGCTCAGGCGCGCCTTCAGGTCCGGCTGGTCGAGGCAGGGAAAGAGCGTGTGCGCCCTGGCCGGCACGAACAGCGTGAAGCACCAGCCGTCGCGCCAGTGGACGGCCTCCGCGCCCGCCTCGAACGCCATCACCGCGACGTTCTCGCCCGCCGTCAGGTCGGCGGCCTCGAGGACGATGTGGTCGTGGATGAGGGCGGGCCGGGCCCGCTGCCCGTTCACCTCGACGCTCCGCAGCCGGTGCACGGGCTCGGCGAAGTCGAGGACGACGCGGCAGGGCAATTCGAGACGAAACCGGACGCCAACCGTGCCGGTGATCGGCGTCCGGGCGGACGCGGGCACGGCGAGCGTCAGGTCGTAGCGCAGGTCCCCGATCGCGACCGAGCGCTCCGCCGCGAGGGCCCAGCTGATCCCCGGCGCGAGGACATCGTCCCCGTCGGCCGCCGTCAGTGGGTCTTGCGGTACGCCCACGAGAACCGCCGCTGCACCTGGATCAGCACCCACGGCGCGTGGCGCGCCACGAACGCGATGGCGCGGTTGAGCCGGCCCGGCACATACACGGGCGTGCCGGCCATCACGGCGTCATAGCCGGCCCGCGCAACCGTCGCCGCGTCGAGCCACATCGCGGACGGCAGCTTGCTGACCGACGCGCGCGTTCCGGTGACGTCGTGGAACTCGGACCGCGTGAAGCCCGGGCACAGCGCGGTCACGTGCACGCCCGTACCGCGGACCTCCTCGGCCAGCGCCTCGGAGAAGCGCATGACGAACGCCTTGGACGCCGGATAGAGCGTGTGGCCGGCAGGCGCGGGGATCAGCCCCGCGAGCGACGACACGTTGATCACGCGGCCGTACCCGCGCGCGAGCATCCCGGGCAGCAGCCGCCAGGTCAGCTCGACGACGGCGCCGATCAGCACCTGCAGCAGGTCGCGCTGCTGCTCCCAGCGCGGGGTCGTCAGCAGGCCGGGCACCCCGTAGCCGGCGTTGTTCACGAGGACGTCGATGGTCAGGCCCCGCGCCGCCAGCGTCTCACACAGCGCCGCGGCACTGTCCGGTCCGGCCAGGTCCGCCGCGATCGCATGCGTGGTGCAGCCGTACCGCGCCGTCAGGCCGGACGCCAGCGCCTCCAGCCTTTCCGCGCGCCGGGCCGTCAGCACCAGGTCGAATCCGTGGGACGCGAACACGTCGGCGAAGGCCGCGCCGATCCCCGCCGAGGCACCCGTGATGAGGCACGTCCGCTTCGCCACGCCAGTAACCTGCTAGTCCAGCCGCCGCAGGATGAAGCACTTCAGGTAGTGCGTCTCCGGCACGCCCAGCAGCACCGGATGGTCGCGGCCCTGCATCCGCTTCTCGACGACGCTCATCGCGACGTGGCTGTCGGCGGACGCCTCGTGCAGCACGGCCTCGAACAGCGGCTCCGTGACGTTGTAGGAGCAACTGCAGGTCACCAGCGTGCCGCCTGGGGTCAGCAGCCGCATCGCCCGCAGGTTGATTTCCTTGTAGCCGGCCAGCGCGTTGGGCACCGACGCCTTGTTCTTCGCGAACGCCGGCGGGTCCAGCACGATCGTGTCGAAGTGCTCGCCGGCCTTCTCGAGGCGGCGCAGCTCATCGAACAGGTTGGCCTCGATCGCCTCCACGTTCGTGATGCCGTTCCGGGCCGCGTTCGCCCTGACGCGCCCGACGGCATCCTCCGAGATGTCGATCGCGAGGACGTCCTCGCACGCAGGCGCCAGCCGGAGCGCGAAGCCGCCGTTGTAGCTGCAGCCGTCCAGCAGGCGTCCCCTGGCGTAGCCGAGCGCCGCTGCCCGGTTCTCGCGCTGGTCCAGGAAGAGGCCGGTCTTCTGGCCAGTCCAGACGTCGACGTCGTACTCGACCGGCCCTTCGCGCACGAGGATCGACGCCGGCACGTCGCCGTGCAGCAGGCGAACCTCCTGCGGCAGCCCTTCGAGCGTCCGGACCTTCGGGTCGTTCCGCGCGAGCACGCCGGCCGGCCCCAGCCGCTCGACGAGCGCCGCCGTGATCTCCGGCAGCAGGCGGTCGACACCCTGCGACAGCGCCTGCACCACCAGATAGTCGCCGTAGCGGTCCACGATCAGGGACGGCAGCAGGTCGGCCTCCGCGTTGACGAGCCGGTACGCCGACGCGTCGGCGTGCAGCCGCTCGCGGAACGTGACCGCCGCATCGATCCGGCGCCGCCACAGCGCGGCGTCCGCCTGCGCCTGGCCGTGTGTCAGCATCCGCAGCGTGATCTGCGACCGGTCGCTGAAGAGCGCCTGGCCGAGCACCTGCTGGCGCGGGCCGAGGACGGTCACCGTCTCCCCGGGCGCGGCCTCGGCGTCCGTGACGTCGGAGCGATAGATCCACGGGTGACCGGACAGCAGGCGCTGCTCGCCTTTTCGGGAAATCCGAGCGAACGGGGAGGACATCGGCGTCACAGAATACACGGCGGACGAACGCCACGGTACAATCGGGGTTCTCATGTCCGACACTCTCGCCCGCATGCAGCGCCCCCTGGCCGCGTTCGACCCCGACATCGCGCAGGCCATCCGGAACGAAACCCACCGTCAGGCCGACGGCCTGGAGCTGATTGCCTCCGAGAACTTCGTCAGCGCGGCGATCCTCGAAGCCGCCGGCTCGGTGATGACGAACAAGTACGCCGAGGGCTATCCCGGCAAGCGCTACTACGGCGGGTGCGAGTTCGTGGACGTCGCCGAGTCGCTGGCGATCAGCCGCGCGAAGGCGCTCTTCGGCGCCGACCACGCGAACGTGCAGCCCCACTCGGGCGCGCAGGCGAACACGTCGGTGTTCCTGGCGCTGCTGAAGCCGGGCGACACGATCATGGGCATGAACCTCGCCCACGGCGGCCACCTGACGCACGGCCACCCGCTGAACTTCTCGGGCAAGTTCTTCACCATCGTTCCGTACGGCGTGCGGCAGGACGACGAGCGCATCGACTACGAGGAACTCGAGCGCCTCGCGCACGAGCACAAGCCGAAGCTGATCGTGGTGGGCGCCAGCGCCTACCCGCGCGTGATCGATTTCGCGCGCATCGCGAAGGTGGCGCAGGCCGTCGGCGCGCCGATGATGACGGACATGGCCCACATCGCGGGCCTCGTGGCGGGCGGTGTGCATCCGAGCCCGGTGCCGCACTCCGACTTCGTGACGACGACGACGCACAAGACGCTGCGCGGGCCCCGCTCGGGCCTCGTGCTGTGCCGGGAGAAGTACGCGAAGGATCTCGACCGCGCCCTCTTCCCGGGCGTGCAGGGCGGGCCGCTGATGCACATCGTGGCGGCCAAGGCCGTCTGCTTCAAGGAAGCCGCCGAGCCCGCCTTCAAGGACTACGCCCGGCAGGTCGTCGCCAACGCGGCGGCACTCGCCGCGTCGCTGCAGGGCCACGGCTTCCGGCTCGTCAGCGGCGGCACCGACAATCACCTGATGCTGGTCGACGTGTTCAGCAAGGGCATCACGGGCAAGGCCGCCGAAGCCGCGCTGGGCAAGGCCGCGATCACCGTCAACAAGAACGCGATCCCGTTCGACAAGAACCCGCCGATGACGGCCAGCGGCATCCGCGTGGGCACGCCCGCGATGACCACGCGCGGGATGAAGGAAGCCGAGATGGCGCAGATCGGTGACCTGATCGCCCGGGTGCTGGCCTCACCGGACGACGACACCGCGATCGCCGCCGTGAAGGCGGAAGTCGAGGCGCTCTGCCGGCGCTTCCCGCTCTATCCCGAGCGTCAGCAGTAGCCGGACGCGGCGGGGCACACCCGCCGCGCCACCACCGGCCCGCGCCGGTCAGCCCTGCAGGCCGGCCTTGCGCAGGATCGCCATCATCGGGCACCAGTTGGTGAAGGCCGACTGGAACAGGTTCAGCCCGACGAAGAGCGTGAACCAGTAGAAGTTGGGGTGCACGTACATGCCCCCCAGCACGCTGGCCGCCACGAACCCTCCGCCAATCAGACGGATCGCACGATCGACGTTCATCACACTGCCTCCTGCGGCGTCAGGCGCCGCTTCATCACGAAGTAGAGCACGGGCACGGTCATCCGGGACAACAGCAGCGACGCCACTTCGCCCGCCATCAGCGAGATGGCCAGGCCCTGGAAGATCGGGTCGAACAGAATCACGCCCGCCCCGACCACCACGGCCGCCGCCGTCAGCACCATCGGCCGGAAGCGGATCGCGCCGGCGTCCACGACTGCCTGCTCGAGCGGCAGCCCTTCGCGCAGGCGCTGCTCGATGAAGTCCACGAGGATGATCGAGTTGCGGACCACGATGCCCGCGCCGGCAATGAAGCCGATCATCGACGTCGCCGTGAAGAACGCGCCCATCGCCGCATGCGCCGGCAGGATGCCGACGAGGCTGAACGGAATGGCGGCCATGATCACGATCGGCGTCGCGAACGACTGGAACCAGCCCACCACGAGCACATAGATGAGGATGAGCACCGCGCCGAAGGCCAACCCGAGGTCGCGGAACACCTCGATCGTGATGTGCCACTCGCCATCCCACTTCATCGCGTAGGTCGACGAGTCGTCCGGCTGCACCGCGTTGAAGACCTCCAGGCCGTAGCCCTCCGGGAGCGCCAGCTTCGCGATCTGCTCGTTCATCGCCGCGATCGCGTACACCGGGCTCTCGGCCCCGCCCGCCACGTCACCGGTCACGTAGGTCACCGGCTGGAGGTTCTTGTGGTAGCGGCTCGTGGCCTCGGTCGTGGCGACCGGCACGGTCAGCTCGCCGACGGACACGGGACGGGGCCCGCCGACCCGCAGCGCGCGGATAGCGTCCAGCGTCCGGGCCTCGCGCGGCAGCCGGACGACCACGGGCACGTCCTCCCGGCTCGCCGCGTCGTGCACGAGCCCCGCCACGCTGCCCGCGCCGGCCAGGCGCACGAGTGCGGCCACCTGCGCGGTGGAGACGCCCGCGGCGGCGGCCTTCTCCGCATCCACGCGCAGCGACACCTTCGCCGCCTCCGCCTCCACGTACCAGTCGGTGTCCACCACGCCCGCGGTGCCCTCGAAGATCGCCTTCACCTGGGCGGCCACCTCCCGCCGGCGGTCCGTGTCAGGTCCGTAGACCTCGGCCACCAGCGTCTGGAGCACGGGCGGGCCCGGCGGCACTTCGGCCACCTGGATCGTGGCGCCCATCTCCGACGCAAGCGGCAGCAGGCGCTCGCGGACGCGCCGGGCGATGACGTGGCTCTGGTCGTCGCGCTCGGCCTTCCCGCGGAGGTTCACCTGCAGGTCCGCCTGCTGTGGTCCCCTCCGGAGGAAGTAGTGCCGCACGAGCCCGTTGAAGTTGTAGGGGGCGGATGTGCCGACATACTGCTGCACGTCCACGACGTCCGGATCCTCGAGTGCCGCCGTCGCGAGCCGCGCCGTCACGCGCGCCGTCGTTTCGAGCGCCGTGCCCTCGGGCAGGTCGACCATCACCTGGAACTCGCTCTTGTTGTCGAACGGGAGCATCTTCACGGTGACGGCCTGGAGCGGCACCAGCGCCATCGCCGCCAGCAGCAGCACGGCCACGCCGCCCAGGAACGCCCAGCGCGCCGCGGCGCGGGCGAGCAGCCGGCCCATCACGCGGCGATAGAGGCGCGTGAGCGCGTCTTCCGTGCCGTGCCCGTGGCCGCCGCCGTCGTCCTTGAGCAGCCGCACGGCCGCCCACGGCGTGACGATGAACGCCACGATGAGCGAGAAGACCATCGCGGCCGACGCCCCGACCGGGATCGGGCGCATGTAGGGACCCATCAGCCCGCCGACGAAGGCCATCGGCAGGATCGCCGCGACCACGGTGAACGTCGCGAGGATCGTGGGGTTGCCCACTTCGTCGACCGCGCGCAGCGCCACGGCCGCCAGGCCGCCCTTGCCGCGGCCGTCCTCGCGCGCGTGGCGCACCAGGTTCTCGACGACCACGATCGCGTCGTCGACCAGGATGCCGATCGAGAAGATCAGCGCGAACAGCGTGATGCGGTTCAGCGTGTAGCCGTAGAGGTAGAACATCAGCAGCGTCAGCGCGAGCGTCACCGGGATCGCCAGCAGCACCACGAGCGCCTCACGCAGGCCGAGCGTCAGCCAGATGAGGACCGCCACGGAGAGGACGGCCAGCAGCATGTGGTACAGCAGCTCGTCACTCTTCTCGGCCGCCGTCTCGCCGTAATTGCGCGTGACGGCCACGGTGACATCACCCGGCACGAGCGTGCCCTTCAGCGCGTCCACCTTTGCGAGCACCCGGTGCGCGACGTCCGTCGCGTTGGTGCCCTTGCGCTTGGCGACCGCGATGGTCACCGCCGGCGTCGTCCCGGTGCGGTCCTGGAAGCGAACGTAGGCCTCCGGCTCCGCCGGGCCGTCCGTCACGTCCGCCACGTCGCGCACGCGAAGGGCGCGGCCGCCCGTCGACGCGACCACCACGTCGGCGACGTCGTCCGGGGACCCGAGCAGCGCGCCCGCCTCCACGACCGTCCGCGCGCCGCCACCGACCACGCCCGTGGCGGCCACCGTCGCGTTGCGGCCGGCAACCGCCTGCTGGACGTCGGCGGCCGACACGCCCGCCGCCTCCAGCCGCGCAGGGTCCAGCGTCACCCGCACCTGCCGCGGCTGTCCGCCAATCAGCGTGACCTCGGAGATATCCGTCACCTCGGCGATCGACTCGCGCAACTGGGCCGCCAGCGCCCGAAGCCGGGCGTCGTCGTAGCGGGCCGACGTGAGGGTCAGCGCCAGGATCGGCACGTTGTCGATCGAGCGGGGCTTGACCAGCGGCCCGATCACGCCGGGCGGGATGCGGTCGGCGTTCGCGGCCATCTTCTGGTTCAGCCGGACGAGCGCCGCTTCCTCCTGCTCGCCCACCTTGAAGCGGACGATGACCATCGACTGGCCCGGGCTGGAGGTCGAGTAGAGGTACTCGACGCCCGGAATCTCCCAGAGCAGTTGCTCGAGGGGGCGCGTGACGCGCTGCTCGACCTCGGCCGGTGACGCGCCGGGCATCTCGACGAACACGTCGACCATCGGGACGATGATCTGCGGCTCCTCCTCGCGCGGCAGGTCGAGCACCGCGACGGCGCCCAACCCCATCGACGCGGCGATGAAGAGCGGCGTCAGCTTCGAGTGGATAAAGGCGCCCGCCAGGCGCCCCGCGAGTCCGAGCGTCTGCGTCACCGGCGTTCCCCTGCCTGCACGGCCTGGCCGTCCACGAGGCCGGCCGGCGGCGCGACCACGACACGGTCACCAGCCGCCAGCCCCGCGGCCACCACGTTGCCGCGCGCCTCCACCAGGCGGACGCGCGCCACGCCGTTCTCCACGACGAACACCGAGGTGACCTGCCCGCGGCGGACCAGCGCACCCTCGGGCAGCACCAATGCCGGCTGCGAGGCGCCCGGCACGCGCACCCGCGCGAACTGGCCCGACGTGAGACCGGCCGCAGCCGGCACACCGACCTTCACGAGGAACGCGCGCGCGTCCACGTCGACGGCGCGCGCCACTTCCTCCACGCGGCCCGGAAGCGGCGTGGCCGGTGCCACGTGGTCCACCACCACGTCGACAGACGTCCCGGGCGCCAGCGCGGCGACGCGCGCTTCGTCCACGCGGACGTGCACGCGGAACCCGTTGCCGCCATCCAGCCGCACGAGCGGCACGCCCGGCATCGCCAGGACACCGGGCTCCACGAGCCGCTCGGTGACAACGCCGGCAAACGGCGCCGTCAGCGTCGCAAACCCGGTCACCACCAGCGCGGCCTCGGCCGCGGCGCCGGCGGCCTGTGCACCCTGCTTCGCCTGCGCGACCCGCGCGTCGGCCGCCTGCAGGCGCGACTCCGCGGCGGCGAGCGCCGCCACGGCTTCGTCCAGTTCCTGCCGCGTGGCCGACTTCCGTCCTTCGAGCGCCTGCACCCGGCCGTGCGAGCTGCGCGCGAGCGTCAGCGCGGCTTCGGCCGCACGGCGCTCCGCTTCAGCCGCCTGCACCCCCTCGACCGCCGCGCCCGCCGCCGCACTGGCGCTGCGGCTGCCCGCCGCGAGGTCCGCGCCGTCCAGCACGACGAGCACCTGCCCGGCCTGCACGCGGTCCCCCGCGCGCACCCGCACCTCGCGCACCTGCGCCACCACGCGCGCCGCCACCGCGGCGGACGTGCGCGCCGCCACCGTGCCGCCCAGTTCCGTCAGACCGGCAACGGACTGTTCGGCCACCACCGCCGTCCGCACGACCACCGGCGCCGCGGCACCGGCAGCCGGCGCGGCCGCATGGCCGCCGTCCCCGCATCCCGCCGCCACGACGCCCGCGGCGAGGCCCGCCGTCAGCACGACCGCCGTCCATCCCCTGCGCGTCATCACTCTCTCCCCATCGCGCGATCCAGCGCCGCGCGTGCGACCATCACGTCCGCCGCGGCCGCGGCATCCGCCGCTTCCGCGTCCGCCACCAGCTCCGCGGCATTCAGCAGCGCCACGCTGTCCGCAAGCCCCTGCTCGTAGCGGTCCCGCACGATGCGCCGGCTCTCGACGGCCTGCGCGACGGCCGATCGCCCGGCCGCCTCGGCCGCCAGCGCCGCGTCCAGCCGGGCCCGCGCGGCCACGACCTCCACACGCGCGACCCGCTCGGCCTGCTGCCGCTCGGCGGCGCGTGCCTCGGCATCGGCCTTCGCCGCCGCGAGCTGCGCCCGATCCGCCCCGCCGCGGAAGACGTTCACGCGGCCCATGACGCCGACGGCCCAGCTCGGCGAGCGCGTGGCCCACGAGCCGCCGTTGGCTTCCCACCCCGCCTGCGCGGCCACCTGCGGCAGGAACGCTGCGCGCGCGCGGTCGACGTCCGCGGCGGCCAGTGCCTCGCGTGCACGCGCCAGCCGCACGTCCGGCCGGGTGGTCACGTCACCTGCCGCGTCCGGCACGGGCGCGCCATCCGGCGCGGCCACGTCGGTCGGCGCGTCCACCGGTTCGCCCACGAGCGCGTTGAGCCGTGCCCGTGCCACCGTCTCGTCGGCCGCGGCGCGCGCCGCGCGGGCCCGCGCGCGGGCCACGAGCACGTCGAACTGGAGCACGTCGGCGTCGGTGGCGCGCCCGGCGTCGCGCCGGTGTCCCGCGCGCTCGCGGTCCGCCGCAGCCGCGTCGAGCGCCTGACGCGCGGCACGATGCAAAGCCGTCGACGCCAGCAGGCCGGCATAGGCTTCGGTGACCGCCAGCCGCAGGTCCACCTGCACCGCCGTCCGCGCCGTGTCGGCCATCTCGCCGGCCAGGCGCGCCGACCGGACCGCGGCCTCGGTGGCGCGATTGAACAGCGGCTGCTCCACCGTCACGCCGAGCCGGAGGTTGTTCGTGGCGGGCGGGTGGTTCAGGTAGTCGAGCGCGAAGTTCTCTGCCAGGAAGCGGCGCTGCGAGAGCAGCGAGCCGAACGCGTAGACCGGCTGGTTGCCCCGCTGCCAGCTCTCGGTCACGTCCGCCGAGGGCAGCCGGCCCGCCTCGGCCACCGTCACCCGCGCGGCCGCCGCCCGCGCCGCCGCGGATGCCGCCGCCACCGAGGGGTGCGTGGCCCGGGCGCGGCGCACGGCCTCGTCGAGCGTGAGAGGCGCCGCAGCCGCGGAGCCCGCAACGAGCAATGCGGCCACAGCGATGTGTCCAGATGGGCGTCGTATCATTCGGTCCAGCGTCCTCCCCAGCAGAGATTCATGAATCGCGAAAAGGTGACACCCGAACACACCGCGCTGGTCGAGGCCGCCATGGCTGGGGACGAGGCGGCGCTCGAACGGCTGCTTGTGGCGGCACAGGATGTCACGTGGCGCTTCTCGATGGCCGTCTGCGGACAGCCGGACGACGCCGAGGACGCCATGCAGGAGGCCCTGCTGCGCACCTATCGCCATGTGGGCAAGCTCCGGGAACCCGGGGCGTTCCGGCCGTGGCTCTACCGGACCGTGCGCAACGCCTGCCTGATGAGCCGGCGGAAGCGCGTGGACGAGCCGGCCCGGCTGGAGTCGCTGGACGCGACCGGCGACGGTGGCCGGACCGCGGCCGACGGCCTGGTCCATCCCGGCAGGTCGCCCGAGGATCAGGCCGCGCTGCGGCACCTGCGCTCGCAGCTCGCGCGGTCGCTGAAGGCGCTGCCGCCGGAATCGCGCGCCGTCGTCTTCCTCCGCGAGATCGAAGGACTCTCCACGCGCGAGACCGCGCACGCGCTGAACATCAGCGAGGACAACGTCAAGGCCCGTTTCAGCCGCGCGCGCGCGGCGCTGCGGGCCGAGCTCGCCGCGATCAGAGGGGGCTCACCCGCGAAGGCGCCGCGCGCCATCCGCACGCGCGCCCGGGCCGCCGCGCAGCAGGTGCTCGACGCGTGAGGGACGACGCCGCCCCCACGCTGCAGCAGGTCGTCACCGAGGCGTTCTCGCCGGACGGACCGCTCGCGCGGGCCGTCGAGCACTACGAACCCCGCGAGGGCCAGCGCCAGATGGCCGACGCCGTGGCCACCGTGATCGCCGAAGGCGGGACGCTGCTCGCCGAGGCCGGCACCGGCACGGGCAAGACGCTCGCGTATCTCATCCCCGCCATCCTGAGCGGCGGGCGCGTGCTCGTCTCCACCGGCACGAAGAACCTGCAGGAGCAGATCTACTTCAAGGACGTGCCCGCGCTCAGGGACGCGCTCGGGATCCCGTTCTCCGCCACGCTGATGAAGGGGCGCGGCAACTACCTGTGCCTGCACCGCTTCGAGCAGTACCGCGACGGCGTCGACGGCGATACGTCCGCCGCCGGCCGGCTGATCGAATCCGGCGACCGGGTGCTGCTGCCTGTCCTCAACGCGTGGGCGCGCACGACCGAGACCGGCGACCGCGCCGAACTGCGCGACCTGCCCGATGACCTGCCCCTCTGGAAGGACATCGCGGCCGACGCCGACACGTGCCTCGGGCAGGACTGCCCGCGCTACAGCGAATGCTTCGTCACGCGCGTGCGCCAGAAGGCCGCCGAATCCGACGTCGTCATCGTGAACCACCACCTGCTGTGCGCCGACGCGTCCGTGCGCCAGGGCAACTACGGCGAAGTGATTCCCGACTGCGCCACGCTCGTGGTCGACGAGGCGCACCAGCTCGAAGACGTGGCCACGCAGTATTTCGGCGTGGCCGCCAGCAGCCACCGCGTGGACGAACTGGTCCGCGACGGCGAACGCGCCGTGGCCGACGGCCTGGCCGCGTCGCCCTCGGCCCGCGAGGGCCTTCGCCGCGACCTGATGCGGGTCGCGGACCACGCCCGGGCGTTCTTCGGCGGCCTCGTGCTCGAGGCCGGAGGCACGGGGCCTGGTGGTGCCGAGGCCAGGGCGCGCTACACCGCCGAATCCATGGGCGAGCACTTCCAGGAGGGCGTGGCGCTGGCCGGCTCGCTGGACGGCCTGCAGGCCTCGGCCACGCTCGCGTCGCGGCCGCCGGACCCCGGGGAGGGTGGCGCGGAGGGCGCGCCGGGCAACGGCGACCTGGACTCCATCGCCCGCCGTGCGGGCGACCTCGCCCGCGACCTCAAGTTCCTCGTGCGCGCCACCGACCCGGACTTCGTCTACTTCCTGGAGACGCGGGGCCGCGGTGGTGTGCTGCTCCGGGCCGCGCCGATCGACGTCTCGCGCATCATCCGCGACGCCCTGTTCGACCGGATGCGCACCGTCATCCTGACCTCGGCCACGCTCGCCGTGGACGGCTCCTTCGACTACGCCCGCGGCCGCCTCGGGCTGCGCGAGGCCGATGAGCTCCGCGTCGCCTCCGAGTTCGACTATCAACAGCAGGCCGTGCTCTACCTCCCGCGCCGGATGCCCGCGCCCAAGCACCCCACCTTTGCCGAGGCGGCCGCCAGGGAAGTGCTGGACCTGCTGCGGTGCACGGAAGGCCGCGCCTTCGTGCTCTTCACCAGCTACGCCGTGCTCCGCACCGTGCAGCGGTTCCTGGAGATGACGCTGCCCTACCCCGTGCTCGTGCAGGGGTCCGCGCCGCGCACCCAGCTCATTGACCAGTTCCGGGCCACGCCCAACGCCGTGCTGCTGGCGACCTCGAGCTTCTGGCAGGGCGTGGACGTCGTGGGCGACGCGCTGAGCTGCGTCATCATCGACAAGCTGCCCTTTGCGTCCCCCTCGGACCCCGTAACCGCCGCGCGGATCGAGGCCATCACCGCCCGCGGCGGCGACGCCTTCGCCGAATACACCGTCCCTCTCGCCATCCTGACCCTGCAGCAGGGACTCGGGCGGCTCATCCGCCACCGGACCGACCGCGGCGTCCTGGCCATCCTCGACCCGCGGCTCCGGACCATGGGCTACGGCCGCCGGTTCCTGAATAGCCTGCCGCCCGCCCCCGTGACCATGAGCCTGGAAGATGTTGCGCGGTTCCTGGGCAACTCCGCCGGGTCCTGAAGGATTCGCGCCGGATTCCGGCCGGATCCTTCGGTAAAATCACGGCCCAGGGCTTGCAACACCCATCATGTAAACTGGTGGGCGCTCCGAGGCAACTCGTCACCCGCCGCTGGGGCACAGCCCGTTACTGACTGGAGGAAGAAATGGTTATGCGGACCCCCCTGTTCCGCGCGGTGTTTGCTCTGG
>JBFXBH010000023.1:0-25884 GCA_050183355.1 Vicinamibacterales bacterium | reverse complement strand
AGACCCTCTCCGGGCGGAACCCGGCGTTCGGTGGGACCAATAACCCGCCGGTTCGCTATGAGTTCCGGCAGGATGCTGCCGGCAACCTGATTCCAGCCCAGGTGACGCAGTACGCCGGCCCGACGGGCGGCTTCTGGAGCAACGTCGACCTGAATATGGGCATCTTCATCCAGGACCAGTGGACGCTGAAGCGGCTGACGCTGAACCTGGGTGTCCGCTACGACAAGCTCCACGTGACGAATCCGGCGACCGTGCGTCCAGCGGGTCCGTTCCTGGGCGAGCTGCGGTTCGACGAGGTGAAGGGCGTGCCGGACTGGCAGGACATCAACCCCCGTGTGGGCGCGGCCTACGACCTGTTCGGCAATGGCCGGACGGCCATCAAGGCGGCGTTCGGCCGTTACGTCATCTCGGAGTCGCTCGGCATCGCGACGGCCACCAACCCCTCGGCTGCGCTGGCGGCGAGCGTCTCCCGGTCATGGGCGGATGCCAACGGCAACCTGACGCCCGACTGCACGCTGACCAGTAACGCCGCCAACGGCGAGTGCGGGGCGGTGAGCTCGACGACCTTCGGAACGGCGACATTCAATACCCGCTACGACCCCGACTACCTGAGTGGCTTCGGCGTGCGGCCGTTCAACTACCAGGCCAACGCCATCGTGCAGCAGGAACTCGGCAAAGGCATGGGCCTGTCCGTCGGCTACTTCCGCACATGGTACGGCAACATCACCGTGACCGATAACCTCGCGGTGACCCCCGCCGACTACGACCAGTACTGTGTGACGGCTCCGACCGACAGCCGCCTGGGTTCGGTCAGCGGCCAGCAGATCTGCGGGCTCTATGACCTCAACCCCTCGAAGTTCGGGCAGGTCGACCGCTTCATCAGGACCGAAGACGGCCGGAGCGAAGTTTTCAACGGCATGGATATCGCCTTCCGCTCCAAGTTCGGGAACGGTGGCATGCTGAACGCCGGCGTCAGCCTGGGCGTCATCGGGATCGACAACTGCACGGTGGTCGACCGGCCGGACTTCTATCTGGAGACGACCGGCCCGAACGTCACCGATCGCTTCTGCAAGACCGACAATTCCCAGCACCAGGTGAAGATCAACGCGACGTATCCGCTGGCATGGGGGATTGGCGCGTCGGCCATCTACCAGAACCTCCCGGGCACCGACCGTCTGGCGACATTCACGACGTCGAACGCCGCGATCGCGCCATCGCTCGGACGGAACCTGTCCGGCTGCCCGGCGGCCGGCAACTGCACGCTGACGCGCCAGGTGGCGCTGCTCGAGCCGTTCACGAACCGTGAGCGCCGGGCAAGCCAGCTCGACGTGCGTTTCACCAAGTCGTTCAACCTGAATGCGACGGCGAAGTTCCGGGTCGGGTTCGATATCTACAATCTGATGAACCGGGACGATGTCCTGCTGCTGGTGAACAACTACAGCAATTCGAGCGCGACGGGGTTGTGGCGGCCGACATCGGTTCTGGCGGCGCGGCTGTACAAGTTCAACGCCCGTATCGATTTCTAGACCGATGGTGACCACCGGCCGGGCGTACCGGCCGGTGGTTTTCCTTCCGGCTCCCACCGTGACAACTGCCAACCTTCCGGCACTGCTTATGTCGCCACGCACCTGTGTTCCCGCCCTCGCCGGTTTCGCAGCCCTCTGCACCCTGCTCTCGCTTCCGCTGGTGGCCCAGAAGGGCGCACCCGCCAACGGGGAATGGCGCGAGTACGGCGGCGACCTCGGTGGGACGAAGTACTCGCCGCTGACCCAGATCAACGCCGGCAACATCGACCAGCTCGAGGTGGCCTGGCGGTGGCCGTCGCCGGACCGCGGGATTCAGGCCTCGGACCCGCTGATGAAGTCCACGCGGAACGAGGACACGCCGATCTACGTGAACGGCGTGCTGTACAGCGTGACGCCGCTCGGGATGGTCGCGGCCATCGATCCGGCGACCGGCGTCTCGAAGTGGGTCTACGACCCGGAGGTCTACAAGAACGGCAAGCCCGCCAACTCAGGGTTCATCCATCGGGGCCTGGCCTACTGGACGGACGGGAAGGCCGAGCGGATTCTCGAGGGCACCAACGACGCGTATCTGATCTCAATCGACGCGAAAACAGGCAAGCCCGACCCGGCGTTCGGCGAGAACGGCCGCGTGGATCTCACGCTCGGCATCCGCAACGCCGTCCGGACGAAGAACTTCATGGGCCGCCGCCCCCTCATCGCCGGCAACGTCGCCATCATCGGCAACTCGATCATGGACCCGACGCCCATGAAGGAGATGCCGCCCGGCGACGTGAAGGCGTTCGACGTCCGCACGGGGAAGCTCCTCTGGACGTTTCACACCGTGCCGCACAAGGGCGAGTTCGGCTACGAGACGTGGCTCGAGGGCTCGGCCGAGTACTCCGGCAACACGAACGTCTGGGCGGGCATCAGTTATGACGCCGAGCTCAACTACGTGTATCTGCCGGTGTCCGGCGGCACAAACGATTCCTACGGCGGCCATCGGCCGGGCGACACGCTCTTCTCGGAAAGCCTGGTCTGCCTGGACGCGAAGACCGGCAAACGGGTCTGGCACTTCCAGATGGTGCACCACGGCCTCTGGGACTACGACATGCCCGCGCAGCCGGTGCTGGGCGACATCACGGTCGACGGTCGCCGGATCAAGGCGGTCATGCAGCTGACCAAGCAGGGCTTCACCTACGTCTTCGACCGGAAGACCGGCAAGCCCGTCTGGCCGATTCCGGAGAAGGCGGTGCCGCAGTCGACCGTGCCGCGCGAGCGGACGTCCCCGACGCAGCCACATCCGAGCAAGCCGCCCGCGTTCGAGATGCAGGGGACGGTCGAGGAGAACCTGATCGACTTCACGCCGGCGCTCCGGAAGCAGGCGCTCGAGAACCTCCAGTTCTTCGAGCACGGGCCGGTCTACACGCCGCCCTCGGAGAAGGGGACCCTGTATTTGCCCGGCACGTTCGGCGGCGCGAACTGGGGCGGCGGCGCGTTCGACCCCGAGACGCAGATGCTCTACGTGCCGTCCCGCATGCTCCCGACGGTCTACCGCGTGGGGCCGGGCGACCCGAAGCAGACGAACTTCTTCTACCGGTCCGGCGGCAGGCCGGGCGGGCCCAACCTGGGTGCCCTGCAGCGCATCGACAGTCTGCTGATCTTCAAGCCGCCCTACTCGCGCGTGTCGGCCATCGACATGAACAGGGGCGAGATCCGGTGGCAGTCGCCGGTCGGGAACGGTCCGCGGAGCCATCCGCTCATCAAGGACCTGAACCCCGGGCCGATGGGCGACGAGATTCCGCGCCTGGGCGTCATGCTGACGAAGTCGCTGTTGTTTGTCAGCGCACAGCGGCTGGAGTCGGCCGGCCAGCTCATTCCGCCGCCATGGGTAAAGTACGGCGACCCGGACATGATGCGGCAGCTGCTCTACGTGTACGACAAGGCAAGCGGAAAGCTGCTGCGTACGATCCTGCTCGACGGTGCCTCGGCGGCGCCGCCGATGACGTACATGCACCAGGGCCGTCAGTACATCGTGACCGCCATCGGGGCGGGGGAGACCACCGAGGTCGTCGCGCTCGCGCTCGGTGGCCCGAAGGCGAACTGACGACAAGCCGCGGCGCTGGCCGCTCGAGGAGCACGGATGCGATTGACCCGACCCACCACCGGCCTGCGCCGCGCCGCGGGGGCGGCCGTGCTGCTCCTGGCCACCGTGCCGGCCGCGAGCCAGGCGCCGCCGGCCATCGACTTTCATCACGTCCACATGAACGTCGTGGACCCAGAGGCGTCCACGATGTTCTATGTGACGTCGTTCGTGCGGGCCACCCGGTTCGTCGAGGAGGGGCTGCCCGGCGTGCAGTCCGACAACGTCCTGATCCTCTTCAACAAGGTGCCCGTCGCGGCGTCGGCCGAATGGGACACCCCGTTCTGGCACTTCGGGTGGAACACCCCGAACGCGAAGGCGGACTACGAGCGGCTGGCGAGGCTCGGTGTGAAGTTCTTCCGCGTGCCGCCGCCCTCCGGGCACATGTTCGGCCCCGATGGCAACGACATCGAGATTGCGCCGGGCGGACCCACCAGCGGCGGTGTGAGCGTGGAGTCGTTCAACCACGTGCACCTGATGAGCGACGCCCCGCTGTGCGCGGCCGAGTGGTATGAGAAGGTGCTGGGCCTGCGCAAGGGCGGCGTGACCAATCCCGACGGTGGGAGCAACTGCAACGTACCCTTCAGGCCGCGGCACGATCCGGCGAACCAGATTCACGAACCGAACGCCCGTCTCTATGCCGGCAACATCATGGTCTTCATCTACCCGCACCAGCGGTTGAAGGCGATGACGCAGGTGGCCGTGGACGACCAGGGGCCGCTGGTCTCGCCGAAGGGCCGCGTGCTGGACCACATCGGGCTCAGCGTGAGCGACGTCGGAGCCACGCTCACGCGGCTGAAGGGGCAGGGCGTGAAGGTGGTCAGGGACGTGCATCTGTTCGGCAACTCGAAGCGGAAGGCGGCCTTCATCGAGGGACCGGATCAGATGCTGATCGAACTGGTGGAGCGGGCTCGATGAGCCGGGAGGCTGGTATGCGCGTAGGCAGAGCGGTAGCAGTCGTCGCGTTGATGGTGGCGTCGAGCGCGGCCACCTGGATGTATGCCGAGGCGCAGCAGCGTAAATTGCCGGCGCTGCTGTCTCCGGCCGATCACCTGGAGATTCTCCAGTTGTATGGTTACTACGCCCGGGATGTGGATTCCGGGTCGCAACGGGCCGCGTCGTGGATGTACACGGAGGACGGCGTCTGGGATGTGGAGGGGACCCGTTATGTCGGGGCTGCCGCGCTGGCAAAGTACTATGCCAACGTTCACGAGACGCACAAGGACGGCGGCCTGCGCCACTTCGCGACCAATCCCGTTGTGGTGCCGTCGGAGGAGGGCGCCCGCGGGTCTATCTATATGGTCCAGTTGTCGAGGAAGGTGAAGGACGGGCCCATCAGTCTGGACCTCTTCGGCAAGTACGAGGATCGGCTCGTCAAGACGTCGAAGGGCTGGCGCTTCAAGGAGCGCGTGTGGCGGTCGGACACTTTTGAGGGCGACCACACCCCGGTTCTGCCGTCACCCATGGCCGCGGTCGACTAGCGGCGAGTTCCTCCCCCTGATGGCGGCGCTGGTCGCCACCGGCGCGCTGGCCCCTCCGCCGTCGTGGCTGGACGGGCCGATTCGGCCGTGGAGCGATGCCAGGCCCGGGGTGCCTCCGGCCGAAGCCGGAGCCTGGGCGGGCCGGGACGACTGCCTGGGCCCGCGGCCCGATGGCCCGGAGGCGGCACAACTGCGTGCCTCTGGCTGGCGGCCGTTCCAGTTGTTCGACCGGCCGATCGGGCGGGGCGCTGTGGTCGTGCTGGGTGGGCTGCGCGACGTGACCGCGGACTGCGCGCCGGCCGCCTTCCAGGTCTTCGTCTTCGTGGATGGGGCGTTCGCCGGAACGCTGTCGCCCGTTGAGATGACGACCGGCCGGGACGGCGTGGTCGGCGCGATCCGCGTCCTGCCGGACGACCGCATCACGGCAGAGTTCGCGCGCTACAAGGTCGGCGACGGCGAGTGTTGTCCGTCCGGCCGCGTCCGCGTCAGCTACCGGATCGACCGGACCGGCGGACCGGCCCGCGTGCTGGCTGTCGACCGTGCGTCGCTCCGCGAGTAGTCAGCCTCGCCCCCGCGGACGAATCCAAAGGCGCGCCTGAACGCGCGCATCGCTTGTGGATCCCGACGTCGAGATCCGCAAGATATCGATTGACAGAAAACTAGCCGTCGTAAATCCTCGTGCAGCGATGGGCAGGAACGTTCGCGCGATCACGCTGAAGGAGATGACCGCACTGCTCGCCGCGGTCAGCGGCCGGCCGGTCTCGGACCGACAGGTGCGGTACCTGCTCATCGCCGGAGGCGTGGGTGGTGACACGGCGCTGCGGGCCCACGGGCGGACGCGGCTCTACGGGTCCGTGGACGTCGCGCTGGCCCGTGCCGCGGTCGCGCTGCGGGCGGAGGGCGTCTCCCCGCAACTGACCCGCGTGGTGATGACCTACCTGCGCGACGACCTCGTCCGCGCCTGGAAGGCGGCGGCTCCGGTGGCGATTGCCGTCCGGGGGGTGCAGGCCACGCTCGAGCCCGCCCTGAAGAGCCCGCCGGCCCGGGTGTCCGCGTGGGTGCCGCTCCGCCCGATCTGGCAGGGGCTCGACGCCCGCGTGCAGGAGGTGGCGGACGCGAGGGACGACGTCTGGATGTATCGCCGGGTCAAGGTCGGGATGGTGCCCCGGAACACGCTCTGACCTCTCACCCCCTGAACTGCAGCGCTTCGGCCACGTGCCGGCCTTCCACGACCGGGTGACCCTCAAGGTCGGCAATGGTTCTGGCGACGGCCAGAACGCGATGGTGGCTTCGGGCGCTCAACCCGAGTTGTTCCGAGGCGCGACGGAGGATGGCTGCCGCGCGGTCGGTCGGCCGGGCCACGCGCACGACCTGCTGGCCCCGAAGATCGCCGTTCGTGGTCCGGCCGGTGCGGGTGCCCTGGCGCGCACGCGCCGCCAGCACCCGGGCCAGCACGGGGGCGGAGGCCTCGCCGGGACCGCCGCCGAGGTCGGCCGGCGGAACCGGCCCCACGCGCACGGTCAGGTCCACGCGATCCAGCAGCGGACCGGACAGCCGGGAGGCGTAGCGGGCCATCTCTCCCGGGGCGCACGTGCACGGGTGATGGGGATGGCCGTGGTACCCGCACGGACAGGGGTTCATCGCCGCGGCCAGCAGAAACCGGGCGGGAAACCGGACGGCGCCGGCCGCGCGGGAGATCGTGACGGCGTGCTCCTCGAGCGGCTGACGGAGTGCTTCGAGAGCGCGACGGCCGAACTCGGGGCATTCGTCGAGGAACAGGACGCCGTGGTGCGCGAGCGTGACCTCGCCGGGCCGTGGAATGGCGCCGCCGCCGATGAGCGCAACGTGGGACGCCGAGTGGTGGGGCGCCCGGAAGGGCCGGGCGTCCAGCAGGCCCGTGCCCGCCGGCAGCACGCCGGCGACGGAGTGCACGGCGCTCGCCTCGAGGCGCTCATCGAGCGTGAGCGGCGGCAGGATGGTCGGGAGGCGCCGGGCCAGCATGGTCTTGCCGGTGCCGGGCGGTCCGACCAGCAGCAGGTTGTGACCGCCGGCCGCGGCGATCTCCAGGGCCCGGCGCGCGAGGAGCTGGCCGCTCACGTCCGCGAGGTCGGCCTCACCGGGCAGCGCGGACACGACGTCCGGCGGCGCGGGCGGCTGGGTGTGGGCGTCGGGGTCCGCCATCGCGGCGACGGCGCCGGTCAGCGCGCCCGCGGCCAGAACCGAGACCCCCGCCACGACGACGGCTTCTCTGGCATTGGCGGCCGGCACCAGCAGCCGGTGCACCCCGAGGCGCCGGGCGGCGAGGGCGGCGGCGAGCACGCCGCGGACCGGGTTGATGGCGCCGTCGAGCGACAGCTCGCCGAGCACCAGCGTGCCCGTCAGAGCCGGCGCGGGGAGCTGGCCGCTCGTGGCGAGCAGGCCGAGGGCGATGGCGAGGTCAAAGGACGTTCCGGCCTTCGGCACGTCCGCCGGCGAGAGGTTGACCGTGATCCGGTGCGGCGGAAACTCGAATCCCGAGTTGCGGATGGCGGCCCGCACGCGGTCGCGGCTCTCGCGGACGGCCATGTCCGGAAGCCCGACGACGGCGAACTGCGGCAGGCCGTGGCAGACGTCCACCTCGATCTGGACGGGGATCGCCTCGACGCCGACGACGACGGTGCTCTGAACGGCGGCAAGCACGCCGGGGCCGGCGCAAGTTCCGGACCGTCCACCGGGCCGGACCGTTTCCGGGCGCGGTGACGGCGCGCGTGCGCGCCGCATGGCGGATTTCGCACGTCCGCGTGACCGGCGCGACGTGGAAATCGCGGCGGGTGCGCGTGCGGCACCGATGTATCCTGTGCGGGAGCGGCAACGAAAGCCTCGTCGCGGGAGATCACGGATGCTCGACGGACTGATGGGGATGAGCGGGAAGGCGCAGAAGCAGGCGGAAGACCTGCAGAGCCTGATCGCGTCGGCCAAGGAGGAATACAGCGCGCTCAGCGCGATGCTGACGCAGCTCTCCGTCCGCGGGTCGAAGCTCTCACAGGTCGGCAAGGCGCTCGAGCAGGTGGATCAGAAGGCGGCGGACACGGCCGGCCTCCTGGGCGGGATCGTGACCCGGATCGACGCGCTCGAAGGCCGCGCCGCGGCCATCGCGGCGGCGGAGCAGCGGGTGGAGGGCCTGCAGGCGGCCATCGCGCACGCGGAGGACGTCGTCCGCGGGATGACAGGCCCCGACGGCGAGCTCCAGCAGCACCGGAAGGCGCTGCAGCATCTGTCCTCGCAGGCGCTGGAGACCCGCGCGAGTCTCGATGCGCTGAAGGATGAGCGGATCCAGACCGACGAGATGCGCGCGGAGCTGCGCCGCGCCCGTGACGAGATCCAGCAGGTGGTCACGGACGTGCGCACCGCGCGGGGTGATGTCGACGAGGTGCGGACGACCTCGACGCAGGTGGCGCAGGAACTGACGCGGATGCGCGAGCTGTCCCTGGCGTCGAAGGACGACGCGACCGCCGCGAACGAACTGGTCCGCGACATGGAACGGCGGCTCGAGCCGCTCCTGCAGCTCCAGGAAGTGGTCCGGGCGACGGACGAACGGCTGGCGCAGCTCAACACGCTCGCCATCTACGTCCAGCAGAAGGTCAAGGCCCTCGAGAGCCAGAAGCACGCGGTGGACCGTGCGCTGGTCGAGGCGGGCCGGCTCAACGAAATGGTCTGGAACATGGACATCCAGGTCAAGTCGTTGAACGAAGGCCTGCAGAAGGTCGAGCGGACCGAGGAAACGGTCGCCCGGATCGAAGCCCTGGTCGCCGAGTCCGCGGCGAAGGCCGACCAGGCCACGCGGGCGCGCGACGACGTGGCCCGTGAGATCGGCCGCCTCGAGCAGGAGGGCCGGACGCTCATCGATGCGCTGCGTCTGACGGTCGAACGGCTCGACGTCGGGAAGCGCGAGTTCGACGCGTTCGAGGAGCGTCTCCGCACACTGCAGACCGGGGTCGGGGATGCCGAAGGCCGCATGGAGACGCTGCTCGCCAAGGAGCGCGGGCTCGGCGTGCTGCACCAGCGCCTGGATGAGATCGACCAGGCGGTCCAGGGTCTCCACGCGAACGCGGACGACCTGGCGCGCAAGCAGGCGGACCTCGACACGCTGCGGGCGAGGCTCGCGGACACGGAGGAGCTGGGCCGGAAGGCGGCCGCGCAGGCGGAGGCGCTCGCGCTGACGCGGCAGGACCTCGCGAAGCTCGGGGACGAGATCGTGGCATTCCACAAGGCCCACGCCGACGCCGCCCAGCTGCGCGACCGTCTGAGCGCCGACCGCGTGGCCCTCGAAGGCTTCACGACCCGGATGGCGGACTTCCTGACGCGCGCGCCGCAGATCGAGGCGACGGTCACCGGCGTCCAGGCCCGTCTCGGGCTGGTGGAAGACGGGCTGCGGCAGGCGGATCGGCTGGGCGAACTGGTGCGGGACCTCGAGGGGCAGATTGCGCGCGTGAGCGCGCGGTCGGAGTTCGTCGGCCGGCTCGAGAGCCGCGTCGGCGAACTGCAGGCGCTGTCGGCCGAGGTGGACCGCCGGATGGCCGACCAGCTCCAGCGGCGTACGGAGCTGGATGCCGTGAAGACGCAGGCGGACGCCGTCGGTCTCCAGATGCTCGACGTCCAGCAGAAGGTTGGCGCGGTGGCCGAGGCGCAGGCGCGGCTGCTCCCGGTCGTCGATCGGCTGTCCGGGGTGGAGGCGCAGATTGCCACCGCGACGGCGCAGATCGCGGGCCTGACGCGGGACGACGCCGTGGTGCAGGCGCAGGGCGAGGCGCTCGCCCGGTTGCTCGAGGAGGGCCGCCGGATTGCGGACGAGACCGGCGTGCGGTCGCAGGAACTGGCGGCGCTGACCGCCGAACTGGGGCGGTCGACCGCCCTCAAGGACGAGCTGGTCGAGGAACTGACCCGGACGCAGTCGCGCCAGCGCGAGGCCGTGGCCCAGGTCGCGGCCACCGAGGATCAGCTGAAGCGCGCCGAGATCATGTTCCGGCAACTGGAGCAGCGCCGCAGCCAGGTCGCCTTCTCCGAGCGGAAGGTCGCCGCGGTCGAAGCTCGCGTCGCGGAACTCGACGCCCTCTCGGCGGCCGTCGAGCAGCGCCTCCGGGCGATTGCGGACCGCGAGGCGATTGTCGCGGCCGTCAAGCGCGAAGTCGACGCGGTGCACCAGGTCAGCGCGAAGAGCCGCGAGGACCTCGACTTCCTGGCGGCGCAGCGGGAGGACGTCGTCCGCCTGCGGAGGCAGGTGCAGGACCTCCAGGACGCGGCGGCGGAGACGGATGCGAAGATTGCCGCCATCGAGGCGAAGCGGCGCGCCGTCGACGAGGTGCAGGCCAAGGCGGGCATGATCGCGAACCTGCTGTCGGACGTCCGGATCAATCTCGAGACGCTGACCGAGCATCGCGCGGTCGTGGAGCACGTGGCCGAGCAGGTCGCGGGGATTCAGTTCGCCAGCCAGGAGGCCACCGGCGTGCTGCGGGCGCTGCAGCAGGAGCGCGAGATCGCCCAGCGCATCGCCGCCGGACTCCAGCAGCTGCGGGCGCGGACGCAGGACGCCGAACCCGGTCGCGGCAGCGGCGTCGCCTAGGGCGGCGGCACCGCGCCCGTCGCCCCGGCTAGTTCGATCGTGGACGGACCGTCAGGCGCTGTCCCGCCTTGATCGCGGACCCGGAGAGGCCGTTCCAGCGGCGGAGGTCGTCGACCGACGCCCGGTAGCGGCGCGCGATCCCCCCCAGCGTCTCGCCGCGCCTCACGCGGTGCGTCACCGGCCCGGCCGCGGCCGCCCGGCGGGCGGGCGGCCGGACCGCGGTGGCGCGCACCGTGGCCGGCCGGTCGGCCGAGGGGTTCACGGCGGCCACGGCGTCCTCTGCCGGCGGTCGCGGCAGCCGGGCCGCCAGACCCGCCGGCTCCTTCGGCACAATCAGCCGCTGGCCGCGGCGAAGCCGGGCGCCGGTCGTCAGGAAGTTCGCGTCCAGCAGGTCCCGCCGCGTCACCTTCAGCTTCCGGGCCACGGCCGCCACCGTCTCGCCCTTCTTCGCGGTGTGCCAGCGGTAGGGCGAGTCCTGTTCCGGGTCGAGCGAGGCCAGATACTCGGCGGCCTTCGCCGCCGTGCCGGCCGGGATCTTCAGCGTGTAATGCTCGGTATCCGGTGGCGTCGCCCAGCGCCGGAGGGCCGGGTTCAGGGCTTTCAGCTCGTCGACCGGCCGTTCGATCGCTTCGGCGAGCCTCCGCAGGTCGACCGGTGTGGTGATGTCGATGAACTCGGCGGCCGGCGCGTCGGCCTCGACCGGCGTGACGGTGAGTCCGTACTGCTCGGGGTTCCTCCCCACGACCGTCGCCGCGAGGATGAGCGGCACGTAGTCGCGCGTCTCGCGCGGCAGGAATCGGCTGCTGGTCGTCAGCGTCCAGAAGTCCGCCGTGCCGGCCCGTTTCATGGCGCGCTGCACCCGGCCCGGCCCGCCGTTGTACGAGGCCAGCGCCAGGTGCCAGTCGCCGAACATGCCGTGCAGCGTCTTCAGGTACCGCGCGGCCGCCAGGGTGGCGCGCTCGGGCTCGGCCCGCTCGTCGACGTACCAGTCATGGCGAAGGCCGTTCTCGACGGCGGTGCCCCGCATGAACTGCCAGAGTCCCCGCGCCTTCGCACGTGACATCGCGTTCGGCTTGAACGCACTCTCCACGATGGGCACGAAGGCCAGGTCGGTCGGCAGGCCCTCGGCGGCCAGCGCCCGCTGAATCATCGGCAGGTAGCGGGCGCCGCGGCTGAGCGACTCCTCCAGGAAGCCCTTGAGCCGCCCGGTGTAGAGCTCCACGAAGCTCAGGACCCGGGCGTTCAGCGGAATCTCGATGTCGTGCGGCGTGACGGCCATGTCCTCGGCCACGCGGGCCGTGGTGGCGCCGGCCGGCGCCGTGAACGTCGGTTCCGCGAGGAGGGAATCGAGCGGGCTGCCGTCCTCCACGGCCGCGGCGTCCCGGCCGAGGGCCTCCAGTTCGAGGGCGGAGAGCCGCGCGATGAGCTCACGCGTGCGGTCGGCGACGCGCGGCTCGGCGCGCAGCGCCGGCGGCGCGGTCAGCAGGACGTCGAGCGCCCGGTCGAACGCCGCCCGGGCCTCGCCGGCGTGACCGTCGGCGAGTTCGCGCCGGCCGACGGCCTCGGCCTCGGCACTGGCGGCAAGGAGCGTCCCGGCGGGGTCGGCCGCCGGCCGCGCGGCGGGCACCTGCTGCGCCGTCGCGGGCGGCGCGGCCGGCTGTGGATGGGCGGCGACCGGGGCGGACGTCCGCGCCGCACAGGCGGGCAGGCCGAGCGCGGCGAGGAGCAGGACGGCGGACCAGGTGCGGCGCGACATCGGCCTCTATGATGCCCGTGTCGCCGCGGGTCCGCCAGCGTGGACCAGGATGCGGTGCGCATCACCCAGCTCGCGAGCCGACGGCGTCACGATCGTGCGATCGGAGACCGGGATGGTCTGGCCGTTCCTGAGGGCCGCGCGGACATCCTCCTCGCAGACGAACGCGACCGGGGCAGCCGATTGTGCGACGGAAGGCCCGGGGGCGGGCGCCGCCCCGGCCGGCCGGGCCTCCGGCTTCTGCAGACCCCGCGAGGCCAGAAACTGATCGATGCGTGTCGACAGCGCCGCCGCCGGGATGCCCGTCTCGCGGGGCCGCGACGGCGAGACCGGCAGACGCGCCGGAGCCGGCACGGCCGCGGCCGCGGACGACGCCGGGCGCGGCGCGGTCACGGCCGGCCGGAGTTCGTATGCCAGACGCTTGATGTTCAGCAGGTGCAGCGGCGTGATGTTGTCGGACGTGCTGTTGCCGCCCCAGCCGCCACAGCCGAGCGTCATCGCGGGGGCCAGGCCCGTCGTCAGGCCGATCGAGCCGTGCGTGGTCGGCGTGTTGACGCAGATGCGGAACGCGGGCTTCTTCAGGCCGAACTCGAGCACGATCGCGTCGTTCTGCGAGTGGATGGACATGGTGTGGCCCATGCCGCCGTAGCGCAGGATCTGCATGCAGCGCTCGCAGCCTTCGCGCCAGTCCTTCACGACGTAGAAGGAGAGGACGGGGCAGAGCTTCTCGATGGACAGCGGGAAGTCACGGCCCACCCCCGTCAGCGGCGCGATGAGCGCGCGCGTGCCGTCGTGCACGGTCAGCCCCACCTCGCGCGCGATCCAGTCGGCGGACTTGCCGACCAGCTTCGGGTTCGGCAGCCGCTGCGCCGTCACCAGTGCGGCGGCCAGCTTCGCCGCGCCGGCGTCGTCGAGAAACGCGGCGCCCTGCGCCGTGAACTCGCGTCGGACCTCTTCCGCGATCGCCTCGTCGACGACGACCGAGTTCGGCGAGGAGCACAGCACGCCGTTGTCGAACGTCTTGCCGGTGATGATGTCGGACACGGCCTTCCGCACGTCCGCGGTCCGCTCGATGTAGCACGGGGCGTTGCCCGGGCCGACGCCGTAGGCCGGCTTGCCCGCGCTGTACGCGGCACGGACGAGACCCATGCCACCGGTCGCGAGGATCACCGATACCTCGCGCTGCTTCATCAGCTCCTGCGTGCCCTCGAGCGTGACCGTGCGCATCCAGCCGAGCGTGCTGTCGGGCGCCCCGGCGCGCGCGGCGGCCTCGTGCAGGATCTCCATGGTGCGCGTGATGCAGCGGGCGGCCGACGGGTGCGGGCTGACGACAACGGCGCAACGGGCCTTGACCGAGATGAGCGCCTTGTAGATGGCCGTCGACGTCGGGTTGGTGGACGGGACGATCGCCGCGACCACGCCGAACGGCTCGGCGATCTCGATCACCCGGCGGTCGTCGTGCCGGGCCACGACGCCGACCGTCTTCATGGGCCGGATGAACTCCCGGACGCGCGTCGACGCGAACAGGTTCTTCTGGACCTTGTCGGCCACGACGCCGTAGCCGGTCTCCTCGACGGCGAGCCGGGCGAGCGCCTCCGCGTGCGGCGTGACCGCGTCCGCCATCGCCTCGACGATGGCGTCGATCTGCGCCTGCGAGAGCTCGGCGAGCTGTGCCTGCGCGCGGCGGGCGGCGCGGGCGAGGGTGCGGGCTTCGTGGATGGAGGCGAGGTCCCGGTCGGTCTGCGGGGATTTGATGGCGTCCGCAGCCATGGGTTACCTGGCCAGGATGCGCTCGACGTCGGTGTGGGGACGCGGGATGACGTGCACGGAGACCAGCTCGCCGACCCGGCGGGCGGCCGCGGCACCGGCGTCGGTGGCGGCCTTGACCGCGCCGACGTCGCCCCGGACCATGACGGTGACGTAGCCGGCGCCGATCTGCTCGGTGCCGACCAGTTGGACGAGGGCGGTCTTGACCATCGCATCGGCGGCTTCAACCGAGCCGATAAGTCCCTTGGTTTCGACCAGACCGAGTGCGTCTCCAGCCATCAGCGTGGAGGACTGTACCAGAATTGCGGAGTAACATGCCACTGCACATGCGCAGCTCGAACGTCGTCATTGGAACACTGGCGGTCGTGATGGTCGCCGTCTGGAGCGCGGCCTGCGGACAGCAGGCGGATACGGCCACGCCCGTGGCGACCCCGACCGTTACCCTGGCCCGGCCGGATGCCGTGATCGGCGGGCCGATCGAGATGACCTTCAAGTGGGCGGTGGCGCAGGACGCCCCGGCGTTTCCCGCGGACGGGTGGGTGTTTGTCCACTTTCTGGATGCGGATGGTGAGCTGCTGTGGACGGACGACCACGAGCCCCCCGGCGGCATGGCCGCATGGACGCCGGGCCGGACGGTCGAGTACACACGCACGACTTTTGCACCGAAGCTGCCGTACGTGGGCGAGCTGATGGTCGAGGTGGGCGCCTTCTCCCGGGGCAGCGGGCAGCGCCTGCCGCTTGCGGGGACGACGACGGGCCAGCGTTCGTACCAGGCGGGCCGACTGAACCTCCGGCTCCAGGGGGAGTCGCTGCTCGTGGTGTTCAAGGACGGCTGGCATGCCACGGAGCAGGCCGAGGGGAGCACCCGTGAGTGGCAGTGGTCGAAGGGGACGGGCACGCTGGCGTTCCGGAATCCGAAGCGGGACGCCACGCTGTACCTCGAAGTCGACCGCCCCGGGGGCATGCCGGAGCCGCAGGTGGTCACGGTCAGGCTCGGCGACGCGGTGGTCGACACGTTCGAGCTGAAGCCGGGCGACAGCCTGCTCCGGCGGGTCGCCCTCTCCGCGGCGCAGCTCGGAGACGCCGACGCGGTCGAGGTACAGATTGCCGTGGACCGGACGTTCGTGCCCGCGGCGTTGCCCGGGTCGGCCAGCGGGGACACGCGCGAACTCGGCATCCGGGTCTTCCGGGCCTTCGTGGAGGCGCGCTAGGCGCGCGGTCGGGAGACCACGTGGAGTTCCGCTGCCGGCTGGCGACGCCCAACGGGGAAGTCTCCGACGGCGTCTACGTGGCGGAGAGCGAGGCGCGGCTCCGGCAGCAGATGGAGGATCGCGGCCTGCTCGTCCTGTCGGTCGAGCGCAAGGGCGGCGCGTTCAACCTGTCGTGGCGGTCGGGCGCGGGCCGCGTCCAGCCGCGTGAGTTCCTGGTCTTCAATCAGGAGCTGGCCACGTTGCTCAAGGCCGGCATGCCGCTGGTGCAGTCGCTCGACATCCTCCGGCAGCGTGTCGAGAACGCGACGCTGAAGGCGATCCTCGACGACGTCCACGGGAAAGTGCGCTCCGGGTCGGCGCTGTCCGAGGCGTTCGGGGCCCACGCCGGCCAGTTCCCGCCGATCTACGCCGCCACGCTGATGGCCGGCGAGCGGGCCGGTGACCTGGACGGCGTCATCCGGCGTTACGTCGCCTACGAGAAGATCATCGGCACGGTCCGGCGCAAGGCCCTGTCGGCGCTGATGTATCCGGCGCTGCTCGTCGTGATGATGGTCGGGCTGGTCGGTGTCATCGTGCTCAAGGTCGTGCCGGCGTTCGCGGACTTCTACGCCGGGTTCGACGCCGAACTGCCGCTGTCCACGCGCGTGATCGTCGGCGTGTCCAATCTGCTGGTCAGCAACCTGTGGCTGATCGTGGCCGGCCTCGTGGCCGCCGGGCTCGGGCTGGCGCGCTGGTACCGGATTCCCGGGCAGCGCGAGCGCCTGGACCGCGTCGTGCTGGGCCTGCCGTGGATCGGCGAGACGCTGCGGAAGTTCGCGACCACGCAGTTCGCCCGCACGCTGGCCACGCTGCTCGGCGGCGGCATCCCGCTCGTCAACGCGCTCGACACCGGCGCGGACTCGATGTCGAACCGCCATCTGGCCCGCGAGATCCGCACGGTGGCCGGGCGCGTCCGGGAGGGCCAGTCGTTCGCCACGGCGCTTCGCGACCGGCGGACGCTGCCGGAGGTCGCCATCAAGATGGTCGAGGTGGGAGAGTCCACGGGCGCCCTGCAGGAAATGCTGCACAGCCTGGCGGACTTCTACGACGAGGAGATCGAAACGGAGGTCGCGCGCGCGATTGCGCTCGTGGAGCCCGTCCTTCTGGTCCTCATGGGCGTCGTAATAGCCGGCGTCGTGCTCGCGCTCTATCTGCCGCTCTTCGAACTCAGCTCGGTGATGTGATAGGACCGGATGCCGGACGAGACCCTCAGCCCATCGCTTGTGCAGCCCGTCGAGGACCATGCAGCGGAGGTGGCCCGCGCCCGCGCGCTGGCCGCACGATACCGCGTGGGCTTCGTCGACATGGACACGTTCCGGATCGACCAGGAGCTCTTCCGGAGCATTCCGGCCGACCTGATGCTGCGCTACGGGTTCGTGCCGCTGCGCCGCGACGGCCGGTCGCTGGTCATCGTCGTCTCCGACCCGACGGATCTGCCGATGATCGACGAACTGGGCACGGTGCTCGGGACGGCCGTCACGGTCACCGTCGGGGCGCCGTCGGCCATTCAGTCGATCCTGAAGAAGAGCGAGAGTTCACAGCGCGTGCTGGAGGAGGCGACCGAGGGGTTCCAGCTCCAGGTGCTGAAGGAGGACGAGAACGGCGACGAGCACCTGACCGTCGACAAGCTGACGAGCGACGTCAGCCCCGTCATCCGCCTCGTGGACTCGACGATCTACACGGCCATCCAGCGGCGGGCAAGCGACATCCACATCGAAACCGGCGACGACTCGGTGCACGTCAAGTACCGCATCGACGGCGTGCTCCAGCCCGCGATGCGGCCCATCGCGAAGCAGTTCCACAGCCCGATCATCTCGCGCATCAAGGTAATGGCGGAACTGGACATCGCCGAGAAGCGCATCCCGCAGGACGGCCGCTTCAAGGTGCGGACGCCGGGGAAGACGATCGACTTCCGCGTGTCGATCATGCCGAGCGTCCACGGCGAGGACGCGGTCATCCGCATCCTCGACAAGGAGTCCATCAGCGAGCAGTTCACGGAGCTGACGCTCGACATCCTCGGCTTCCCGGAGCAGGAGCTGCGGCGGTTCCGGAAGTACATCCGCGAGCCGTACGGCATGGTGCTCGTGACCGGGCCGACCGGCAGCGGCAAGACGACGACGCTCTACGCGGGCCTCTCGGAGATCAAGTCGGTCGAGGACAAGATCATCACGATTGAGGATCCGGTCGAGTACCAGCTCAAGGGCATCACGCAGATCCCGATCAACGAGAAGAAGGGCCTGACGTTCGCCCGCGGCCTGCGGTCGATCCTCCGCCACGACCCCGACAAGATCATGGTCGGCGAGATCCGCGACCCGGAGACGGCGCAGATCGCGATCCAGTCGGCGCTGACGGGCCACCTGGTCTTCACGACCGTCCACGCGAACAACGTCGTGGACGTGCTGGGACGTTTCCTGAACATGGGCGTCGAGCCGTATCAGTTCGTCTCCGCGCTGAACTGCGTGATGGCGCAGCGTCTGGTGCGGCTGACCTGCGCGCACTGCCGCCGCGTCGCGACGGTCAGCCCGGAACTGCTGATCGAGTCCGGGCTCGACCCGGCGCTGGCGCAGACGCACACGTTCTACGAGGGCACGGGCTGCATCGATTGCGGCGGCACCGGGTTCAAGGGCCGGACCGCCATCTGCGAGCTGCTCAATCTGTCGGACCGCATCCGTGAGATGATCCTCGAGCGCCGCCCCAACTCCGAGATCAAGCGCGCCGCGCACGAAGAAGGCATGCGATTCCTGCGCGAGTCGGCCGTGGAGAAGGTCATGCTTGGCATGACGACGCTGCGCGAGATCAACAAGGTCACCTTCGTCGAGTGAACCCGCGATGAGCCCCGACTGGTTCGCTCCTCCAACCCCTGACGCGACGATCGAGATCACGGCCTCCCGTGTGTCGGCGCTGGCGCTCGACGTGCGGGGCGGGCGGCCCGTGGTGACCGCCGTCGCGGCGGAGGGCCTGCATGCCGGCGCCGTGACGCCGGCGTTCGCGACGCAGAACGTGCACGACGCGACCGGTCTCTCGGCCGCGATCGCCCAGGTGACGGGGCGGCTCGGCACCCGCGTCAGGCGCGTCGCGCTGGTCATCCCGGACGGCGTGGCCCGCGTCTCCCTCGTGCGCCTGGAACAGGTGCCGTCCCGCAGGGAGGACCTGGCGCAGCTCATCCAATGGCAAGTCAGGAAGGGTGTGCCGTTTCCCGCCGACGAGGCCCGGGTGAGCTTCGTGCCCGCCTCGACGGGCCCGGCCGGGTACGAGTTTCTGGCGACGGTGGTCCGCGCGGGCGTCGTCGCCGAATACGAACAGGCGTGTGCGCGGGCCGGCCTCCACGCCGGGATCGTGGACACGGCATCGACGGCGGTCATCAACCTGCGTCTCTCGGGCCCGGCGCCCGCGGGCGACTGGCTGCTCGTGCACATCCGGGAGGACGCCTGCGCGGTGGCGGTCCTGCGCGGTGACCGTGTGCTGTTCTTCCGGTCCCGGTCCGATGACGACCGTCTCGGCGTCGGGGATTTTGTCCATCAGGCCGTCATGTACTACCAGGATCGGCTGGAGGGTCGGGGCTTCCAGGCCGCGTATCTTGCCGGAGGCGGAGCGGACGCCGAGGCTGACGCCATCCGGCGTGAGGTCGAGGACCGGCTCGGTGCGCCGGCCACCTGGCTCGACCCGGAAGCCTTCGTGACGCTGCCGCCGGGGGCCTCGTCGGCGGCAGCGGGGCGGGACGTCCTTACGCCGCTGGCCGGGATGGCCCTGCGCGCGCTGGACCGGGTGGTCGCCTGATGCTGAAGACCAACCTGGCCACCCGTCCGTTCCAGGACGACCGTGCGCTGCGGGTCGCCGGCGTCGCGGTGGCGGTGCTGCTGGCCGTCTTCACGGTCTACAACGCTGTGACCGCCGTGCGGCTGTCGCTGACCCAGTCGCGGCTCGGCTCGCACGCCGCCGCGACCGAGCGCGAGGCGGCGCGGCTGCGCGCCGACGCGGCACGGGTCCGCACGCGGATCGACCCGACGGAGGTGGCGAGCGTCGCGGGGGCGGCCCGGGAGGCGAACGCGCTCATCGACCAGCGGACGTTCTCGTGGACGGGGCTGTTCGCCGAACTCGAGCAGACGCTGCCGCCGGACGTGCGCGTCCGCGCCGTGCAGCCGCGGATCGACAAGGGTGAGTTCCGGGTCGTGATTTCGGCTGTCGCCAGGCGCGTCGAGGATCTCGAGACCTTCATCGAGAATCTGGAGCGCACCGGCGCGTTCACCGGCGTCAGCCCGCTCGAGGAGACGAGCGGGGACGGCGGGACGATCGACGCCGTGCTCGACGGCGCCTATCGGCCGAGAGCGGTGGGAGCGCCGCGATGACCGGGTGGCGGCGCACGCTCGGTGAACACCGGCGGCTGGCGATCGGGATGGCGGCCATCGCGCTGCTGAACGTGGCCGTCTATCTCTTCGTTGTCCGTCCGCTGGCGTTCCGTGTGGCCACGATCGAGGACCGCGACCGCCAGGCGGAGCAGACGCTGCGCGCGGCCAGGGCCGAGGCGCAGGCGGTCAGCGGTGCACTGAGCGGCAAGGAGCGCGCCGTCAAGGAACTGGCCACGTTCTATCAGACGGTCCTGCCCGCCGACCTTGCCGCCGCCCGCCGCGTCACGCATCTGCGGCTCGCGCAGCTCGCCCGCGAGGCGGGGCTGACGTTCGAACGATTCAGCTTCGAGCCGGAGCCCGTGAAGGGCAGCGACCTGACGCGCGTGAAGGGCGAGATGGTCCTGACGGGGAGCTACGGCGAGGTGCGCCGGTTCGTCCACAAAGTCGAGACTTCGAAGGACTTCGTCGTCCTGGATGACCTCAGCCTGGCGGAGGGCACGGACAACGGCTCGGAACTGGTCGTCACGCTGAAGCTCTCGACGTACTTCCGGACCGTCGCGTCATGACGCGGCAGCGGCGGCTGGTCGGGATCGCGCTGGTGGCGCTGGCCGGCGGCGTCCTGGCCGTCGCGGCTGGCAGGTTCTTCCTCGAGCCGGCCGCACAGCCGGACGGCGGCCCGGCCGCCGCGGGCGCGCCGGCGGGCGCCGTCCCGGCCGTCGCGGTCGTGGATCTGCAACTCGGCCGACTCAACCAGACGCTGCCGGCGCCTGTCGAGGGTACGCGTGACCCGTTCCGCTACAGCGTGACGCCTGCCGCGCCGAAACCAGCAGTAGCACCGCGGAGGCCCATGCTCGGACCGCCGGTGCCGCTGCCGCCGCCCCCGCCGGCACCGGTGCCGCCGCCCCCGCCGATTCCACTGAAGTTCATGGGGCTGGTGGAGATGGCCGCCAGGGGCGGGAAGGTGGCGGTGCTGAGCGACTCCCGGGGTGGCGTCTTCTACGGAAGGGAAGGCGATATCATCGACGGGCGGTATCGCCTGCTCCGTGTCACGGCCGATCAGGCGGAACTGGCCTACGCCGATGGTCGTGGCCGTCAGGCGTTGAGGTTGTCAGGACAATGAATCGCGGTCTCAGTCTCCTCCGGCACGGACGCGCCCCGCGCGTCGCGCGCGCCATCGTCCACGCCGCCCGCGTGGCGGGGGTGGTGTGCCTGGCCGGCGCGCTGCTGGCGGCCTGCGGCGGGGGACGGGCCTACGGCCATGGCGACAAGGCGGCCCGGAACGGTGACTGGGACGCGGCCGTGAGCTTCTATCGCCGGGCGGTCCAGCAGAGTCCGGACCGGAGTGACTACCGGATCGCCCTCGAGCGGGCCATGATCAACGCGTCGAGCGTCCACATGGACCAGGCGCGGGTGTTCGAGGCGCGCACGCAGCTCGACGAGGCGCTGCGCGAGTACCGGCGCGCCAACGAGTTCAACCCGACCAGCCGGGTCATCGCGTCGAAGGTGCAGGAACTGGAGCGTCGCGTCCGCGAGCAGCTCGAGGCCTCGCAGCCGAAGCCGTCGATCCAGCAGATGCGCGAGCGCGCACGGCAGGAGGGCACGCCGCCGCTGCTGAACCTGACGGCGAAGCTGCCACTCATCCGGTTCACCAACTCCAGCGTCCGCGACATCCTGAACTTCGTCGGCAGCTCGACGAACCTGAACGTCACCTACGACCGTGACTTCCAGGACCGCGCCTACACGGTGCAGCTCGACGACATCACGCTCGAGGAGGCGCTCAACCAGATCCTCTCGGCGAACCAGTACTTCTACAAGGTGGTCAACGACCACACGATCACGGTCATCCCGGACACGCCGCAGAAGCGCGCGCAGTACGAGGAGCAGGTCATCCGGACGTTCTACGTCTCGCACGCCGACGCGACCGAACTCGCGCAGCTGCTGACGACGATGATCCGGCTGCCGAACATGGCCGTGCAGCCGCGGATCGTCGCCAACAAGGCCGCGAACACGATCACCGTCGGCGCCACGGCGAACGTCGCCGCGATCATCGAGAAGGTCATCGAGTCCAACGACAATCCGCGGGCCGAGGTCGTCGTGGACGTGCAGATCCTGGAGATCAACCGGAGCCGGGCGAAGCAGTTCGGCCTGGACCTCTCGACCTATGCGATCGGCGGCGTGTTCTCGCCGGAGTCCGACCCGCGGGCCACGGCCGGCGGGGACGGCCAGGCCGGCGGCGGGGGCAACGGGTCGACGCCGCAGCCGTTCAACCTGAACTCGATCTCGCGCGGCATCAACACCGGGGACTTCTATCTGTCGGTGCCGTCGGCCGTCGTCCGGTTCCTCGAGAACGACACGGAGACGAAGCTGATCGCCAAGCCCCAGCTCCGGGGCGCCGAGGGCCAGAAGATCACGCTGAACCTCGGCGACGACATTCCGGTGCCGTCCACCGTCTTCACGCCGTTCGCGCAGGGCGGCGCCAACATCAACCCGCTGACGTCGTTCAACTACAAGACGGTCGGCGTCGTCGTCGAGATGACACCGCGCGTGACGTTCGAGGACGACATCATCCTCGAGCTGACCGTCGAGAGCAGTTCGCTCGGGCCGAACATCACGATCGGCGGGCAGGCGCTGCCCTCGTTCGGGACGCGGAAGGTGCAGACGAAGCTGCGGCTGCGGGACGGGGAGTCGAACCTGCTGGCCGGCCTGCTGCGCGAGGACGAGCGCAAGTCGCTCAGAGGGTTCCCGGCCATCCTGCGGCTGCCGATCCTCAAGCAGCTCCTGTCGAGCAATGACAACGAGGTCAAGCAGACGGACATCGTGATGCTGCTGACGCCACGGCTCGTGCGCACCCACGAGCTGACGCAGCAGGACGTGAGTCCGATCTTCATCGGGACGCAGCAGAACCTCGGGCTCGGCGGACCGCCTCCGCTCATCGCACCGGTCGAGCCCGCTCCGGCGGTGCCTCCGGCGGCCGCGCCGGCCGCTGCGCCGCCAGCGCCCGTGATTCCGCCGGGCAGTTCACCGCTGCCCGGCACGACCACCCCGGCGGGCGCGTCGCCCCAGGCGCTGCAGCTGCCGCAGGCCCCGCCGTCCGTGGTGCAGCCGCCGCCCAGCGCGCCGGCCACGCAGGTGCTGCTGACGTCGCCGTCACCCGAGCTGCGTGTGGGCGGTGGTCCGTACACGGTGCCGATCTCGGTGGCGAATGCCTCGCGTCTGTCGGCGTTGTCGGTCACGGTGACGTTCAATCCGGCCGTGCTGCGCGTGCGCACGGTGCAGGAGGGCAGCTTCATGCGGCAGGGCGGCAACGCGGCGCAGTTCACGCAGCAGGTGGACGGCACCGTCGGGCGGATCGACCTGGCCGTGACCCGCACGCAGGATCAGACGGGGGCCTCGGGCGCCGGGCTGGTGGCGGCGGTGCTCTTCGACGTCGTCGGCCCGGGCCAGGCGAACTTCTCGCTTTCCGGGTCGGCGACCGTGCCAGGCGGCGGCGCGGCGGGTCTGCAGTTCGCGCCCGCGCCGGTCTCGGCGCGCTGAGGCACGACAGCGATGGCCGGCCGCCAGCCGCTCCGCTGCCGGGTGCGCGACCGCGTGGCCGGCTTCACGTTCATCGAGCTGATCATCGTGACGACCATCGTCATGGTGCTGGCGTCGGCGGTCCTGCCGCTGAGCCAGGTCACGGCGCGGCGTCAGCGCGAGATCGAGCTCCGGCGGAACCTGCGCGAGATGCGGCTCGCGATCGACAAGTTCAAGGACGCGGTGGACCTGGGCCGCATCGCGACCACGGAGGTCGAGCCGGGCAGCGAGGGCTACCCGAAGAGCCTCGAGGTCCTCGTCGAGGGGGTCGGGATGGCGAACGACGCCTCCGGCCGGAAGCTGAAGTTTCTCAGGAAGATCCCGATCGACCCCATGACCAACAGCACCGAGTGGGGCCTGCGCGCCTACTCCGACAAGCCCGACGCCACGACGTGGGGAGGGAAGAGCGTGTTCGACGTCTACACGACCAGTACGGCGACGGCCCTGGACGGCACGAGGTACCGCGATTGGTAGCCCCACGCCGCCGCAACCCGCTCGACGCGGGGTTCACGCTCATCGAGCTGATGGTCGTGATGGCCATCATCGTGATCCTCGCGGGCATCGGCGTGGCCAGCTACACGAACAGCATCACGCGGTCGAAGGAGGCGGTGCTGAAGGAAGACCTGTACCGGATGCGCGACGCGCTGGATCAGTTCTTCGCGGACAAGGGGAAGTATCCGTCGGGGCTCGACGAGCTGGTGCAGGACAAGTACCTGCGCGCGATTCCGGTGGACCCGTTCACGCAGTCGGCGGACACCTGGCAGACGGAGATGTCGGAGCCGGACCCGTCGAATCCGTCGGACAGCGTGGGGATCAACAACGTGAAGAGTGGGGCGGAGGGCACGTCACTCGACGGCACGAAGTACGCCGAGTGGTAGCGCCGTCGCCTTCGAACCCTTTCCAACAGCAGTAATTCGACTCGCTCCGCTGACGCCCGGTCCGGGTGACCGGGCGTGGGCGGGCGATGCGCGTGGCGTGCGCTCACTGGGCGCCTGTGAACGGCACCCGGCTCCTGTACAGACTGATTCGCGCTCGTCACGCGCATGCACCCACCCGCACCCGGCGGTGCGGACCCTTGTCTTCCGGCGAATCTTTCGGCGGGAGTGCCCGAGGGCACGTGTCAGTGCGGGTGCGACTGTGGAGCATGCCGTCTTCACGACAAATGCACCGCAGGCGCCGGGTGGGATGTCGACGGTGGGACCCGTAGGTTGATCACGCTACGGGCGCCGACAGGGTTCCCGCCCGGATGCGACAGGTCCGCCGGAGGTGCATTTGTCCGGCATGCGGAACCGGAGCGCCCGCACTGGCACGTGCCCTCGGACGCTCCCGGTCAGCAGAGTCGCCCCCGGTCCGGGTGACCGGGCGTGGGCGGGCGATGCGCGTGTCGTGCGCTCACTGGGCGCCTGTGAACGGCACCCGGCTCCTGTACAGACTCATTCGCGCTCGTCACGCGCATGCACCCGCCCACGCCCGGTGGTGTCGGCCCGCTGGGCCAGCGTGGCGCCTGTGCAGCGGGCCCGCGCGAGCGTCGCCTACGGCGCGGCGGCGAGTCTGACCTGCACCTGCGTGCGGGCGGTGCCGGTCCGGCCGTCCACGGTGCGGACGGTGAGCGTCACGGTGTACGCCTGGAACGTCACGGCGTTCGGCGCCGGGTTACTCGAGGCACCGTAGACGTGGCTCGTCTGGCCGCCCGACGTCTGGATCACGACACCGTCACCGAAGTCCCATGTGAACGACTCGATCAGCACACCGGTCTCGGCCGTCGCCGTGGCGGTGAACGCAACGGGCGCCCCGGTTGACTGCGCCGTGCCGGGCGTCGCGGCGGTGATGTTGACGGTGAGCGGCGTCCTCGCCGGAATCGGAGTGATATTGACCGCGACGGAAGAGCGCGTGGTCTGGCCGTTGATGTCGGTCGCGAGGAGCGTCGCGGTATACGGGTTGGAGGACCGATAGGTGTGCGTCACGGTGACGCTGCTCGACAGCGTGCCGAGGTCGGTGTTGTTCCCGTCGCCGAAGTCGAAGGACGCGCCCCGGAGCGGCGTGCTGCCGGTGGCCCTCGCCGCCGTGAAGGTCATCGGCTGATCGACGGTCTGCGTGCACGTCGTCGTGCCGGTTCCGCTGCCCGTGCAGGTGAGCGTGACGGACGGCGTGCCGAGCACGGTCACGGTCGCGGCCGTGGCGGTGGTCTTGCTGCCGGACGCCGCCGAGACGCTCGCTTCCGTGTTCGTCGTCAGGCCGACGGTGGCCACGCCGTTCGCGTCGGTGACGGCGATCGTGTTGGTCAGCGTGCCGCTGGTGGTCGTGAACGTGACCGGGATACCGCCGACACCCTGCCCGTTCGTCCCGCGCACGACGGCGTTCACCTCGACGGTGCCGCCGGTGGCCGGCACGGTGGACGGCCGCGCGCTGATCGTGACCGTCTCTGCGGCCGCCGTGCCGATGGTGAACGAGAGCGTGTTGGTGGGCGTGG
>JBFXBH010000022.1:0-26040 GCA_050183355.1 Vicinamibacterales bacterium | reverse complement strand
CGCTTCGCCCGGGCATCGTGGGCTACGTCACCAAGCCGTTCGAGCGCGACGCCATCTCGGCGGCGCTGCAGGCGGCCCTGCAGAGGCGTCAGCAGCCGGTGAGCGGCCCGGCTGCCGGGGGGGAGTCCCTCTTCGAGCTGGTCGAACGCTGGGAACCCGCGGAACAGGCCTGACGGCCGCGTCCGGCGCCCGGCCCACGGCGGGCCCCTGCCCCCTTGGGGCATACCCCTTCGCCCCGAGCCACGCGCGAGGCGCACATCCCCGCCACTCCTCGGGGATACCCGTGCGTCCCGTGGCCGCACCGTCCCGGGGCACGCAGAGAGAAAAAAGAACGGGGCCTGGCTGATGGCCAGGCCCCGTGGTGATTGGCGGGTCGGAGTGCGCCCGGAGACTACTGGCCGGCCGCGGCCGCGGCCGACTTCTTCATGCCGTCCGTGACGATGCCGACCTTCTCGACGCCCGCACCCTTCGCGGCGTCGATGACCTCGACGATGTCGCCGTAGCGGAGCGTGCCGGCCGCGGAGATGAACATCGTCTTGTCCTTCCGCTCCTCGAAGATGCCTCGCAGCATCTCCTCGAGCCCGGCGACGGTCACGTCCTGCTTGTTGACCGCGATCTTCCGGTCCGCGCTGTACTCCAGCACGATCTGGCTGATGTCGGGCGCCGCCTTCGCCGCCGACTGCGTCTCGGCGGGCAGATTGACGTCGACGCCCTTCTGGGAGAGTGGCAGCGCCGCCATGAAGATGACCAGGAGCACGAGCAGCACGTCGATCATCGGCGTGATGTTCATCTCCGACGTGGCCGCCGGTACCTTCGCTGTGAAGACCTTGTCTGCGCCGTGATGCTTATGAGCGGACATGCCTACTTCCCTTCGCCGGTGTTCTTCTTTTCGGTGATGAGGCCCATGTCCTCGATACCGGCCGCGCGCGCCTCGTCCATGGCCTCCATGACGGCGCCGTACGGGGCATCCTCGTCGGCCTTGATGTACAGGAGCTTGACCGACTTCTCTTCAAGCGCCTCTTCGAGCTTGCGGCGCAGATCCGACATCGGCACCATGACCGAATCCACGTAGACCGACCGGTCGGCCGTGACGCCGAGCACCGTCTGATCCTGCGTCTCGGGCTTGTCGCTGCTGTTGGTCGCCACGGGCAGCTTGACGGGCACGCCCTTCTGCAGCATCGGCGCCACGATCATCATGATGATCAGCAGCACCAGCATGACGTCCACCAGCGGGGTGACGTTGATCTCGGATTTGACGGCCCCTTCCTCGCCGCCGACTGACATACTCATCGTTATCGCTCCTGGGATGTGCGGTTACAGCGGCCGGAGCGCGTGATGCGCCCCGGCCCGCAGCATCCGGATTGGAACTAGGCCGCGTTCTTGATGAACCAGTCCACGAGCTCCGACGAGGAGTTGTCCATCTCCACGTTGAAGTGCTCGATGCGGCCCGTGAGGTAGTTGTAGAACCACACGGCCGGGATGGCCACGAACAGCCCGAGGGCCGTTTCGATCAGCGCTTCGGCGATACCGGCCGACACCGCGCCGATGCCGGAGGAGCCGCCGGCAGAGGCGATACCCACGAAGGCGTTGATAACGCCGATGACCGTGCCGAGCAGTCCGACGAACGGCGCCGTGGAGCCGATGGTCGCCAGCACGCTGACGCCCTTCTTGAGGTCGGCGGCCGTCAGCGCCGTCGCGCGCTGGATGGCGCGGCGGACCGTGTCCAGAACGTCATCGCGATTGCCCGTGAGGCCCGACTCCTTCTGGTACTGGAATTCCTGCAGACCGGCGCCCACCACCTTCGCGAGGTGGCTGTAGCGGTAGTCCTTCGAGCCGGCCAGCGCGATCGCCTCCTTGAGGCGGCCGTCCTTCAGGTGCTTGGCGACCTGGGGGGCGAAGAGCTTCGACTGGTTCCGCGCCTGGTTATAGGTGTAGATGCGCTCGATCGCGACACCGATGGACCAGAACGACATGACGAACAGCACCACCGCCACCGCGATGGCGGGACCGGTCATGGTCTGGGCAATTTCAACAAGATTCAGCTCGCCACCCATTACGACATCCTCCGCAATCTATTTGTTTGAGACGATCTGTCGGACAAGTTGGCCCCTCGCCTCGTCTCAATAGCGGGGGAAGAGGCGTAAGGCCTCGGACTTCTACGAAACTGTGTGCGTTCCAGCTCTGCGGGAATCTGCGCCTAACTCAGCGTGAACTGCACCGTGACCGTCATGATGACCGGCACGGGCTGACCGTTCAGCGTCGTGGGCGTGAACTGCCACTGCTTCACGGCATCGATCGCGGCCTGGTCCAGCAACGGAATGGACCGGAGCACACGGGTATCGGTCACGCTGCCGGACGGACCAATCGTCGCCTCGATGATCACGACGCCCTGGACGCGCGCGGACTGCGCGATGGACGGATAGACCGGCCGGACGTCCTTGACCTTCGTTGGCGGCTTGATGTTGCCACCGACGCGGACCGGAGCCGGCGGCGGCGGGGGCGGCGGCGGGGGCGGCGGGGGCGGTGCATCCGGCACGCCGCCGGAGATGCCACCGACGACGCCGCCGGGAATGCCACCGTCAACGCCCGCGTTGCGGTCGAAGTTGGTGTCCGGCGCCTCGGCCTTGATTTCGGACGGCGCCTCGGTCGGGGCCGCAGCCGGATTCGGCTGCACCACCGGCTCCGGGGCCTTCGCCGCCGGGGGCGGCGGGGGCGGCGGGGGCGGCGGCGGGGGCGGCGGCGGGGCCACGAAGGCGGCCATCGCACCGGCGGGAGTCGGCAGAATGTCGGCCGCCATCAGCGGGATGATGACCATCCCGAGGATGATGACCGTGTGCACGACAATCGACACGAACACGGTGGTTCCCTGATTCGAACCCACCTTGACGCTCGGGTCGACGATGTCGCCGAACATATGACGTGGCACCGGGCTTACCCTCCTGGAAGACGTGTCTTGCCGGCCGGCAAGAGCGGCCGATTATAGCGGTCCCGAAAAAACAGTGTCAACGCGTTGCAGGAAAACCGTTAGAACCCCGCAATTGCCTGTTTAGACACCGGAAGTGCCAATTGGCTCCCGGTCCCGGATCAGGCAAAGAGCGCGCAGTATAGCCCGGGTCCGGACGATCGCTCCAGCGATAAATCCGGACCCGGAAAATGCCTCAAGTTGCCTCAGCCTCAGGCCGAACGCTTGACTTCCGTGCCGATCCGCATGCCGTAGAACGAGCGGATCACGAACACCACCGACACGGCAAAGAACGCCGCCGCGAGCAGGTGGCTGACGCCGCTGCCCATCTCGGTCGTCAGGCGCACCGCGAGCTGCACGGCCAGCAGGCCGAACAGCGTCGTGAACTTGATCACGGGGTTGAGCGCGACCGACGACGTGTCCTTGAACGGGTCACCGACGGTATCGCCCACGACCGTCGCCGCGTGCAGCGGCGTGTTCTTCATCTTCAGCTCGGTCTCGACGATCTTCTTCGCGTTGTCCCACGCGCCGCCGGCGTTGGCCATGAAGACCGCCTGGTAGAGGCCGAAGAGCGCGATCGAGACGAGATAGCCGACGAAGAAGTAGGGCTCGACGAACGCGAACGCCAGCGTCGAGAAGAACACCGTCAGGAAGATGTTGAGCATCCCCTTCTGCGCGTACTGCGTGCAGATTTCGACGACCTTCTTGCTGTCCTCGACCGAGGCCTTCTCGGCGCCGGAGTCGAGCTTGATGTTCGCCTTGATGAATTCCACCGCGCGGTAGGCGCCCGTGGTGACGGCCTGCATCGAGGCGCCGGTGAACCAGTAGATCACCGAGCCGCCGGTGACCAGCCCGAGCAGGAACGGCGCGTGCAGCATGGAGAGCTGCTCGACGCCCGTGGTCAGGCCCTGGGTCAGCTCGACGATGATCGAGAAGATCATCGTCGTGGCGCCGACGACGGCGGTGCCGATCAGCACCGGCTTCGCCGTCGCCTTGAACGTATTGCCGGCGCCGTCGTTCTCCTCGAGGAGGTCCTTGGCCTTCTCGAAGTCCGCGTCGATGCCGAAGTCCTTCTTGAGCTCCTGCCTGATGCCGGGCACCGACTCGATCACGGAGAGCTCGAACACCGACTGTGCGTTGTCGGTCACCGGGCCGTACGAATCGACCGCGATGGTCACGGGCCCCATGCCGAGGAAGCCGAAGGCCACCAGGCCGAACGCGAAGACCGCCGGCGCCATCATGAAGCGCGGATCCTGCATGACGGGGCTCGTATTCGTCACGAGGAACGCGATGGACATCAGCGCCACGATGGTCAGCCCCAGCCAGTAGGCGCTGAAGTTCCCCGCGACCAGGCCCGACAGCACGTTCAGCGACGCGCCGCCTTCGTTGGAGGACGTGACGACCTCCTTGACGTGCGCGGACTCGGTCGACGTGAACACCTTGACCAGCTCCGGGATGATCGCGCCGGCCAGCGTGCCGCACGTGATGATGGTCGCGAGCTTCCACCAGAGCGAGCCGTCGCCGAGGTCGGAGATGAGCAGGTTCGAGACGACGTAGGTCAGCGCGACGGAGACGATCGAGGTCAGCCACACCAGCGAGGTGAGCGGCGCCTCGAAGTTCATCTTCGACACGGTGGCGTACCGGGACCTGGCGACGGCCTCGTTGATCAGATACGACGCGCCGCTGGCGATCACCATCATGATGCGCATCGCGAAGATCCAGACCAGCAGCTTGACCTGCACCACCGCCTCCGGGACGGCCAGCATGATGAAGGTGATGAGCGCGACGCCCGTCACGCCGTAGGTCTCGAACCCGTCGGCCGACGGCCCGACCGAGTCGCCGGCGTTGTCGCCCACGCAGTCGGCGATGACGCCGGGGTTGCGCGCGTCGTCCTCCTTGATGTTGAACACGATCTTCATCAGGTCGGAACCGATGTCGGCGATCTTGGTGAAGATGCCGCCGGCGATGCGCAGCGCGGCCGCGCCGAGCGACTCACCGATCGCGAAGCCGATGAAGCAGGGGCCCGCGTAATCCCCGGGAATGAACAGCAGGATGACCAGCATGATCAGCAGCTCGACGCTGATGAGCAGCATGCCGATGCTCATGCCCGCGCGCAGCGGAATGGCATAGACCGGATACGCCTTGCCTTCCAGGCTGGCGAAGGCCGTCCGGGAGTTGGCGTACGTGTTCACGCGGATGCCGAACCACGCCACGCTGTAGCTGCCCAGGATGCCGATGACGCTGAAGAGCAGGATGATCCCGACGCGGAGCGGCTCCATCTGGGACAGCACGCCGAAATACAGCACGATGACGACGGCGATGAAGATCTCGAGGATCGCGATGAAGCGGCCCTGCGTGATCAGGTACGTCTTGCAGGTCTCGTAGATCAGCTCCGAGATCTCCCGCATCGTGCGGTGCACCGGGAGGTTCTTCAGCTGGTTCAGGATCACGAGGCCGAAGAGGATGCCCAGCGCCGCCACGACGAGCCCGCCGATGAGCAGCGTCCGGCCGTCATAGCCGCCGACGTCCGTGCTCGAGAGATCCGGCAGAATCAGGTTCGCCTCGCCGCCGGTGTGATGCGTGGCGGCAGGCGCCGCGCCCTCCTGTCCTTCGGGCTGACCGGCCAGGGCCGGACCCGCCAACGATCCGACCACCATGAGCGCCAGCGCAGCGGTGCCCAGCCATTTGATCCACGACTTCATCGCGTCCAGTCCCTTCTCTGAGTGAAACGTGCCCGTGATTCGCCCGACTTCCCTAGTGACGACGCCCCGTGCCGCTCGACACGAGACCTGGTAACGACATGCCGCCCGTCAACACAATCCGGATCCCGTCCTCGACGGAGACATCCGGGTACAGCGCATCGGCCTTCGGATAGAGCGCGATGTCGCCGAGATAGAGATGGTTCGTCGGCACATACACCGCGACGAACGCCTCCGGCCCGCGGCCGCGCTCGACCGTGAACTCCTTGGTCAGAAAGCCGAGCGTCAGCCCGCGGCCCGGCACTTCCACCATCACGACCTGCTTGAACCCGTATTCGTTGTCCGGAGAGAACGCGGCGATCAGCTGCCTGACCGGCGCGTAGACGGTGCCGAAGACCGGAATGCGGCCGAGGATGTCCTCGGCCCGGGCCAGCACCCGCTTCCCGAACACATTGCTCGCCACGGTCCCGACGGCCAGCACCAGCACGCCCGTGATGGCGAGGCCGAGGCCGGGCACGCGGCGTCCGATCACCCGGACGGAGACCGGCGCCGTGAGGCCGTCAATGATACCGAAAACCCACACCAGGGCGGCCACGCTGACCACCAGCGGGACCAGGACGAAGAAGCCCGTGATGAAGCTTCGGCGCAGCCACTGCATGATGGTCAGTTGAGGGCCCACCCGTTCCAGAGCGCAAGAAGCATAAGCCCGCCGCCGGCGATCCGGTACCAGGCAAACGGCGCGAAGCCGGCACGACTGACGAAACGCAGAAACGGTCCGACGACGGCCAGCGACGCCAGGAACGCCGCGACGAACCCGACCGCGATCTCGGCCGTCCGGGGTGAGGCCAGGCCGCCCTCCAGGTGCGCGAGGTCGTTGCCGAAGGCCGCCGCCATCGTCGGCACGGCCAGAAAGAACGAGAATTCCGCCGCTGCCGTGCGGTCCATGCCCATCAGCATGCCGCCGATGATGGTCGCGCCGGACCGCGAGATGCCCGGAACGACGGCCATGGCCTGGCAGACCCCTACCCCCAGCGCCCTGGAGACCGGCGTGGCCTCGGCGGTCAGGACGGTGGTGCGCAGGTGCCGCCGCTCGACCACGAGCATCACGACGCCGCCGAGGATGAGGGCCATCGCAATCGTGAGGGCGCTCCCGTAGAGGACCGACGTGACGTACCCCCGGCCGACGGCACCGAGCAGCAGCACCGGCAGCAGCCCGGCGCCGATGGCCGCCGCGAAGCGGCGCGCCGCCGGGTCATGCGGAAGCGCGCGGACCAGCCGGGCGACCCGTACCCGGTAAAGCCACACGATCGCGAGGATCGAGCCGAGCTGGATCATGATCGTGAACGCGCCGCCCGGATCGTCGAAGCCGAGCAGCCGCCCGGCCACGAGCAGATGGGCCGTGGACGAGACCGGCAGAAACTCCGTCAGGCCCTGCAGCGCCCCGAGCAGCGCGGCGTGCACGTAGTTCACGGGCGGCCGAACGCCTCACCGGAGCCCACGCGAACCCGGGCGTGGGTCAGGCGTTCGCCTTGCGGGTGGCCTTGCCCCGGCGCGCCGGAGCCGCTTCGACCGGGTTGTCCGTGGCCGGAACCTTCCGGCCCTGCCACAGCATGACGACCGCCGCCGCCACGTACAGGCTCGAGTAGGTGCCGGTGATCACGCCGACGACCATGGTGAACGCGAAGCCGCTCAGCACCTCGCCGCCGAAGGCGAGCAGCGCGGCGGACGACAGCAGGGTCGTGCCGGCCGTGATGATGGTCCGGCCGAGCGTCTGGTTCAGCGCGGTATTGATGACCGCCGCCAGCGGCTGCCGACGGCTAGATCGCATGTTCTCCCGGACACGGTCGAAGATCACGATGGTGTCGTTGGTCGAGTAGCCCGTCACCGTCAGAATCGCGGCGATCACGTTGAGCGTCAGGTCGTACTGGAAGAACGCCAGGAACGCGAGCGCCACGAAGATGTCGTGCACGGTCGCGATCACGGCGCCGACGGCGAAGGAGAGCTGGAAGCGGAACGCGATGTAGGCCAGAATCCCGACCAGCGACGCCAGGAAGGCGTAGATGCCCTTCTGCGTCAGCTCCTTGCCGACCGACGGGCCGACGATCTCGGTCCCGACGACGGTGAAGTTCCCGAGGTTCCCCTTCCGCAGGGCCTCCTCAGCCACCTTCGCGGTGCTGCCAAGAGCGGCGCCGGACTCCTCGCCCACCTGCGGCACGCGCACCATGACCTGCCGCTGCTCCGGGTTCCCGTACGCCTGGACCATGACGTTCTGGCCGCCGCCCGGGAAGTGCTGATTGAACGCCGCGCGCACCGCCTCGATGGACGGCGCTTGGTCGAACTGCGCGATCACGGCCGTGCCGCCCTGGAACTCGATCCCGAGTGGAATGCCGCGCGTCAGGATGACGCCGAGGCCGGCCAGAAGAACCAGCACCGACACCGCCATGGCGTGCCAGCGCCAGCGCAGGAAGTCAATCGAGGTGTTCTTGAGAATGTGCATCGCGGGCCCCTAGATCGACAGCGTTGCGGCCTGGCGCTGCCGCGACAGCCCGAGCTCGAAGAGCGTCTTGGAAACGAAGGTCGACGTGAACAGGTTCGACAGCAGGCCGATGGACAGCGTCACCGCGAACCCGCGGATGGGGCCGGTGCCGAACTGGAACAGGAACGCCGCGGCGATCAGCGCGGAGATGTGCGTATCGAGCAGCGTCAGGAATACCCGGCCGAACCCGGCGTTGACCGCGGCGCGGACCCCGCGGCCGGCCTCCAGCTCTTCCTTGATGCGTTCGAAGATCAGGACGTTGGAGTCCACGCCGATGCCCATCGTCAGGATGAAGCCGGCGATGCCAGGCAGCGTCATCACCGCGCCGATGTAGCCCATCAGACCGAGCAGGATGACGAGATTGAAGGCCATCGCGACGATCGCGTTGACGCCGGCCAGCTTGTAGTAGACCAGCATGAACGCCAGGATGAGCAGCAGGCCGACCAGCGACGCCAGCACGCCGGACCGGATCGAGTCGGCGCCGAGGCTCGGCCCGATGGATCGCTCCTCCAGATAGGTGAGCGACGCCGGCAGCGCGCCCGACCGCAGTACGAGCGAGAGGTCCTGGGCTTCCTGCTGGGTGAAGCTGCCCGTGATGCGGCCCTGGTCCGTGATGCGGCTCTCGATGGTCGGCGCCGAGAAGACGCGCGTGTCGAGCACGATCGCGAGCTGCCGGCCGATGTTCGCCGACGTGGCGGCGCCGAACTTGCGGGCGCCCTCCTGGTTCAGCGTGAAGCTGACCGCCGGCAGGTTGTTCTCGTCGAGCGTCGGGCGCGCATTGCGCAGGTCCCGCCCGGTCACGGCCGCGACCTTCCGGACCATGTAGTAGACGGTGGTGCCGGCGCTGCCCGGTGTGGCGGAACTGCCCGGGAGGATCTCCATCCCCTGCGGCACCTGCCCGCCCGGCATCAGGTCCTCCTTCGCCGACGCCGGTCCCTGCTCGACGATCTTCAGCTCGAGCATGCCCGGCGAGCCGATGATGGACTTGGCGCGCTCGACGTCGGTCACGCCCGGGAGCTGCACGAGGATCTGGTCGCCGTCCTGCCCCTGCTGCGCGATGCTCGGCTCCGCCACGCCGAGCTCGTTGACGCGGCGCTCGATCGTCTGGCGCGCCTGCACGACCGATTCGTCGCGGAGCTGCTTCTGGATGTTCGGCTTCATCGTGAAGATGAAGGACCCGGGCCCGCCGGAACCGCGGTCGAAGTTCGTCTGGACCTCCGTCGCGGCCTGCCGGAACGCCTGTTCCTGCGCGGGCTGCACGCCGTCCACCTTGAAGGCGACCGGCGAGGTCGTCGTGAGGGCCGTCGTCACGATCGACGCCTTGGTCAGCGCCTCGCGCAACCGCTCCATCTCGCCTTCCGTCTCGACGCGGAGGGCGTCATCGGTCTGGACGCGGAGCACGAGGTGCACGCCGCCCTTCAGGTCGAGCCCCAGCTTCAGCTGGAGGCTCGCCAGCACCGACGGCACCGGCAGCTTCAGGGACGGGGCGACGATCGGGTAGACGCCGACGACGGCGAACACCACGAGGGTGACGAGGGAGATAGTCAGCTTCCAGCGAAGGCTCATAACGGCTTATCCGTTGGCCCCGGCTTCCGGGACCACGCGCTCCTGTCCTTGATACCCGACCACGGCGTTGCGCGAGATGTCCACCCGGACGCGCTCGGCGATCTCGATCTTCAGATGGTCGTCCTCGACCTTGACGATGGTGCCGTAGATGCCGCCCGACGTGACGATGCGATCCCCCGTCTTCAGCGCCGACAGGAACTCCTGCACCTTCTTCTGGCGCCGCCGCATCGGCAGCAGCAGCACGACGTAGAAGATGCCGAGGATCAGGACCGCGGGCAGCAGTCCGAGGAGCGGATTGCCGCCCCCCTGCGGAGCAGCCATCGCCAGCACGAAGTCGGGGTTTGCCATCGCTTCCATTCTGGGTACACCGGGCACGTTCCCGGTCACGCGTCAGAGAGCGGACCCGAAACCGACGCGAGGAACTCCCGCTTGAACGTTTCGAACGTCCGAAACGCTATAGCGTCCCTGATCCTCCGCATGGTGTCAAGGTAGAAGGTCAAGTTATGCAACGTGTTAAGGGTGCTCGCGGTCATCTCGCCGGCGATGAACAGATGCCGCAGATACGCGCGGGAATGATGGCGGCACGTGTAACAGCCGCACGCCGGGTCGAGGGGTGATTCGTCGAACGCGAAGCGGGTGTTCCGGATGTTCAGCCGGCCACGGCTCGTGAAGAGCTGGCCGTTCCTGGCGTTCCGGGTCGGCATCACGCAGTCGAACATGTCGATGCCCCTCGCGACCGCCTCGACGAGGTCCTCGGGCGTGCCGGCGCCCATCAGATAGCGCGGGCGGTCCGCGGGCAGGAGCGCCGCCGTGTCACCGGCCACGCGGTACATCACCTCCGACGGCTCGCCCACGCTCAGGCCGCCGATGGCGTACCCCTCGAAGCCGATGTCGACGGTCGCCTCGACGCTCTCCCGGCGCAGCGCGTCGAACGTGCCGCCCTGGATGATGCCGAACTGTGCCTGGCCGGGATTCACGGCGGGCGTGCCGGCCTCCCGCACGCGCAGCAGGCGCTCCCGGCAGCGGCGCGCCCAGCGGGCGGATCGGCGCAGCGATTCGGCGGCGCGGGCTTCCGTCGCCGGCCAGGCCAGGCACTCGTCGAGCACCATCGCGATGTCGGACCCGAGGCGCGCCTGCGCCTCGACGGCGCGCTCGGGCGTCAGCAGGTGCCGGGAGCCGTCGAGATGCGACCGGAACTCGGCCCCGTCTTCACGGACCACGCAGCGCTCCCCGAGGCTGAAGATCTGGAAGCCGCCGCTGTCGGTCAGCATCGGCCGCTGCCAGCCGATGAAGCGGTGCAGGCCGCCGAGCCGCTCGACCGCCTCGTCGCCGGGACGGAGAAAGAGGTGGTAGGTGTTGCCGAGGATGATCGAGGCGCCCGCGTCGATCAGCTCCTGGTGCCGGAGCGCCTTGACGGCCCCGCGCGTGCCCACGGGCATGAAGACCGGCGTCTCCAGGCGGCCGTGCGGCGTCTCCATCACACCGGCGCGGGCGGCGCCGTCCTGCGCCGTGACGTGGAATGAGAACACGGGACCCGTCACTTATATTAGTGGCCACACGTGAAACGACTGCGCGTTGGCGTCATCTACGGCGGACGGTCCGGCGAACACGAGGTCTCGGTGGCCTCGGCCGCGTCCATCCTGAAGCACCTCGACCGTGACCGGTACGAGGCGGTCGCGATCCGCATCGACAAGGACGGGCGGTGGCAGCTCCCGGACCGGGGCCCGACCGCCTCCTCGGCGTCGGAAGTGCTGGAGCAGGCCCGGGCGCAGGCGCTGCGGCCGGGACGGCCGGGTCGCGAGACCCTGATGCTGGCGCGGCCGGGCGAGGACACCCTGCTGACGATCGAACACGGGCGGACCGACGGCGCGCACGGCGGCGCGGTCTCGCACGCCCTGGCCCTCGACGTGATCTTTCCGGTCCTGCACGGACCGTACGGCGAGGACGGCACCGTGCAGGGCCTGCTCGAGCTCGCGAACGTGCCGTACGTCGGACCATCCGTCATCGGCGCCGCGGTCGGCATGGACAAGGGGGTCATGAAGACGCTGTTCGCCGCGCACGGCCTGCCGCAGGTGAAGTACCTGGTCGTGCTGAAGCGCGAGTGGGAGGCGTCGCCGGACGACGTGCGTGACCGCGTGGCCCGGACGCTCGGCATGCCGGTCTTCGTCAAGCCCGCGAACCTCGGATCCAGCGTCGGCATCTCGAAGGCGCGTGACGCCGCCGAACTCGGCCCGGCGATGGACCTGGCCGCGTCCTACGACCGGAAGATCGTGATCGAAGCCGCGGTGCCCGACGCCCGGGAGATCGAGTGCGCCGTGCTCGGCAACGACGACCCGGCCGTCTCGGTGCCGGGCGAAATCGTGCCCGCGGCCGAGTTCTACGACTACAGGGCCAAGTACCTGGACGGCAGCTCGAACCTGCTGATTCCCGCACCGGTCACCGCGGCGCAGCGCGCGAAGCTGCAGCGGCTGGCGCTGGACGCCTACCGCGCGGTCGAAGGCGCGGGCATGGCCCGCGTCGACTTCCTGATGGAGCGGAAGCGGGGACGCATCTACGTCAACGAGGTCAACACCATTCCCGGATTCACGACCGTCAGCATGTATCCCAAACTCTGGGAAGCCAGCGGCCTCAGCTACGCGGGCCTGCTCGACCGCCTGATCGCGCTGGCGCTCGAACGGCACGCGGAGAAGCAGCGGCTGCGCACGAGCATCACGTGAGCGCCGCGCGCCGCGCGGTCGCGGCCGGCCTGCTGGCCGGGTGGCTGGGCGCGGCCGGACCGGCGCAGGCCGCGCCGGTCAGGGGGCTGACCGCCGGAGCGCAGGTGCGCGAGGCCTACGACGCCATCCTCGGGGGACGCTTCGACGAGTGGCCCGCGATCGCCCGCGCGACGTGCCCGCCCGCGCCCGCGCAGGTCTGCCAGACCCTCGAGCTGGCGGCGCTCTGGTGGCAGATCCAGGTCGACCCGGCGAACCGGAGCCTCGACACCCGCTTTGTCGACACGGCCGACCGCGCGGTGGACGCCATGGAAGCGTGGACCGGGCGGGAACCCGAACGCGCCGAAGCCTGGTTCTACCGCGGCGCGGCCTACGGCGCGCGCGCGCAGTTCCGCGTGCTGCGCGGCGAACGCCTGTCCGCGGCCCGCGACGGCAAGCGGATCAAGGACGCGCTCGAGCGGGCGCTCGCGCTGGACCCGGGCCTTCAGGATGCGTGGTTCGGCATCGGCCTCTACCACTACTACGCGGACGTCGCGCCCGCCGCCGCGAAGGTGCTGCGCTTCCTGCTGTTCCTCCCCGGCGGCGACCGGAAGCAGGGGCTCGCGGAGATGCGCCGTGCCCGCGACAACGGCGCGCTGCTCGCCGGCGAGATCGACTACCAGCTCCACGTGATCGATCTCTGGTACGAGCACGACCCTCGCCGCGCGCTCGCGCTGCTCGACGGGCTGCGCCGGCGCTATCCGGCCAACCCGCACTTCGTCCAGACGATCGCCGAGGTCCAGGAGACGTACCTGCACGACTCGGCGGGCAGCCTGCGGACCTGGCGCGCGCTCGCGGACGCCGCGCAGGCCGGCCGGGTCCGGCAGGCCGCAATGGCGCTGGGCTTCGCGCGCCTGGGCACGGCCGCCCAGCTCGACCGGCTGTTCGAGACGGACCTGGCGATCGCGGAACTCCGGACGCTCATCGCGAGCCGGCCGTCGACGCCCGCCGGCGTCATGGTCCGCGCGCACGTGCAGCTCGGCGAGGCGCTGAGCCGCATGGGGCAGGCCGCTGACGCCGCGGCGGCGTTCCGCACCGCGCTCGCGCTGGCGCCGGGCGGCGGCGACATGGCCGATCGGGCGCGCGCCGGTCTGAGGCGGACACCGCCCGCGGACCAGACGACGGCGTATCGCCTCTCGCTCCAGGGCTGGCGCGCACTCGAGCGCGGGGACACGGGTGCGGCGGCGCCACTCATCGCGCAGGCCGTCGCGCTGCGGCCCGCCGATCCGGTGCACCGCTATCGGGAAGCGCGGCTGCTGATCGCCATGCGGGACGACGCCGGTGCCGAGCGCGCGCTGGCCCGCGTGCTCGCCGCGAAGCCGGAGCAGGCGCCGACGATCTACGCCGCGGCCTGCCTCGACGCCGGCGCGATCGCCGAGCGGCGGCGCGATTCCGCGCGCGCGAGCGAGTTCTATCGCCGTGCGGAGCAGGTCTTCGGCGCGGACGCGCGCACCGTGGCGGACGCGACGCGCGCGCGCGAGCGGCTCCGCACGCCGTGACCCGCGGCCGCGCGTCGCGGGGCCGCGCAACTTGACAGCGGCACGGCGATTGGACGTGTCCACGCCGTCGAAGTTTTTGACAACCTGCTTACTTTTGTGCTTGACAGCGCTCCGACGTCGCCCGTAATCTACATCTGGTATGAGGGCTGATGGCTCAGCCCACCAATTGTGACGGGTCGTGTGACTCGCCGCGGCTGGGCCACAACAACCGAGGAGAACACAATGGCGAAGAAGGCTGCCAAGGGCGCCAAGAAGAAGGCCGCGAAGAAGCGGTAGTTCTTCAGAAAGCCTTGGGGGTGCTCACAGCGAGCACCCCTTTTTTTTTACCTGACCATCTCGCCCGCATTCAGACGACGGGCCCAGAGACGCGGACCAGCAGCAGCGCCGCCCGACGTGCCAGGCGGCAGAGTGTGCGGCGATGCTCGGTGGACGCGCAATCCACACTGCGAAAGGGGGGATTCCACATGGCGAAGAAGGCGGCAAAGAAGGCTGTCAAGAAGACAGCGAAGAAGAAGGCGGCGAAGAAGACGGCCAAGAAGCGGTAGTTTTCCGCCGTGCCTCGTGGCGCGAGAGGTGCCGGGTCATCCGGGCCTCTTGCGCCGCTCTCGCGTTTCGTCCCTTCCGCTAACGGGCTTCCCGCCCGTCCCACACCGTGACGCGCCGGATCACGTCACCCTTCTGCAGTTGCTCCACGACGGCCATGCCCTCCACGACGCGCGCGAACGCCGTGTAGCGTCCGTCGAGGTGAGGCTGCGGCCCGAGCGTCACGAAGAACTGACTGCCGCCGGTGTCCCGCCAGTCCAGCGCCATGCCCACCGTGCCGCGCAGATACGGCGTGAGGTTGAGCTCGTCCCGGATGGTGTACCCCGGTCCGCCTTCCCCGTCACCCCTGGGGTCGCCCGCCTGCACGACGAAGTTCGTCACGACGCGGTGGACGGGGACGCCGTCGAAGAACCCCTTCCGTGCGAGCGACATGAAGTTCGCGACGGTCTGCGGCGCGCCCGTCACATCGAGCTCGAGCTCGACGATGCCACGGTCCAGTTCGAGACGGGCGTGCGGCGAGAACGGCGGCGCCAGCAGCCACGCCCACTCGTCGGCAGACATCTCCCGTGACGCCGGAGCCGGCCGGATCGCCGCGTCATCCGGCACCGCTTCGCCTTCCCGCGCCGGCTGCGCGCGCAGCAGTTCGAGCGCCCGCACGCGGACGGCCCAGTCGCGATCCGCCAGGGCGGCCGTCAGCGGTGCGCGCGCCGCCCGGGGATCGAGGGTGTTCAGCGATTCCAGTGCGGCCACGCGGGCCTGATAGTGCGGCTCGCCCCGCCACGCCTCCACCGCCGCCGCGAGCGCCGCCACGGCGGATGTCGCCCGCAGCACGCCGAGGCCGCGGGCCGCCTCCATCCGGACCACGAGGTCCTCGGCCCGCAGCGCCGCCGCCACCGTCGGAACGATGTCCGGGCTCTTCGTCGCGGCCAGCGAGGCGATCGCCCGCGCGACCACCCGTTGATCGGGGTCCTGCACGCGGGCGACGAGCGCCGGAATCGCACGGTCCGGCTCGATCACGGCGAGCGCCTCCGCCTGGGCGGCACGGACCGTCCACTGCGGGTCGGCGTCCATGTTGGCGATGGCGCTGATGAAGCTGTCGGGCTCCACGCGCGCCAGCGCGGAGAACGCCGCGGCCCGTACGTTCGGGTCCCGCTCGGACACCAGGTCCAGCAGCGCGTCGACGGTGCCCGACACCGGCGGCATCCCGCCGAGCGCCGCGATGGCGTCGAGGCGGAACAGCGGATCCGACCGGCCATCGCTGGCGACGGCGAGCAGCGCCGGCGCTGCCTGCCCATCGCCGATCCGCCGCAGGGCGTTCAGGCTCTCGACCGCCAGCCCGCGGTCCGTCGGAACGGCGGTCAGGATGCGCAGCAGGTCCGGGACCGCCTCGCGCGCGCCGAGCGCGCCCAACCCCTGAATCGCCATCGTGCGCGCGTACCGGCTCGGCGTCGCGAGCATGGTGCGGAGCGCCGGGATGGCACGCGGATCCTCGACCTGCCGCAACGCGGACGCAAAGGGCCACCACGACGAGATCGGCCGTCCGTCCGCGCCGAGCGAGACCGATGCGAGCGCGTCGTAGGCCTTCAGCCGGCCCAGTGCCAGCAGGCCGAGCCGGACCGCGTCGGCCGGCTCCTGTCCGACCCGCTCGTCGTCGGCCTGCAGGTCCGTGACGACACCCGCGTCGAGATGCCGGCGCACCATCGCGGCGACGGCGGCGCCGTCCGCCGGCTGCCCGAGCCGTCCGAGCGCCTCGGCCGCGCGACCCTGCACGATCGGATGCGGGTCCGCGAGCGCCTCGACCAGCGCGGGCCGGACCGAGACGTCGCCCAGCATGCCGAGCGAGAACGCCGCCATCTGGCGGACTTCGAACTCCTGGTCCTTGAGCAGGGGGAGCAGCGCGGGCACCGCACCGGGAAGACCGGCGCGCGCGGCCGCCAGCGCCGCGCGGCGCCTGACGCGCGCTTCGGGGTCGGCGAGCAACCGCACGATGTCGGACGGCTCGGCCGGCGCCAGTACTTCCGGCCGCGCCGGCGTCGCCGGCGCCAGCACCGCGCGTGCGGGCGGATGGGGATCGCGCAGCAGGCGCTGGTCCTCGAGCCGCATCATCCAGGCGAGCTTCTGCTCCCAGGTGATCTCGGGAATCGCCACGGCAACGGGCTTCACGGGCGGTGCCGACGCGCACGCCGCGGTGAAGAGCACGAGGAGGGAGACCGTGAACCGCACGGCGCCGGGATGATAGCATGCGCCTCGTGCGGTGTCCGGCGGCGGACACGCCGCGTCGTCGATGAATTTCCGGTACATCGCCATTGAGGGACCGATCGGCGTCGGCAAGACGTCGCTCGCGCGCCGGCTCGCGGAACGGTTTGATGCGCGGACGGTGCTCGAGGAGACCGACAATCCCTTCCTCGACGACTTCTACGCCGGCCGGCCGGGCGCCGCGCTGCAGTCGCAGCTCTTCTACCTGCTCAACCGCCACCGCCAGCAGCTCGCCGAGCAGCAGTCGGATCTGTTCGCGCAGGCCACCGTGTGCGACTACCTGTTCGACAAGGACAAGATCTTCGCGTACCTGAACCTCGACGACAACGAGCTGTTCATCTACCAGCGGCTCTACGACCTGCTCGCGAAGGACGTCGTGGCCCCGGACCTGGTGGTGTACCTGCAGGCGCCGACCGACGTGCTGCTGCGGCGGCTGAAGGACCGCTTCCGGGACGACGCCGAGCCCGGCGCCGCCGAGCCGGACGCGACCTACCTCCGGGAGCTGAACGAGGCGTATCAGCACTTCTTCTTCCACTACAACGCCACGCCGCTACTCGTCGTGGAGACCTCGCAGGTCGACCTCCGCGGCCGCGACGACGCGCTCGAGGATCTCGTGCGGCAGATCGAGGGCATGCAGCGCGGGACGCGTTACTACGTGCCGCGCGCCTGACGCCTATAATTGACCCCCTATGGCCTGGTTCAAGAAGACCCGCAAGCCCCTCAAGGCCGGCGGGACGCGGAGCATGCCCGAGGGGCTCTGGGTCAAGTGTCCGGGCTGCCGGCAGGTCATCTACAACAAGGACCTGGCGGACAACCTGCAGGTGTGCCCGAAGTGCGCGCATCACTTCCGCCTGAACGCCGCCGGGCGGCTCCGGAGCCTGTTCGATGAGGGCGTCTGGACGGAGCACGACGCGGACCTCCGGTCCACCGACCCGCTGACCTTCGCGGACACCAAGGCGTACCGGGATCGGCTCGCGGCCACGCAGAAGGCGACGGGGCTCAAGGACGCCGTCATCGTCGGCTCCGGGAACCTCGACGGCATGCCGGTGGTCATCGCGGCGATGGAGTACGCGTTCATCGGCGGCAGCATGGGGATCGTGATGGGCGAGAAGCTCACGCGCGCCGCGGAGCTGGCCCTCGACGGGCGCTGCCCGTACATCATCGTGTCCTGCTCCGGCGGGGCCCGGATGATGGAAGGGGCGCTCTCGCTGATGCAGATGGCGAAGGTCTCGGCCGCGCTCGCGCGGCTCGACCGCGCCGGCGTGCCGTTCCTCTCGCTGCTGACCGACCCCACCACCGGCGGCGTCACCGCCAGCTTCGCGATGCTCGGCGACCTGAACATCGCCGAGCCAAAGGCCCTGATCGGCTTCGCGGGCCCGCGCGTCATCGAGCAGACGATCCGGCAGAAGCTGCCCGAGGGATTCCAGCGCAGCGAGTTCCTGCTGGAGCGGGGCATGGTGGACCTGGTGATCGACCGCCGGCAGCTCAAGGCGACGCTGGCGCAGGTGCTGCGCTTCATGGGCGGCGACCGCGCAGCCGCCGCGGCCGGCCCCGCCCGCACATCCGGGGACGCGTCCGACGCCGGCACCCCCGTCGCGGCGGGCCAGCCGGCCCAGTAGCCGGCCTCCGATGTCCGTCCGCGAGCGCCTGGCCGCGCTCGAAACCTCCGGCATCAAGCTCGGCCTCGCGAACATCGAGCGGATCTCGGCGGCGCTCGGCGATCCCCATCGCGCCTTCACGACCGTCCACGTGGCGGGTACGAACGGCAAGGGGTCGGTGGTCGCGATGGTCCACGCCGCGCTGCGGGCCGCCGGCGTCTCCGCGGGCCGGTACACCTCTCCGCACCTCTCCTCCATCCACGAACGCTTCGTGATCGACAACCGCCCGGTCGAGCCGGCGGTCTTCGACCGGGCGGCGACCGGCGTCCTCGACGTCATCGACCGGCTCGTCGCGGATGGCCGGCTCAGCGGTCCGCCGACCTGGTTCGAGGCCACCACCGCGATCGCGTTCGTCCTCTTCCGCGAGGCGGGCCTCCGCGTCGCGGTCGTCGAGGTCGGACTCGGCGGCCGGTTCGATTCGACCAACGTCGTCGTGCCCGCCGTCACGGCGATCACGTCGATCGCGATGGACCACGAGCAGTTCCTCGGCCGCACGCGCGCCGCCGTCGCGTACGAGAAGGCCGGGATCATCAAGCCGGGCGTCCCCGTGGTCATCGGCCGGTTGCCCGCCGATGCGGATGCGGTCGTCCGTGCCGTGGCGGCCGGCGCCGGCGCGCGGGTCGTCGACGCCGCCGACCCGGGCGACCGCCTCCTGCCAACGGACGCCGGACACGCCGGCTTCGTGCCTGCGGACGGCGCGCTGGCCGGCGAGCCGATCCGGGTCGGCCTGCCCGGTGACCACCAGGCGGGCAACGCCCAGGTGGCGTACCGGGTCCTCGACCTGCTCGGCGCGTGCGCGGGCATCGAGGTGCCGCCCGCGGCCATCCGTCAGGGCCTCGCGCACACGCACTGGCCCGGGCGCCTCGAACTGCTGCACCTGGCCGGCGGCCGGCGACTGCTGCTCGACGCGGCGCACAACCCGCACGGCGCCGCGGCGCTGGCGTCGTACCTCGACCGCTGGTACGCGCCGCGGCCGGCGCTCGTGTTCGCGGCGATGCAGGACAAGGACCTCCGCGGCATGCTCGCGCGGCTGCTGCCGGCGGTCGGACGCGTGATCCTGCCGCCGATGGCCACGCCGCGAGGGGCGACCCCGGACGCCGTCGCGAGTGCGATCCGGGCGCTCGACGCCACGCGCGACACGGCGGTCGCCGACAGTGTGCCGCACGCGCTGGAGCTCGCCTGGGCGCACGACCGGGACGTGGTCGCCGCGGGCTCGATCGTGCTGCTCGGCGAGGTCCGGGACGCGCTGAACCCGCGTGATACTCTCGTGTGATTCCCGTGCAACTTCTTGAGAAGACGGCGGTTATCGCAGTCGCCTCCCTGCTCGCGCTGGCGCCGGCTCCCGCGCGCGCGCAGGGCACGGTGACGCCGGCGGCCGGGGCCCGCGGGCCCGGCAGCGGCGCCGGCACGGCCGCGTGTGCGCCGAACGCCGCCACCGGGTTCAGTTCCCGGCAGATGCAGATGGAGCGCGTCTCCGACACGCACTGGAAGCTGACCGGCCTGGTCGAAGTCGAATGCGATCGGATCAAGTTCTTCGCCGACGCGATCGAGATGTTCACGGACACCAACCGCCTCGTCGCGACCGGCAACGTGGTGTTCAGCAGCCCGGCGGCCCGCATCGCCGCCGAGAAGGCGGACTTCGACACGGCGACGCTGACCGGCGTCTTCACGACCGCCTCCGGCATCATGACGCTCGGCCCGAAGGCCGACCGGACGCTCTTTGCCGGCCAGGATCCCGACGTGTACTTCTACGGCCAGACGATCGAGCGCCTGTCGGACCTGGAGTACCGGCTGACCAACGGCGCCTTCACGACGTGCGTGCAACCGACACCCCGATGGGAGCTCGTCTCCGGTCGCGCGGTGATCACGGTCGACGACCACGCCGTGCTCCGGAACACCGTGCTGAAGGTCAAGGGCGTGCCGCTGATGTACATCCCGTACGCCTACTACCCGCTCAAGAACGGCCAGCGGGCGACCGGCTTCCTGCTGCCGACCTACGGCACGTCGATCGTGCGCGGCCAGGCGATCAGCAACGCGTTCTTCCTCGAGATGGGCCGCAGCCAGGACGCGACGTTCTTCCACGACTGGTTCACGCGGGCCGGACAGGGTGTGGGCGGCGAGTACCGCTACGTCGCGGCCGCGGGCGCCGAGGGCAACCTCCGCACGTACCTGTTCAACCAGCAGGCATCGAGCTTCACCAGCTCCACGGGCACGACGTCCACGCTGCCGTCCACGCGCAGCTTCGAGCTGACCGCGAACGTCAACCAGACCCTCGGCCCGCACATGCGGGTCCGGTCGCAGGTGGACTACTTCTCGAGCCTCATCACGCAGCAGCTCTACCAGCAGAACGTCTTCGCGGCCTCGCGGCGCCAGCGCGTCGTCGGCGGCACCTGGTCCGGGATCTGGCGCCAGTACTCGCTGACCGGCGGCTTCCAGCGGAGCGAGCTGCTCGACCTGAGCGGCGGCAGCCTCACCTACGGCGGCGCCCCGCGGGCCAGCGCGGCGATCTCGCCGACGCGGCTCTTCGGCCTGCCCATCTACGGCTCCGCCCAGACGGAGTTCGCGCGCAGCGTCTACGTCAGCCGGTCCGCCGACGGCCGCGTCGACGACCTCGGCCTGCTGCGCTTCGACGCCACGCCGACCGTGCGCGTGCCGCTCTCGCGCTGGCCGTTTCTGACCGTCAACTCGTCCGCCACGTGGCGCAACACGTTCTACTCCGAGAGCCTCGACGTGAACGGCCGGCGCTCGACCCCCCCGATCGGCCGGCACTACCTGGACCTGCGCGCCGAGGTGACGGGCCCGACGCTGAGCCGCATCTGGGATTTCGGGGATGGCGCCGACGGCGGCATCCATCGGCTCAAGCACGTGATCGAGCCGTACGGGTCGATCCAGCGGGTGACCGGCACGGACAACCGCGACCGGATCGTCCAGCTCTACGACGTCCGCGACTACGTCGTCCAGGGCACGACGGCCATGACGTACGGCCTGACCAACCGCCTGCTCGTGCGGCCGCGGCCCCGCGTGGACCCGGTTACCGGCGCCGTGCCCACCACGCCGACCAGTACGCGCGAGTACCTGTCGCTGTCGATCCAGCAGACCTACTACACGCAGCCGGAAGCGACGCAGTTCGACTTCACGTACGTCAGCGCGTCACGCCTGCCGACGCCCGGGAACTTTTCGCCCGTCGCCGTCAGCCTCCGGGCCCAGCCCTGGACGACCGTCACGGCCACCTCCCGCGTCGAGTACGACGTCAGCTCGGGAACGCCGATCTCGACCGGCGTCCAGGCCGGCGCCGGGCCGGTGCGCGGCGTCGAGGTCAACGGGGACGTGAGCCGGATCTTCCGGCAGCGCCTCGCGACCGGCGGCAAGGTCTTCGACACGGTGGTACGCCTCGGCGGCCGCGTCACCGCCCGCGGGATGCGCGCCAGCTACGCGATCACCCGCGACGTGAGCCGCGGCTACAACGTGCAGCAGTCCATCGGATGGTCGTACAATGCCCAGTGCTGCGGCCTCGCGGTTGACTATCAGGCGTTCAACTACCCCGAGCTGGCCGCGCTGTTCCCCGTTCCCGCCGACCGCCGGATTCAGTTGTCGTTCACATTGGCCGGTCTCGGCACGTTCCAGAACATGTTCGGCGCCTTCGGCGGCACGCGGTAATCCATGAAGGGACTCATTCTCAGCGGCGGCAAGGGCACGCGTCTCCGGCCCCTCACCTACACGAGCGCCAAGCAGCTCGTGCCGGTGGCGAACAAACCCGTCCTCTTCTACGGGATCGAGGCCATCGCGGCTGCGGGGATCCGGGAGATCGGCATCGTCGTCGGTGACACGCAGGCCGAAATCCGCGCCGCGGCCGGCGACGGATCCCGGTGGGGCGTGCACATCACCTACATCGAGCAGGACGCGCCGCGCGGGCTCGCCCATGCGGTCAAGATCAGCGAGCCGTTTCTCGGCACGTCGCCGTTTGTCATGTACCTCGGTGACAACCTGCTGAACAAGGGCATCACGCACTTCGTGCAGGAGTTCGACCGCGAACGGCCCGCCGCGCAGATCCTGCTGACGCGCGTGCCCGACCCGCAGCAGTTCGGCGTGGCGCAGTTGAAGGACGGCCGCGTGGTCCGCCTGGTCGAGAAGCCGAAGGAGCCGATCGGCGACCTGGCGCTGGTGGGCGTCTACATGTTCGGCCCCGAGGTCTTCGAGTCGGTCCGGCGCATCAAGCCCAGCTTCCGCAACGAGCTGGAGATCACCGACGCCATCCAGGACCTGATCGACCGCGGCCTGACCGTCCGGCCGCACATCGTGGACGGGTGGTGGAAGGACACCGGCAAGCTCGAGGACATGCTCGAGGCCAACCGGCTCGTGCTCGAGACGGTGGAGCCGGCGAACCACGGCACGCTGGACGCCGCGAGCCGCGTCGAAGGCAAGGTCGTCATCGAACCCGGCGCCGTGCTCGAAGGGTCGGTCGTGCGCGGGCCGGCGATCATCGGCCGGGACGCGCGCATCATCCGCGCGTATGTGGGTCCGTTCACCGCCATCGGACCCGGCGTCGAGGTCCGCGACGCCGAGGTCGAGCACAGCATTGTGCTCGAGGGCGCCAGCATCCGGGATCTCGCGAACCGGGTGACCGACAGCCTCATCGGACGCAACGTCCGCATCTACCGCGAACCCCTCAAGCCCAGCGCCTACCGGTTCATGCTCGGAGACAACTCCGAGGTCGGCATCCGGTGGTAGCGGAGGATTCCTGCTGTGACCAAGCCGGCTGAGTACGTGTCACCCGCGAACCGCACCCGCATCCACGGCGTCCGGACGAAGGCCCTGCGGCTGATCCCCGACGAACGCGGCTTCCTGATGGAAATGCTGCGCGTCGACGATCAGGATCTCTTCACGACGTTCGGGCAGGTCTACGTGTCGGCCACCTACCCCGGCGCGATCAAGGCGTGGCACTACCATGAGAAGCAGGTCGACAACTTCGTCTGCGTCGCGGGCATGGTGAAGCTGGTCCTCGTCGACACGCGCGACGATTCCCCGACGAAGGGCGCCGTCAACGAGTTCTTCCTCGGCACGCAGAATCCGACGCTGGTCCAGGTGCCGAACCTCGTGTACCACGGCTGGAAGTGCATCAGCCAGGAGATGGCGCTGGTCGTCAACACGACCAACGAACCCTACCGCTACGAGCAGCCGGACGAGTTCCGGCTCGAACCCCACGGCAGCCTGCCGTATGACTGGGCGCGCAAAGATGGCTGAGGTACTCGTCACCGGCGGTGCCGGATTCATCGGCAGCAACTTCGTCCGCTTCGCGCTCGCGCGCCATGCGGACTGGCACGTGACCACGCTCGACAAGCTGACCTACGCGGGCCGGCGCGAGAACCTGCACGACGTGATGGACAACCCGCGCCACACGTTCGTGCACGGCGACATCGCCGACGCCGCCGTGGCCGGGCCCCTCGTGGAGCGCGCGAACATCGTCGTCCACTTCGCCGCGGAGACGCACGTGGACCGGTCGATCCAGGCGGCCGGCGAGTTCATCCACACGGACGTCGTCGGCACGTTCGTGCTGCTGGAGGCCGCGCGCCGCGCCCCGGCGCTCCGCCGCTTCGTGCAGATCTCAACGGACGAGGTGTATGGCAGCGTGCCGTCCGGCGCCAGCCGTGAAACCGACGAGTTGAAGCCGCGCAATCCGTACTCGGCCAGCAAGGCCGCGGCGGACCGGCTCGCCTACAGCTACTGGGCCACGTACGACGTGCCGGTCATCATCACGCGCGCGTCGAACAACTACGGGCCGTATCAGTTCCCCGAGAAGGTGATCCCGCTCTTCACGACCAACGCCATCGACGGCATCCCGGTGCCGCTCTACGGCGACGGGCTGAACGTCCGGGACTGGCTGCACGTGGACGACCACTGCCGGGCGCTCGACCTGCTGATCGAGCGGGGGACCAGCGGCGAGGTCTACAACGTCGGCGGCGGCAACGAGGTCGCCAACCGCGATCTGACGACGCGCATCCTCGACGCGCTCGGCAAGCCGCACTCGCTGATCCGGCCCGTCGCCGACCGCCCCGGGCACGACCGCCGCTACTGCCTGAGCACGGCGAAGCTGCAGGGCCTGGGCTGGAAGCCGGAGGTCGTCTTCGAGGACGGGCTCCGCGCGACCGTCGCCTGGTACGCCGGGAACCCGTGGTGGTGGCGCCCGATCAAGGAACAGGACGAGGCGTTCCGGGCCTACTACCAGGCGCAGTACTCGACCCGGACGCCGTGAACGCCGGGCCGATCCTCGTCACGGGCGCCCGGGGCTTCGCGGGCAGTCATCTTGTCGAGGAGCTGACCGGCGCCGGCGCCGACGTCCTCGCGTGGGACCGGGTCGACGTCGACCTGCTGGACCCGGTCGCGCTGCGCTCCGCGCTCGAGCGGGCCCGGCCCGCCGCGATCTGTCACTGCGCGGGGGCGCCCCACGTGGCGCAGTCCTGGGGCGATACCGCGTCCGTTCTCGAGACAAACGTCATCGCGACGTCGCATCTGCTGGGTGCCGTCCGGGATCTGCTTCCAGGCTGCCGTGTCCTGAACATCGGGTCGGCGACGGTCTACCGCCAGACGTCCGATACCCTGACGGAGCAGCATCCACTCGGGCCCGCGAGCCCGTACGCGGTCAGCAAGCTCGCACAGGAGATGCTGGCCGACCGGATGCATCGGGACGACGGCCTGGACGTCGTGCAGACGCGGTCCTTCAACCACACCGGCCCCCGGCAGCAGCCGGCCTTCGCCGCGCCGGCATTCGCGCGACAGGTCGCAATGATCGAAGCGGGGTTGGGCGAACCCGTGCTGCGCGTCGGCAACCTGACCGCGCGGCGGGACCTGACCGACGTCCGCGACGTGGCCCGTGCCTATCGCCTGATCCTGGAACGCGGGGTCTCCGGCACGGTCCACAACGTCTGCTCCGGCACGACCCACGCGATGCAGGCCATCGTGGACGGCCTCTGCGCGAGGGTCGCCGTCCCGGTCCGCGTGGAACCCGACCCCGCGCGCTACCGGCCCAACGACACACCGGTCGTCGTCGGCAGCCACGCGCGCCTGACCGCGGCAACGGGCTGGGAACCCACGATCCCGTTCGACCGCATGCTCGACGACCTGCTCGACTACTGGCGCGGCCGGGTGCGCGACGAGGCGGAGCGCGGATAATACGGTCATGCGCGCACGCCTTCCGTTGATCGGACTCGGCTGCCTCACGCTGGCCGCCGGACTCCTGGCCCAGACCCCCCAGCCGTTCCCGCGGCAGCAGCCCAGGCCGGCCGCGCCGCCGCCCCCGTCGGCACCGGCGCAGACGCCCGCCGCGGCCGCACCAGTCGCGGCTCCGCCGGCCGCGCCGGTCAGTCCGCCGGCATCCGGCATCGATCCGGATCGGCCGACGGCCGAGCAGCTCGGCATCTTCATCCCGCAGGCGGCCCAGTTCGTCGCGTCGTACGACGCGGGCCGCGGCCAGCGGTACTACATCTTCGGCACGGCCCAGCCGTTCACCGACGTGGTGACCGCCTACCGGACGGCGCTGCGCGAGAAGGGGTCCCTCGTCTTCGAGCAGCCGC
>JBFXBH010000021.1:1830-26348 GCA_050183355.1 Vicinamibacterales bacterium | reverse complement strand
GCGGCCCGGGAGGCGGCCTCGGCCCGGCTGGGCGAGACCGTGCCGGCCGGGGCGCTGCGGGATCGGGCGAGCGCGGCGGCGCTGGCGGCCCGGCTCGGCATCGAGGTGGCGCCGTCGATGGGCGCCGGCAAGATCGCGGCCGGGGTCTTCGAAGCCCTCTGCGAGGACGACCTGATCCAGCCGACGTTCGTCCATGACTTTCCGACCGAGGTGTCGCCGCTCTCGAAGCAGAAGCCCGACGACCCGGAGACGGTCGAGCGCTTCGAGCTGTATATCGGCGGCTTCGAAGTGGCGAACGCGTTCTCCGAGCTCAACGACCCGGTGGAGCAGCGCCGCCGGTTCGAGGAGCAGCTGGCCAGCCGCGCGGGCGGCGACGACGAGGCGCACGCCATGGACGAGGACTACATCCGGGCGCTGGAGCACGGCATGCCTCCGGCCGGCGGCGAAGGGGTCGGCATCGACCGGCTGGTCATGGTGCTGACGGACAGCCCGTCGATCCGCGACGTGATCCTGTTTCCGCTGATGCGGCCGCGGTAGGCCACGGGGCGCGAACGCATGTCCTTCGAGCTGTTCGTCGCCCTCCGGTATCTGCTGGCACGCCGCCGGCAGGCGTTCATCTCGCTGATCTCGCTGATCTCGATGCTCGGCGTCGCCGTGGGTGTGATGGCGCTCGTGATCGCGCTGGCGCTGATGACCGGTCTGCAGGGCGAACTCCGCGACCGCCTCCTCGGCGCGACGGCGCACGTGTACGTGCTGAAGGCCGGCGGCCTGCCCGACTACGACGCGGAGGTGGCGAAGCTGACGGGGGTCGACGGGGTCGCCGGCGCGGCGCCGGCCATCCTCGACAAGGCACTCGTGACCACCGACGCCGGGTCGCAGTTCATCACGATCAAGGGGATGGACCCCGCGCTCGAGCCGGGTGTCACCGACCTGGGCCGTTCCCTGACGTCCGGGTCGCTCGAGGCGATCACGGGGACGGACGAGGACGGCCCGGGGATCGTGCTCGGGAAGGAACTGGCGGCGGCCCTCAACGTGAAGGTCGGCGGCCACGTGACGCTGCTGACCCCGAGCGGCACGCTCTCGCCGATGGGGATGATGCCGCGCCCGCGCCGCGCCCGCGTCGCCGGCATCTACAGCCTCGGGATCTTCGAGTTCGACGCGAACTACGGGTTTGTGTCGCTGCCGTTCGCCCGGCGCCTGACGGGCAAGTCCGGCGTCGACCTGCTGCAGCTGCGCGTGACCGACATCTACGCCGCGCCCGCCGTGGCCGCGCGGATCGGGGAGACGCTGGGCCCGGACTACGTCGCCCAGGACTGGACGGAGATGAACCGGTCGCTCTTCTCGGCCCTCGGCCTCGAGAAGCTGGCGATCTCGATCACGATCGGCCTGATCGTCATGGTGGCGGCGCTCAACATCGTGGCGTCGCTCGTGCTGCTCGTGATGGAGAAGAGCCGCGACATCGCGATCCTGAAGACGATGGGCACCTCCTCCGCGGTCGTCATGCGGATCTTCATGCTGCAGGGGCTCGTCATCGGGCTCGTCGGCACGGCCGCCGGCGCCGTGGGCGGCGTGGCGCTGTCCACGATCGCCGACCGCTATCGCCTCGTCCGCATTCCCGCCGACGTCTATCAGGTCTCCTACGTGCCGTTCGTCGTGCAGCCGTGGGACCTCGCGCTGGTCGTGGGGGCGGCCGTCGGGATCTGCTTCCTCGCCACGCTGTATCCCTCGCGGCAGGCCGCCCGGCTCGACCCGGTGCAGGCGCTGCGGTACGAGTAGCGCGATGGCGTTCCTGTCCGTCTCGGGACTCTCGCGCGGCTACACGGTGGCCGGCCAGCGCCTGGAGGTCCTGCGCGAGGTCGCCCTCGACGTCGCAGCCGGGGAGATGGTCGCCATCGTCGGCGCGTCGGGCGTCGGCAAGAGCACGCTGCTCCACCTGCTCGGCGGCCTCGACCGCCCCGACGCCGGGCGCATCGTGGCCGGGGGCGTCGAGCTGACGGCGCTGGGCGACCAGGACCTCGTGGCGTATCGCAACAGCCAGGTCGGGTTCGTTTTCCAGTTCCACCACCTGCTGCCCGAGTTCTCGGCGTTCGAGAACGCGGGGATGCCGCTGCGGATCGCGCGCCGGCCGGGCGCCGAGGCGGACGCCGCGGCGTCGCGGCTGCTCGAACGGGTCGGGCTCGGCGGGCGGCTGCACCACCGCCCGTCGATGCTCTCGGGCGGCGAGCAGCAGCGCGTGGCCGTGGCCCGGGCGCTCGTGATGCGCCCCGCGCTGCTCCTCGCGGATGAGCCGACCGGCGACCTGGACGAGGACACGGCGGAGCGCCTGCACGACCTGCTGCGGGAGATGCACGCCGAACACGGGCTGACCTCGATCATCGCCACGCACAACCCGAGGCTGGCGGCCGCCTGCGACCGCGTGCTGACGCTCCGCGAGGGCCGGCTGGGCTGAGACGAGCGCCGTGCCGGCGCAGTTCCATGGGCAGGTGCCCCACGGCGCGTGCCCCACGGTACGTGCGGCAGGGCGGTATACTCAGACAAAGAAATGCGCGCCGTGCGCATCTTCTCCCAAGGCGGCCCCGGATGTTCGAACGGTATACGGAACGTGCGCGTCGGGTGCTCTTCTTCGCTCGCTACGAGGCGAGCCAGCTGGGCAGCATCTCGATCGAGACCGAGCACCTGCTGCTCGGACTGATCCGGGAGGGGAAGGGGCTGACCAGCCGTCTCTTCGCGCGGTCACACCTGTCGCTCGAGACGATCCGCAAGGAGATCGAGGGGCGCAGCGTCTTCCGGGAGAAAGTGTCGACGTCGGTCGAGATCCCGTTCTCCGCCGAGACCAAGCGCGTCCTGCAGTTCGCCGCGGAAGAGGCGGACCGGCTCCTGCACAACTACATCGGCACCGAGCACCTGCTGCTCGGCATCCTCCGCGAAGAGCGGTCCGTCGCCGCCACGATCCTGATGGAGAAGGGGATGCGCCTGCACGCGGTCCGCGAGGACATCGTGCAGCTGCTCAACGAGAAGTCGACGCAGGCGCGCGTCAAGGAAACGCCGCTGCTGGCCGAGTTCAGCCGCGACCTGACCGACGCGGCGATGAAGAACCAGCTCGATCCGCTGGTCGGCCGGAGCTACGAGCTCGAGCGGGTCCAGCAGGTGCTATGCCGCCGTACGAAGAACAACGCCGTGCTGATCGGGGAGCCGGGCGTCGGCAAGACGGCGATCGTGGAAGGCCTCGCCCAGAAGATCGTCTACGGCGACGTGCCGCACTTCCTCGCGGACAAGCGGATTCTCGCGCTCGACATCTCGCTCATCGTGGCCGGCACGAAGTACCGCGGCCAGTTCGAGGAACGGCTCAAGGCCATCATGAAGGAGCTGGTCGAGAGCCCGAACATCATCGTGTTCATCGACGAGCTGCACACGCTGGTCGGCGCCGGGTCGGCCGAGGGGTCGCTCGACGCGGCGAACATCCTGAAGCCGGCGCTCTCGCGCGGCGAGATCCGCTGCATCGGCGCCACGACGCCGGCCGAGTACCGGAAGTACATCGAGAAGGACCGGTCGCTCGAGCGGCGCTTCCAGTCGATCAAGGTGGACCCGCCGGCCGAGAAGGAGACCATCGGCATCCTGCTCGGGGTCAAGGACCGGTACGAGCAGTTCCACCACGTCGAGTACACCCAGGAGGCCATCGAGGCCGCGGTGTACCAGTCGAGCCGCTACATCACCGACCGGTTCCTGCCGGACAAGGCGATCGACCTGCTTGACGAGGCCGGCGCGCGGGCGAAGCTGCGCGAGGCGTCGTTCAGCGACGAGTTCGGCGAGATCAACCGCAGCATCCGCGTCGCCGTGGAGCAGATGGAGAACGCCGTCTCGCAGAAGGACTTCGAGAAGGCGCAGTTCTACAAGGAGCAGGAGGCGTCGGCCCGGGAGAGCCTGCAGTTCGTCCGCGAGAAGTTCGACGTCAAGTCGAGCGCTCGGAAGGTCGAGGTCACGCGGCACGACATCGACGAGGTCGTGTCGAAGTGGACGGGCGTGCCGCTCACCTCGATCAACCAGGACGAGAGTGACAAGCTGCTGCGCATGGAGGCGGACCTCCATCGCCGCGTCGTGAGCCAGGACAAGGCGATCTCGGCGGTCTCGCGGGCCATCCGGCGGTCGCGCGCGGGCCTGAAGGCGCCGACGCGCCCGGTCGGCAGCTTCGTGTTCCTCGGCCCGACGGGCGTGGGCAAGACGGAACTGGCGCGGGCACTCGCGCAGTTCCTGTTCGGCAGCGACCACGCGCTCATCCGCTTCGACATGTCCGAGTACATGGAGAAGCACTCGGTCTCGAAGCTGATCGGCTCGCCGCCCGGCTACGTCGGGCACGAAGAGGGTGGCCAGCTGACCGAGAAGGTGAAGCGGAACCCGTATTCCGTCGTGCTCCTCGACGAGATCGAGAAGGCGCACCCGGACATCTTCAACATCCTGCTGCAGGTATTCGAGGACGGCCACCTGACCGACGGGCTGGGGAACCGCGTCAACTTCAAGAACACGATCATCATCATGACGTCGAACATCGGCGCCCGCTTCATCCAGAAGAAGGCGGCGATGGGCTTCCAGTCCGGCGACGCGGCCGAGTCGGCGAAGAGCGTCAACGAGATGGTGCTCGGCGAGGTCAGGCGGACGTTCAACCCGGAGTTCATCAACCGGATCGACGAGTTGATCGTGTTCGAGGCGCTCGGGGACGACGACCTGCGCCGGATCACGCGCCTGCTGGTCGACCAGCTCAACGCGAACCTCGCCGACCGGCGCATGTCGATCCGGGTGACGCCCGAGGTCGTGGACTGGATCATCGAGGCGACGTGCAAGGACCGGTCGTACGGCGCCCGGCCGCTGCGCCGCGCGATCCAGCGCTACATCGAGGACCCGCTCTCGGAGGAGCTGATCCGGGGCAAGCTGGGCGACGGGGAGATCGAGGTCTACCTGGACGCCGGCCAGATCGCCTACCGCCCGGCCGCCGAGCTGGTCGGAGGGGCCCAGTAGCCCTGAAGCCCGTGCGCGATCGCCTGGGGCGGCCGGCCGGGCCGTCCCGGCGTCTAAGTTCCTGTACACTTTGATGATAGTGGTTCGACGCATTCTGCCGGCCGCGGCCCGGGTGGTCCTGGGCGCGCTGCTGGGCGCGCTGGTGCCGGCCGTCTCGGCCGCGGCGCAGACGCCGGACGGCCCGGCCGCCGCCCCCCGCATCTGCGGGGTTCCGGTGCCGCCGCCAGCGAAGCTGCCTCCCGAAGGCTCCGGCCCGGTCATCTACTTCATCGCGCCCTGTTTCGAGAAGCAGGGCAACGTGTCGGCCGTCGAGCCGCAGACCTACCTCTACTACATCCATACGAAGCCCAGCCTCCCGTCCCAGGACGTCTGGCAGCCCTGGGACGACACCGCGATCCAGTCCATCCAGGACGACTTCAAGCGTCTCTGGGCCACGAGTTTCCTCGAGGACCTCTCGATCGAGACGCAGGACTACCTCTTCACGAACGGTGTCGTCGGCAAGCTCGTCACCTATCAGATGGAGGAGCGCGAGCGGGTCAAGATGATCGACTACGAGGGCTCGAAGCTCGTCGAGCGCACGAAGATCGACGAGAAGCTGCGCGAGCTGAACGTCGCGATTCCGACCGACTCGTTCCGCGACGACGCCAAGATCCGGCGCGCCGAGAGCGTCATCCGCAGCTTCATGGCGGACAAGGGGCACAACAACGCCGAGGTCTCGCACAAGGTCGTGCCGATCGAGGGCGGCCCGAAGCTCGTGAAGGTGGTCTTCACCGTCAGCGAGGGGCCGAAGGTCAGGATCCAGCGCGTGGAGTTCGTCGGCAACACGGCGATGTCCGACGGCGCGCTCGAGAAGCGGATGAAGACGAACAAGGGGAAGAAGTGGTACGCGTTCTTCTCCGGGAAGGGCACCTTCAAGGCCGACAAGTACGAAGAGGACATCGAGCGTGTCGGCCAGTTCTACCGGAACCAGGGCTTCGTCCAGGCGCGCATCGGCGCGCCGGAGATGAAGACGATCCGGGACTCGGCCGACGGGAAGACCCGCTGGATCGAGCTGCGGATCCCCGTGACCGAGGGCCCGCGTTTCCGTGTCGGCGACGTCGCGTTCGAGGGGAACACGATCGTCAAGAGCGAGGGGCTGCGGCCGCTCTTCCGGCTGCAGCAGGGCGAGTACTACAACGAGGAAGCCGTCCGGAAGGGCCTGGAGAAGGCGCGGGAGATCTACGGCTCCGTCGGCTACTGGGAGTTCACCGGTTATCCCGACACGACGCCGCGCGACACGGGCATCGGCGACCTGCCGGGGCAGGTGCCGCCGATCCTCTCCGCCATCCCGCCGACGACCAACCCCATCGTCGACGTGACGATGCGGCTGCAGGAGGGGAAGCAGTACTTCGTCAACAAGATCACGTTCACGGGCAACACCACGACGCGTGACAACGTGATCCGGCGCGAGATTCAGCTCGGCGAGGGCGGCGTGTTCAACACCGAGTCGCTGAAGTACAGCGTCCGCCGGCTCAATCAGCTCGGCTACTTCAAGCAGCTCGACGAGCAGAAGGCGATCGACGTCCAGAAGACCCCGGGCAAGGACAACGCCGTCGACCTGACGCTGAAGCTCGAGGAGCAGAACCGCAACCAGATCTCGTTCGGCGCCGGCATGTCGCAGTTCGAGGGCTTCTTCGGACAGCTCTCGTTCCAGACGGCGAACTTCCTGGGCCGCGGCGAGAGCCTGACGGTCTCGATGACGGCCGGGTCGCGCTCGCGGAACTACCAGCTCGCGTTCACCGAGCCGTTCCTCTTCGACCGGAACCTGACCGTCGGCTTCGACATCTTCAGCCGGACGCTGCAGTACATCTCGCAGTTCACGCAGGCCTCGACCGGCGGCAACACGAGCATCGGCTTCCCGGTCGGCGCGTTCAGCCGGACGTTCGTGGCCTACAGCTACGAGCAGGTGAAGGTGCAGGACTTGAACGAGGCGTTCTTCGACTCGTCGTGCCTGCTGCTGAGCCGCGGCTGCTCGGAAGTGAACCTGTCGAACCTGACGTCCGCGCAGGCGCTGCTCCTCCAGCGGAATCCGTTCCTGTACGACTCGCTGCTGGTGGGGCAGTCCGGCAAGCGGACCGTCAGCAAGATCACGCCGAGCTTCGTGCACAACACGATCGACAACCCGATCTTCCCGAATCGCGGCAAGCGGCTGACGCTGTCGCTCGACATGGCCGGCGTGGGCGGCAACACGAAGTACCTGAAGCCGACCATCGAGGGCGTGTTCTTCAGGCAGCACACCGGCCGGACGTCCTACGGCGGCCGCGCGCAGTTCCAGTACATCCGTCCGTACAGCCCGCTGCCGATCTTCGAGCGCATCGTGCTGGGCGGTGACTACACGATCCGCGGCTTCGACCTCCGGACCATCGGCCCGACGGCGCCGAACAATCCGAACCTGATCCTGGGCGGCAACAAGAGCATCGTGCTGAACGCCGAGTACCTGATCAACATCGCCGGACCCGTCCGCCTGGTGCTCTTCTACGACACCGGGCAGGTGCGGGACATCGGGCAGAGCTTCTCGATGAAGGAAGACCTGACCGAACTCCGGTATCCGGATCAGCCGCTGCTGTTCGACCCGTTCGCCAGTTCCGGCCTCGTGGATCCGAACGCTCCCGGGCCGACGACGGTCGTGCTGGGTCGGACGAGTGCCTGGAAGACGTCGACCGGCGCCGAGATCCGGTTCTTCATGCCGGTGCTGAACGTGCCGTTCCGGCTGATCTTCGCGGCGAATCCGCAGCGCGCGGGCGTGCTCAGCAACAGCCTGCGGCCGGCGAAGGACTTCGTCTTCCGGTTCTCGGTCGGTTCGACTTTCTAGGAGTGATGATGCGTCTCGGTGGAACATGCGGGCTGGTGGTCTGCGCGGCGCTGCTGGCGGGCTGCGGCGGCACGAACAACATCGCGCCCCCGACGGGCGCCACGCCGCTGCCCGTGACGGAAACCTTCACCGACACGATCGAGCGGAACGGGGCCCGGACGTATCCGTTCGTGGCGCAGGCCGGCGGAACGGTCCAGGCCGCCCTGACATCGGTCTCGCCGGACGTCCTCCTCGGCGTCAGCCTCGGCACGTGGAACGGGCTGGCCTGTCAGGTCATCATCGCCAACGACAAGGCGGCGGTCGGTACGGTCGTGACGGGAACCGCCTCGGCCATCGGCAACCTGTGCGCCCGGGTCTACGACGTCGGGGCGGTCAGCGGGCCGACCGAGTACACCCTGCAGGTCTTCCATCCGTAGGTCCGACTCCGGGGCGCTTGGGCGCCCGGGGGATTCTGCGGTAAAATTCCGCGTTTTAGACGCCAACGAAAGGACTGAAGGGAATGACTCTTGTGACGTTTGCCGGCCTGCGCCGGGTGCTGTCCGTGACCGCGCTGGCGGCGGCGATGGTCGTGCCGGCCTTCGCCCAGACGGCCCCGAAGCCGGCGGCCCCGGCCGCGCCGAAGCCCGCCGCGCCGGCGGCCCCGAAGCCGGCGGCCCCCGCTCCGGCCGCGGCCTCCGCCCCGGCCCCAGCGCCCGTCGTGCCGTTCCCGGACGGAGCCAGGATTGCGTTCATCGACATCCAGCGCATCATCGCGGAGTCGAAGGAAGGGCAGTCCGCCTCCGGCAAGGTGAAGGCCCTCAACGACCGGAAGGTGGCCGAGCTGAACGAGAGGAACAAGACGCTCCAGAGCGACCAGCAGAAGCTGCAGTCCGGCGCCGGGGTGCTGAGCGACAGCGCGCGTGAGGAACTGCAGCGGAAGATCGAGCGGCAGAACACGGACATCGAGCGCGCCACGCAGGACGCCCAGAAGGAACTCCAGGACCTCCAGCAGCAGCTCCAGCTCGACTTCCAGCGGAAGCTGAATCCTGTCCTGGCCGAGGTGGCCCAGGAGCGCGGGCTGCACCTGGTCTTCTCGGCCGGCGACGCCGGTCTGGCCTGGGCGCACGCCGGTCTCGACATCACGGCGGACGTCATCAAGCGATTCGACTCGAAGAAGTAGGGTGGCGGCCGATCTCCAGCCGCTCCTCGACCGCGTCGTTCACCGCTATCCGTCCGCACTGATCGACGCGGTCGCCGAGTTCGAGCCCGGCGTCCGCGCGGTCGCGATCAAGAACGTCACGATCAACGAGGACTTCTTCCCCGGGCACTATCCCGGTCAGCCGCTGATGCCGGCGGTGCTGATGATCGAGACGCTGACCCAGGTGGCCGCACTCCTCTGGCTGGACCGTGAGGCGTCGCCGCCAAATGCCCGCGTCTGGCTCCGGGGCGTCAATGGCGCCCGCTTCCGGCGGCAGGTCGTGCCGGGCGACCGGCTCCGGCTGGAGGTGACGGCGGGCCGCAGCCGCTCGCGCCTCTTCAAGGCCGACGCCCGCGCCCTGGTCGGAGACCAGGTGGTCGCCGAGGCCGAACTGCTGCTGGCGATCGACCCCGGCGCCGCGTTCATCCATCCGTCGGCGTCCGTCCACCCGAGCGCGACCGTGGGCGCCGGGTCCACCATCGAGGCGCACGCCGTCGTCGGCCCCGAGGTCAGCATCGGCCGGAACTGCCGGATCGGCGCGTCGGCCGTGATCGGCGGCTGGACCGAGGTGGGCGACGGGACGCACGTGTTTCCGATGGCCTCGATCGGGATGGCGCCGCAGGACCTGAAGTACCAGGGCGAGCGGACGCGCCTCGTCATCGGCCGGGACAACACGTTCCGCGAGTTCGTGACGATCAACCGCGGGACGAAGGGGGGCGGCGGCGAGACGCGGATCGGCGACGGCAACCTGTTCATGGCCTACGTGCACGTGGCACACGACTGCCATGTCGGCAACCGCACGATCTTCGGTCCGCACGCGACGCTCGGCGGCCACGTGACGGTCGAGGACTTCGCCAACATCAGCGCCGGGTCGGCCGTGCACCAGTTCTGCCGCGTCGGGCGCCACGCGTTCATCGGGGGCTATTCCGTCGTCACGAAGGACGCGCTGCCGTTCGCGCGGACGATCGGGAGCCGGCCGGCACGCATCTTCGGCGTCAACGGCATCGGGCTCTCGCGCCGCGGGTTCACGGCCGACCGCATCGCCCAGCTCAAGCGCGCCTACCGGTATCTGATGCAGTCCAAGCTCAACACGAGCCGCGCCCTGGCGGCGATCGAGGACGACCCGACGCTGACCGACAGCGAGGTGCTCTACCTCCTCGACTTCATCCGCCACTCCGGCCGCGGCGTGATCCTGCGCCGGCCCAGCCGGCGCGCCGAAGAGCTCGTCGCCGACGAGTAGCGCCATGCGGCTCGGCCTCATCGCCGGCAACGGCCGGTTTCCGTTCCTCGTGCTCGAAGCGGCGCGGGCCCAGGGCCACGACGTGACCGTCATCGCCGCGAAGGAAGAGGCCTTTCCGGAGCTCGAGGCCGAGGCCGCGCGGCTCGGCGCCGAGTTTCACGCCGTCTCGCTCGGCCAGCTCGGCAAGTGCATCAAGCTGCTGAAGGCCGCCGGCGTGACCGAGGCGGTGATGGCGGGGCAGGTCAAGCACACGAAGATCTTCTCCGGCGGGATCGTGCCGGACCTGACGATGCTGTCGCTGCTGACGAAGCTGACGGCGAAGAACACGGACGGCATCATCGGCGCCGTCGCCGCCGTGCTCGCCGACCACGGCATCGGCCTCGCGGACTCGACGGCGCTGCTGCGGCCGCTGCTGGCGTCGGCCGGCGTGCTGACCGCCCGCGCGCCGTCGTCCGACGAGCGCAAGGACCTCGAGTTCGGCTGCGGCCGCGCGGACGTGCTGGCCGGCGCCGACATCGGGCAGACGCTGGTCGTCAAGGACCGCGCCGTCGTGGCGGTCGAGGCGATGGAGGGCACCGACGCGGTGATCGCGAGGGCCGGCCAGCTCGCCGGGCCCGGCACGCGCGTAATCAAGGTCGCCAAGCCCGGTCAGGACATGCGGTTCGACGTGCCGGTCGTCGGCGTGGCCACGGTCGAGGCGATGCGCGCCGCGGGCGCCACGGCACTCTCGGTCGACGCCGGACGCACGCTGATGATCGACGGCCAGAAGATCGTGGCGGCGGCCGACGCGGCGGGCATCGCCATCGTCGGACGCGAAGTCGCCCTGGCCGCCGGGCAGCCGGCCGCGCCGCGGGCCGTGGATCGCACGTATGAGTACTGACACCCCGGTCGGGCATCGGCTGCGCGTCGGTGTCATCGGCGTCGGGCACCTGGGCCAGCACCACGCGCGCCTGTTCGCGTCGATGCCGGACGTGGACCTGGTGGGGGTCGTGGATACGGATGCCGCACGCGCCGCGCTGATCGCGGAGCGATCCGGCACGCACGCCTTCACCGACGCCTCGGCACTGCTGGGCCGCGTGGACGCGGTGACGGTGGCGACGCCGACCGGCGCGCACCTGTCCGCCGCCGAGCCGTTCCTGGCGCGCGGGGTCGGCGTGCTCGTCGAGAAGCCGATCGCGTCCAGCCTGGACGAGGCGGACCGGCTGCTCGCGCTCGCGGCCAGCGGCCGTGCCGTGCTGGCGGCCGGCCACACCGAGCGCTTCAATCCGGCGATCGCCGCGGCCTGGCCGCTCGTGCACGAGCCACGCTTCGTCGAGGTCCACCGGCTCGGCGTCTTCCCCGACCGCAGCCTCGACATCGACGTGATCTTCGACCTGATGATCCACGACTTCGACCTGCTGCTGGCGGCCGTGCAGTCCGAAGTGGTCTCGATCGAGGCGGTGGGCGTGGCGGTGCTGACCAGCCGGACGGACATCGCGAACGTGCGGCTGCGGTTCGCCTCCGGCTGCATCGCGAACCTGACGGCCAGCCGGATCAGCCGGGACCGCGTCCGCAAGATCCGCTTCTTTCAGCAGGACGCCTACGTCTCGGTGGACTGTGCGTCGCGGGAGACCGAGGTCTACCGCCTCGAGACGGCCGACGGCCGGCCCGTGATCCGGGGAGGCGCCATCGACGTGCAGGATGCCGAGCCGCTGCGCGTGGAGCTCGAGGACTTCGTGGCGGCGGTGCGGACAGGCGGCCGGCCCCGCGTCAGCGGGGAGGACGGCCGCCGCGCGCTCGCGCTGGCGGCGCGCGTGAACGCGGAGATGCAGCGGGGACGGTGATGACGGGAGCGACCTGGGAGGCGTGGACGGCACGCGTGACGGCGGGTGGGACCCTGACCGAGGACGAACTGCGCGTGGCGGCGGCGTCGCCCGACATTCTCGCGCTGGGGATGCTGGCCGACGCGGCGCGGCGGGCGATGCGCGGCCGCGTCGTGACCTATCTGCGCGTCGCGACGCTGGATCCCGGCGCCGCCCCGGACACGACGGCCCTCGCGGCGGCGGGCGAGGCGCGGCTCATCGGTGCGTATCCGGGCCGGGTCGAGGCCGAGGCCCAGGTCGCGCGCGCCCGGCCGCACGTGACGGACGGCCGGTCGCTGGTGGCGTGGTCGCTCGCGGAGATCGAGGCGGCTGGTGAAGGGCCGCTGTCGGAGGTGCTGCGCGGCCTGCGCGCTGCCGGACTCGACGGCATCGCGGAGGTGCCGGTCGACCGGCTGGCGTCGCCGGCGGAGGCGGTGGCCGCGATGGCTGACGCCGGCCTGTCGTCCATCCGGCTGACGGTGGAGAAGGCGTCCGGGGATTCGCGCCTGGACCTGCTGGCGGCGATGCGGTCGGCCGCGGCCGCCGGACCGGTCTCGGCGGTGCACCCGCTGCCGCTGACCCTCAACCCGTTCCGGCCCACGACCGGTTACGACGACGTGCGCACGGTCGCCCTCGCGCGGCTCTCCCTGCCCGCGGCGGTGGCCATTCAGGTGGACTGGCCGCGCTACGGCCCGAAGCTGGCGCAGGTCGCGCTGACGTTCGGGGCGGACGACCTCTACGGCGCCCCCGCGCTCGACGAGGCGCCCGACGGCCCGCGGCGCGCGGCGCTCGTCGAGATCCGCCGGAACATCGAGGCGGCGGGCTTCGAGGCGGCGGAGCGCCGTCCGGCCCCGGCGCGGCCGGCATCGCCCGCGGTATGACGGGCACCGGGTCGCGTCCGCCCGTCAGGGTCGGCGCGGTGTCCTTCCTGAACGCGCGGCCGCTGACCTGGGCGCTGGACCGGCAGCCGGACCGCTGGCGGGTCCGGTACGACCTGCCGTCGGCCTGCGCGCGCCTGCTGCATGCCGGCGACGTCGATCTGGGCCTGATCCCGTCGATCGAGTACCTCGAGCGCCCGGACTACCGGTTCGTGCCGGGTGTGGGCATCGGTTCCCGCGGCCCGATCGCCTCGGTCGCCCTCTTCACGCGGCGCGACATCGCCGACGTCCGTTCCGTCGCGCTCGACACCAGTTCGCGGACTTCGGTCGCGCTCGTCAAGGTGCTGTGTGCCAGGCGTTTCGGGATCGCGCCGGAGTTCCGCCCGCACGCCCCGGACCTCGACGCGATGCTGGCGGGCGCGGACGCGGCGCTGGTGATCGGCGACCCCGCGCTGGAACTGGACGCGGCGGCGCTCGGCCTCCGGAAGATCGATCTCGGCGACGAGTGGACCGCGTTGACCGGTCTGCCGTTCGTCTACGCGGCCTGGACCGGCCGGCCTGGCGCCGTGGCGGACAGTGACGTCAAGGTGCTCCAGGCGGCACAGGCCGAGGGTGTGACGGCCACGGGCGAGATCGCCGCCGAGTACGCCGGGTCCCGCACCGCGGTCCGGCCGCTGGCCGAGGCTTACCTCAGGGATAATGTCCGGTATGGCATGGGACCGGACGAGGTGGCCGGTCTGCAGCTCTTTCTCGACTGGGCGGCGGACCTCGGCGTCGGGCCGGCCCGCCGCACCGTGAGCTTCTACTGATGATCGACGCGCTGGCCGGGAAGGTGCTCGCCGGAGGTCGGCTGACCGCCGACGAGGCACTGCTGCTGTACCGCGAGGCGCCGCTCCACCTGCTCGGCCACCTCGCGCACACGGTGCGCATGCGGCGGCATCCGGAGCCGGTGGTCACCTACATCATCGACCGCAACGTCAACTACACGAACGTCTGCGTCGCGAAGTGCAACTTCTGCGCGTTCTATCGCGAGGTCGGCGCGGCGGACGGCTACGTGCTCGGCTTCGACGAGATCTTCCGGAAGATTGACGAGACGATCGCCGTCGGCGGCGAGCAGCTGCTGCTCCAGGGCGGCCACAACCCCGACCTGCCGATCGAGTGGTACGAGGATCTGTTCCGCGCGGTGAAGGGCCGGTATCCGTCCTTCAAGCTGCACGCGCTCTCGCCGCCGGAGGTGCTCCACATCTCGCGCCTGTCGAAGCTGCCGGTGCCGGAGGTGATCGGACGCCTGATCGCGGCGGGGCTGGACAGCATTCCGGGCGGCGGTGCCGAGATGCTCGTCGACCGCGTACGGGAGCATCTGCACTGCCACACCAAGGCGACGGCCGACGAGTGGATCGGCGTGATGCGCGAGGCGCATCGGGCCGGGCTCCGCACGACGGCCACGATGATGTACGGCACGGTCGACACGCTCGAGGACCGGATCACGCACATGCTGCGGCTGCGGGACCTGCAGGACGAGACCGGCGGCTTCACCGCGTTCATCACGTGGAGCTTCCAGCCGGAGAACACCGAGCGCGGCGGCACGGAGGCGACCGGTGTCGAATATCTGCGGACGCTCGCGATCGCGCGGCTGGTGCTCGACAACTTCGACAACCTGCAGGCCTCGTGGGTTACGCAGGGCGGCAAGGTCGGACAGTTGAGCCTCACGTTCGGGGCGAACGACATGGGCAGCGTGATGATCGAGGAGAACGTCGTGCGCGCGGCCGGCGCCGCGTACTGCATGGACGAGCTCGAGATCGTGCTGAACGTCGAGGACGCCGGCTTCATTCCGATGCGCCGCAACATGCACTACGACGTGCTCGGCGAGCCGATCGTGCGCGAACGCGATGTGCCCCGGATGCTGGCCCTCGCCACGGCGCGCGTCGAGGGTGACGACTCCCGCCCCGAGGAGCTCTCGCGCTATGCGGCCCGGAGTCGGCAGGAGAAGGAGCGCCGCGCCGCGTCCCGGCCTTCATGACCGTGGTTGAAGGCGCGTGGCTGCTCACCATGACCGGTGAGCCCGTGCGCGCCGGGCGGCTGGCGATCGACGGCGGCCGGATCGTGGGCGCCGGGGCGGCGCTCGCGGACCGGGACCCCGATCTGCGGCTGCCTGGCTCGATTCTGATGCCCGGCCTCGTGAACGCCCACACCCATCTCGAGCTGTCCTACCTGGCCGGGGCCGTGCCCCCGTCGGGGGCGTTCGTGCCGTGGGTCGGCACGCTGCTGGCCGCGCGGGCGGGCGTCGAGGAATCCGTGTCGCCGGAGGTGGAGCGCGCCGCCGATGCCGCGGCCCGGTCGATGCGCGCGTCGGGCACGGCGGTGGTGGGCGACGTCTCCAACACGCTCCGGACGCCGGACATCCTGGCGCGGCACGGCCTGGCCGGCGTCGTGTTCCATGAACTGCTCGGCTTCGGCGCGGGGGACCGCACCGCGCAGGTGCGCGAAGCCCGGGCGCGGGCGGACGCGGCGGCCGCGCCGGACGTCCGCGTCACGCTCGCCCCGCACGCGCCCTATTCGGTCTCCCCGGATCTGTTCATCGCGATCCGCGACGACCTGGCCGCGCGGCCGGAGGCCGTCTCGACCGTGCACGTGGCGGAAGGCGAGGAGGAGATCGAGTTCGTGCGCACGGGAGAGGGGCCGTGGCGCGGCGTGCTCGACCGGCTCGGGGTCTGGAACCCGTCGTGGCGCGCGCCGGGGACGTCGCCGATGGCCTATCTCGACGACCTCGGCCTGTTCGACGGACGGACGCTGGCCGTGCACGGCGTGCAGGCCGACGGCTCCGACCTGGCACGGCTGCGCGCCACCGGCACGACGCTCGTCACGTGCCCGCGCAGCAACCGGTGGGTGGGCGCGGGCACGCCGCCGATCGACGCCTTCTACGCCTCGCACGTGCGCGTCGCGTTCGGCACGGACAGCCTGGCGTCCGTGGCCGACCTGAACCTGTTCGCCGAACTGGCCGAAGCGCGGCGCCTGGCGCCGCGCGTGCCGGCGCGCTGGCTGCTGGAGGGCGCGACGCGGACCGGCGCCGAGGCCCTCGGCTGGGCCGACGCGTTCGGCACGCTCGAGCCCGGGAAGCGGGCGGCCGTGCTCGCGGTCCGTGCCCTGGAGGGCGTGGCGGACCCGGAGGAGTACCTGCTCGGCGGCATCCAGCCCGACGCCGTCGCATGGGTCGCCGTCGATGGGTAGGCTCGCCACGTATCTGTCGTTCGTGCGCGTCAGCCACACGGTCTTCGCGCTGCCGTTCGCGCTGACGGGGGCGCTGCTCGCCTGGCGCGTCCACCCGTTCACGTGGGCGCAGCTCGGCTGGATCGTGGCGGCGATGGTCGCCGCCCGGAGCGCGGCCATGGGCTTCAACCGCCTCGTCGACGCCCGCTTCGACGCGCTCAACCCGCGGACCGCGAACCGCGAGATTCCGCGTGGCGCGCTGTCGACGGCGGAGGCCGTGGCGTTCGTCGTCGTGTCCGCCGCGGCGTTCGTCGTCATCGCGTTCCAGCTGAGCGCCGTGTGCGGCTGGCTGTCGCCGGTCGCCCTCGCGATCGTCGGGTGGTACTCGCTGGCGAAGCGGTACACGGCGTATACGCAGCTCTTTCTCGGCCTCGCGATGGCGATCGCGCCGGTCGGCGGATGGCTCGCGGCCGGCGGCGGCCGGGGCTCGGAGCCGTGGCTGCTCGCGCTGGCGATCGGCCTCTGGGTTGGCGGGTTCGACATCCTGTACGCGTGTCAGGACGTCGAGTTCGACCGCGCGCAGGGCCTGCGGTCCATGCCGACACGCTTCGGCGTCGCCGGGGCGATCCGCCTGTCACGGCTCATGCACGTGGCGACGGTCGTGTCGATGGCCGTCCTCCAGCCGGTGGCGGGGCTCCCCCCGGCCTATTTCGCCGGCGTCGCGGTCGTGGCGGTGCTGCTCGCCTACGAGCAGTCGCTCGTGACCGCCGACGACCTTTCCCAGGTGAAGCGCGCGTTCGACCTGAACGGCTGGGTCGGGATCGCCTACTTCCTCAGTACCGCCGGCGCCGTCTGGCTCGCCGGCTGACCTCCATGTCCCCGCCCATGCGCCCAGTCACCGCAGTGTCCGTCGAGAAGTCGCCGGACCGGATCTCCGGCATGTTCGACGCCATCGCGCCGCGCTACGACCTGCTCAACCGGGTGCTGAGCGCCGGCATCGACCGCTACTGGCGCCGGCGGGCGATTGCCTCGCTGGGTTCCCGCCCGGACGGGGTGCTGCTGGACGTCTGCTGCGGCACGGCCGACGTGGCGCTGCAGGCCCGCGCGAGCGGGGCCGTGGGGCGGGTGGTCGGCGTGGACTTCGCCGGCGCGATGCTGGCGATCGGCCACACCAAGGTGGCCAGGGCGGGGGAATCGGGCCGGATTACGCTGCTGCGAGGCGACGCCACCTCGCTGCCGGCCGCCTCCGGGAGCGCCGACGGCGTCACGGTCGCGTTCGGCATCCGCAACGTCGAGCGGCCGGATGTGGCGTGCCGCGAGATGGCGCGGGTGCTCCGGCCGGGCGGGCGCCTGGCGATTCTGGAGTTCGGGGAGCCCCGCCTGCCCGGGCTGGCCGCGCTCTACCGGTGGTACTTCCGGCACGTGCTGCCACGCATCGGAAGCCTGATCTCCGGGCACGGCGTGGCGTATTCGTATCTGCCCGCGTCCGTGTCGAGCTTTCCGCCCCCCGAGGTGTTCTGTCAGACGCTGCAGGCGGCGGGCTTCACCGAGGTCCGGGCAGTCCCTTTGACGCTCGGCATCGTCTATCTCTATACCGCGTCCGCACCTCCGGCTGCGGCTGCCACCGTTGTGTCACCGCAGGCCTGAGGGCACGCCCCCTATAATCGCCGTGTCCACGTGATCCGATTCGACATCGACGAGCGCTTCCGCGACGAGGTGGAGGTGGGCTCCGCCATCTCCCGCCGCGAAGGCGTGATGATGTCGGTCATTGCTCACGGTCTGCTGCTGGCGCTGCTCATCTACGCGCCGCGTCTATCGTTCTTCCAGCCGGACCCCGAGGAGCTGCGGCGCCGCGACGCGGAACGGGCGGCCGCCCTCGAGCGGCAGAAGCAGAACCGTACCTTCGTCTTCGTGCGGCCGAACGAGGACGTGCCGGCGCCCCGGCCGCCCGAACGCGGGGAGCTGTCGGACATCGACCGGCGCGCGCAGGACCCGGTGGTGTCCGCGCTGCCCGAGAATCCGCTGCCCTACGCCACGGGCACGACGACCGAGCGGATCGAGGAGTCGAAGATCGCGCGCGGCACGCCGAACGAGCCCCCGGTGGCCGACCCCTCTCCGGATCAGGGCGCCGAGAAGGACACGGTGAAGCCGGTGCCGAAGGCCGAGACGGGCTATACGCGGCCCCGGACGCTCGGCACCCGGCTGCCGGGCGGCAGCCCGCTCGGCGAGGCGCTCAAGAACCTCGAGCGGTACGTCCAGGACGGTTCGTTCGACAACCCGCAGGGGGGCGCCGGTCAGCCGGGCGCCGCGATTCAGTTCGACACGAAGGGCGTCGAGTTCGGTCCGTGGATCCGCCGGTTCGTCGCGCAGGTCAAGCGCAACTGGTTCGTGCCGAACGCGGCGTGGCTGCTGAAGGGGCGCGTCGTCCTGCAGTTCAACATCCACAAGGACGGTCGCATCACCGATATCGCGATCGTCGCCCCGGCGCAGGTCGACGCCTTCAACAAGGCGGCGTACAACGCCATCCTGACGTCCAACCCGACCGAGCCGCTGCCGCCGGAGTATCCGGCGGACCGGGCGCTGTTCACCGTGACGTTCTACTACAACGAAGACCCGGGCAACTGATGCCGACCCGCGCGCAGCAGCTCGGCCTTCTCGTCCTGCTGACGGCGCTGGCCGTCTACGTGCTCGCGTCGAGCTGACGCAAGTGCTCCGACCGAGGAATGGCGACCCGATGGCGTCGCCGAGGCGCGGCGAGCGCAAGGCGCCGCGACGAAGGCTGACCGGGCGTCAGTCGAGGAGCGGCAACGCCGCGATCGCCGATGGATCGGCGGCGCGGCGGGTCGCCATCCCTCGGTCGGAGCACTAGTGGCGGGTCCCGTTGTCGCCGTGCTCGGACCGACCGCGTGCGGAAAGAGCGCGCTGGGCATCGCGCTGGCCCTGCGCCTCGGCGGCGAGGTCATCAACTGCGACTCGACGGCCGTCTACCGCGGCTTCGACATCGGCACCGACAAGATCCCGGAGGCCGAACGGCAGGGCGTCCCGCACCACCTGATCGACGTGGCCGGGCCGACCGAGGTCTACACGGCCGCCCGCTTCGCCCGCGACGCCGCGGCCCTGATCGGGGACCTGCACCGGCGGGGCCGGCTCCCGATTCTCGTCGGGGGCACCGGGTTCTACTTCCGCGCGCTGACGCGGGGCCTGTTCCCGGGGCCCTCCGCGGACGACGCGTTGCGGGCCCGGCTGGACCGCGTGGCCGATCGGCGGGGCGTGGAGGCGCTGCACCGCTGGCTCGGGCGCGTGGACCCGGTCTCCGCCGGCCGGGTCATGCCCCGCGACCGCAAGCGGCTCGTCCGCGCGCTGGAGGTCTACCTGCTGACGGGACGTCCGCTCTCCGCCCACTTCGCGGAGACGGCGTCGCCGATTGCCGGCTGTGCCGTCACGGCGCTGGCCGTCCGGATGCCCGCGGACCTCGCCGCCCGGCGGATCGAACGGCGCGTCGAGGCGCAGTTCGCGCGCGGCATCGTGCAGGAGGTGGAGGCGCTGCTGGCGGCCGGGGTGCCGCCTGAGGTGCGTCCGTTCGGCGGCCTGGTCTACCGGCAGATCATGGAGATGCGGGCGGGCGTGCGCGACGAGGCCGCGACGCGCGCGCTCATCGTCAGGGAGAACCGGGCGTACGCGCGCCGTCAGTTGATCTGGTTCCGCAAAGAGCCTAATCTGATCTGGCTGGACGGCCCGGGTGAGTCGGACCAGGCGATTTCCGCCGCGCTCGCCGCACTGCGGGCGCGCGGCATTCCACCAGAAGGGCAGTCTCACTGATGGCGCACGCCACCGACACGAAAGCCGCGGGACAGCCCAACATCCAGGACGTCTTCCTGAACTTCGCGCGCCGCGAGCGGCTGCCCGTCGTGCTGCACCTGCTCGACGGCCGGTCCTTCGAGGGCCGCATCAAGAACTTCGACCGGTTCGCGATCATCGTCGAGGTCGGCGGCGCCGACCAGCTCATCTTCAAGCACGCGATCGCGACGATCGATTCCCAGCGCTCCGTCACGAACTACTTCTCGTCGCACCACTCGTAGTGCTCCGACCGAGGGATAGCGAGCCGATGGCGTCGCCGAGGCGCGTGGCGTTCGCGCGCGTGTTCGTGGTCGTGCTTGACAGCGTCGGCGCGGGCGAACTGCCCGACGCCGCCCTCTACGGGGACGACGGCAGCGATACGCTCGGCAACATCGCCCGGCAGGTGCCGCTCGCGCTGCCGCACCTCCGTTCCCTCGGCCTGGACCGCGTGGCGGCGATCGGCGGCGTGCCCGGAGCGGCGCGCGGGGCGTTCGGCCGCATGGCGGAGCAGTCGCCCGGCAAGGACTCCGTCACCGGGCACTGGGAGATGATGGGCGTTGTGCTGGATCATCCCTTCCCGACGTTTCCGCAAGGCTTCCCGGCCGAGGTCATCGCCGAGTTCGAGCGGCGGATCGGCCGGCGCACGATCGGGAACGTGGTCGCCTCCGGCACGGCCATCATCGATGCGCTCGGCGCCGAGCACATCCGGACCGGCGCGCCCATCGTGTATACGTCGGCCGACAGCGTGTTTCAGATTGCCGCCCACGAAGGAGTGATCCCGGTCGACGAACAGTACCGGATCTGCGAGGCGGCGTTCGACCTGGTCGGCAGGGGCATGGGCGTGGGCCGCGTGATCGCCCGTCCGTTCGTCGGCGAGCCGGGCGCCTTCACGCGCACGGCGAACCGCCATGACTACGCGCTCGAGCCGTTCGGCGAGACGGTGCTCGACCGGCTGACGGCCGCGGGCGTGCCGGTGCTGTCCGTCGGGAAGGTGTCGGACTTGTTCGCCGGCCGCGGCGTGCCCCGGGCGCTGCACCAGGCGAGCGACGCGGAGGGCATGGCCCACCTCAGCGAGGCGCTGGAGACGGTGGACCGGGGCCTCGTGTTCGCGAACCTCGTGGACTTCGACACGCAATACGGCCACCGGAACGACACGCCCGGGTATGCGGCCAACCTCGAGCGATTCGACGCGTGGCTCGGCCCGGTGCTCGACCGGCTGCGGCCCGCCGACCTGCTGGTCATCACGGCGGACCACGGGAACGACCCGACGACGCCGAGCACGGATCACTCCCGCGAATACGTCCCCGTGCTCGCCGTGGGACCCCGCGTGCCGGCGGGGGTGGACCTGGGCACGCGCACGACGTTCGCCGACCTCGGCCAGACGGTGGCGGAGAACTTCGCCGTCGGCCCGATGGCGCGCGGCGTCAGCTTTCTGGAGAGACTGATCAGTGCCCACCATTCGTGAAGCGCTCGAAGCCCGCGAGCGCGAGGTGCTCGCGCCCCAGGCGGCGAAGAGCGCCGACTCCCGCGGCCGCGTGCACCCCGAACCGGAGGACGACGTCCGCCCTGCGTTCCAGCACGACCGCGACCGCATCATCCACTGCAAGGCGTTCCGGCGGCTCAAGCACAAGACGCAGGTCTTCTTCGCGCCGGCCGGGGACCATTACCGCACGCGGCTGACGCACACGCTCGAGGTCTCGCAGATCGCGCGGACCATCGCGAAGGCGCTGTGGCTGCACGAGGAGCTGACGGAGGCCATCGCGCTCGGGCACGACCTCGGCCATCCCCCGTTCGGCCACGCGGGTGAGCGGGTGCTCGACGACCTGATGCCCGGCGGGTTCAACCACTACGTGCAGAGCCTGCGCGTGGTCCAGAAGATCGAGAACGACGGCCGCGGTTTGAATCTCAGCTGGGAGGTGCTGGACGGCATCGCCCACCACTCGAAGGGCAAGGACGGCGCGCCGGTGGGCCTGCCCGCGTCGAAGCAGTCGAAGACGCTCGAGGGGCAGATCATGCGGGTGGCCGACCTCATCGCCTACGTGAATCACGACATCGAGGATGCGGTGCGGGCCGGGCTGCTGCATGAGGCCAGCCTGCCGAAGGACGCCGTCAGGGTGCTGGGGACGTCGTCGTCCGCGCGCATCGGCCGCATGGTGCGTGACGTGGTCCACGACACGCAGGCCGGCGGCCTGACCGAGATCCGCATGAGCGCCGACGTGCTGCAGGCGACGCTCGACATGCGGCGCTTCCTCTTCGAGGCCGTCTACGAGAACGAGGAGGGCACCTCCGAGTTCAGGAAGGCGTCCGGGATCCTGGGGGGCCTCTGGGAGAAGGTGCAGGAGCGGCCGGAGGCCTTCCTGGAACCGCGCGCCATCGAGGCGGACGGCCTGGATGTGGCGACCAAGGACTTTCTGGCGGGGATGACCGATCGCTACGCGGTGGGCCTCTTCGAGCGCCTGTTCATTCCGAAGCCCTGGGTCGGTCCGGCCAACGACGCTCTGTAGCGAGAACCGAGTCGAGATGCGAGCGATCGAGGGGAGAATCGCCCTGGTCACCGGCGCGACGCGCGGCGTTGGCAAGGGTGTTGCGCTGGGCCTCGCAGAGGCGGGCGCGACGGTCTACCTCACCGGGCGAACCCTGGAACCCGGCCAGCACGTGCTTCCGGGCACACTGGCGGAGACCGCGAGCGCCGTGACCCGGCTGGGCGGGACTGCGGTCGCGTTGCGCTGCGATCACCGTGTGGATGCCGAGGTGGAAGGTGTGGTGCGGCGCATCGAGCGCGATGCCGGACGGCTGGACGTCCTGGTCAATAACGTCTATGCGAGCCCGGACGTTCGCGCGGCGGGGGTTCCGTTCTGGGAACTTCCCCTGAGCTACTGGGACGAACTGCAGACGGTCGGGTTGCGCTCGCACTACGTGGCCAGCGCCTGTGCCGCGCCACTCATGACGCGCCGGCAGCGCGGACTGATCATCAATATTTCATCGTCGGCCGCTGTCGAGTACTCGGCGATGTTCGGCGTCGCCTACGGCGTGATGAAGCACGCCCTGGACCGGCTCACGTCCGACATGGCAAAGGAACTGGCGCCCCACAACGTCGCGGTGATCTCTTTGTGGCCCGGTCCGATCAAGGGGGAGAAGATCCTCGCTCAACCGGACAGGGTTCCGCCTCCCGTGCTGGACTTCATCATGAAGCACGGGGAGTCCCCGCAGTTCACCGGACGGGCCGTTGCGGCGCTCGCAGGCGATCCAGGCGTGATGTCGAAGACCGGACGTGCCTTCAAGGTGGCTGAGCTCGCCCTCGAATACGGGTTCGCTGATCCCGCTTCGACCAGGTGAGCCCCGCACGGTCCCGGGCGCCGGTCAGAAACGCGCGCTCTGGCGGCCGTCACCGGCAATTCCCGTGCTGGCAACAGGTTGGCGCTATTCGAAGGCGCCTGACCCACGCTATAATGGCCAGTCTGTCTGGCTCCCGTGGGCCGGGCAGGGCGACACCATGCTGCTGGACCTGACCCGCTTCCGGAGACCGACCGAGGAGCTGACGCGTACGCTGCAGCCGGCGGACCTGCCTCAGGAAGGCGAGGCCTACCGGGTGGTGGCGCCGACGCATCTGGCGTGCGAGATCCACAAGGATCACGCCCGCTTCCGCCTGGTCGGGTCGGTCATCAGCGAGCTCGAGCTCGACTGCAGCCGGTGCCTGGAACCTTATCGCGTGCCGGTCAGCATGCGGTTCGACCACCGGTATCTTCCCCAGTCCGAGGCTTCGGACGAGAAGGAGCAGGAGGTCGAGGACGACGATCTGGAGACGAGCTACTACCGGGACGACCAGATCGACCTGGCCGAGCTCGTCCGTGAGCAGTTCTACCTGGCGCTGCCGATGAAGCCGTTGTGCGCCGAGGACTGCAAGGGACTGTGCCCCCAGTGCGGCACGAACCTGAACCTGTCGAATTGCGGCTGCAAGCAGGTCTGGGAGGATCCACGATTGGCCGCGCTGAAGTCGATGAGTACCCACGATGCCTAATCCGAAACGACGCCATTCCAAGACTCGCACCTCGAAGCGGCGCACGCACGACGCGCTGACCCCGGCGGCGACGAACCTCTGCCCCCAGTGCAAGGAGCCGAAGGCTCCGCACCAGGTGTGCCCGCACTGCGGTTTCTACCGCGCGCGCCAGGTCCGCCCGGTCGACGAGGAGTAGTTCCGTCTCCGCATGATTGCCTGCGTGTTCCCCGGCCAGGGGTCACAGAAGGTCGGGATGGGGCACGCGCTTGCCGAGGCGTTTCCCGAAGCCCGCGCCGTCTTCGATGAGGCCGACGCGGCCCTGCCGGGCCTGCGCCGCGTCATCGTCGAAGGACCGGCCGACGAGCTGACCCTGACCGAAAACACCCAGCCCGCCATCCTGACGGTCAGCACCGCGGCGTACCGCGTGCTGGCCGCGCGTGGTCTGGCGCCGGCGTTCGTGGCCGGGCACAGCCTCGGCGA
>JBFXBH010000021.1:0-1730 GCA_050183355.1 Vicinamibacterales bacterium | reverse complement strand
GTCGCCACCGTGGACGTCACGGACGCCGAGAGCGCGGTGGCCCTGGTGGCCGGCGTCGTCGAACGGCATGGGAGAATCGACGTCCTCGTCAACAATGCCGGCGTGGCGCGCGACCAGCTCGTCCTGCGGATGAAGCGCGACGACTGGGACGCGGTCATCGCGGCCAATCTGACGGGCGCGTTCGTGACGTCGCAGGCCGCCATCAAGCCGATGGTGCGCCAGCGTGGCGGGCGCATCATCAACATCAGTTCCGTCGTCGGGCAGATGGGGAACGCCGGACAGGTCAACTACGCGGCGTCGAAGGCCGGGCTCATCGGGATGTCGAAGGCGCTGGCGAAGGAAGTGGCCTCCCGCGGCATCACGGTGAACGTCGTGACCCCCGGCCTCATCGAGACGGACATGACCCGGGCCCTCACGGACAAGGCCCAGGACGACTGGTCGGGGCAGATTCCGCTCGGGCGGATTGGAACGGCGGCCGACGTGGCCGCAGCGGTGTGTTTCCTGGCGTCGGATGAGGCGTCGTATATTACTGGGCACGTACTCGCCGTCAACGGCGGCATGTACATGTAGGAGGTCCGGATGGCGGTTGCAGAAAAGGTCAAGGGCATCATTGTCGAGCAGCTCGGTGTGGACGAGGAGGAAGTGACCGCGGACGCGTCCTTCGTGGACGATCTGGGCGCCGATTCGCTCGACACGGTGGAGCTGGTGATGGCGTTCGAGGAGGAGTTCGGGATCGAGATTCCCGACGAGGACGCCGAGAAGATCACCCGCGTCAAGGAAGCCATCGATTACATCGAGGCCCACGCCAAGGGCAAGAAGTAGCCGTCGACCATCCGGCGGAGGAGAGGGCGTGCAGCAGAGGCGGGTCGTCATCACGGGGATCGGGCTGGTGTCCGCGCTGGGCATCGGCACCCAGGACAACTGGCGTGCGCTGGTGTCCGGCACCAGCGGCGTGACCCGTATTTCCCGCTTCGACGTCAGCGCCTACGCCGCGCAGATCGCGGCCGAGGTCAAGGGCTTCGACCCGCTGAACTGGGTCGAGAAGAAGGAGGTCAAGAAGATGGACCTCTTCATCCAGTACGCGCTTGCGGCGGCGCAGTTCGCGATGGATGACTCGAAGCTCCCGATCACGGACGCGAACGCCCATGAGGTCGGAGCCTTCATCGGCTCCGGCATCGGCGGGTTCATCACCATCGAGCAGGAGCACATCGCGCTGCTCAACGGGGGCCCGCGCAAGATCTCGCCGTTCTTCATTCCGTCGTCCATCATCAATCTGGCCGCCGGGCAGGTGTCGATCCGCTTCGGCGCCAAGGGGCCGAACCTCGCCACCTGTACGGCGTGTTCGGCGTCGGCCCACGCGGTCGGCGAATCGTTCGAGATCATCCGGCGCGGCGACGCCATCGCGATGATCGCGGGCGGGTCGGAGGCCGCCATCACCCCGATGAGCGTCGGCGGGTTCGCGGCCATGCGCGCGCTGTCGACGCGCAACGACGACCCGCAGAAGGCCTGCCGGCCGTTCGACAAGGACCGCGACGGGTTCATCATCGGCGAGGGCGCCGGCGTCCTGGTCCTCGAGGAACTCCAGCACGCGGTGAACCGCGGCGCACCCATCTACGCGGAGGTCGTGGGCTACGGCCTCTCCGGCGACGCGTACCACATCACGGCGCCATCCGAGGACGGCGATGGCGGCCGCCGCGTGATGGCGATGGCGATGCGGAAGGCCGGCGTGC
>JBFXBH010000020.1:0-26559 GCA_050183355.1 Vicinamibacterales bacterium | reverse complement strand
GCGGCCTTCAGGTCGTCGACCAGCCGGCGCGACGCCTCGTCGGCGGTCACGGTGCCGCCGTCCAGAAACCGGTCGAGCAGCGACGGCGCCACGAGCCGCCGCGACAGCAGCGCCGCGAGACCCTGCCGGACGCGCCGGTCGCCCAGCTGGCGGAACACGAACGCGACGCCTTCGTCCTCCCGCGCGAGCGCGCGGCCGGTCCGGAGCGTGCGGTCGATCGCCTCGTCCATCAGGCGCGGCACCTCGGTGTCGTCGGCCATCCGGAAGCCGGGGTCGAGGTCGGCCTCGAGCGGAAACTCGCGCAGCAGCGACAGACAGAACGCGTCGATGGTGCTGATCGCGATGTCGGCGAGCCGGTCGCGCAGCACCGCCCAGCGCGAGGGCGGCAGGTCACCGCGCTCGGCGGCCAGCCGCAGCGTGGCGACGATCCGCTCGCGCATCTCGGCCGCGGCCTTCCGCGTGAACGTGATGGCGAGGATGTTCGCGGGGTCGACGCCGGCCTGGAGCAGGTTGACGAAGCGGTCCACGAGGACACGCGTCTTGCCGGTGCCGGCCGACGCCTGCAGCGCCACGTTGCGGCGCGGATCCACGGCCGCGCGGCGCGCCGCCGCGTCCTGCTCGACGACCTCGGGTGGCAGCGCCGGTTCCAGCGGCCGAGCAGGTTCACCCTGAGCGTCGCCGAAGGGCCTGTCCTGAGCGGAGTCGAAGGGCTTGTCCTGAGCGGAGTCGAAGGGCAGGCGGCCGCTACTCATCGCCCACGTAGTCCTTCCGGCACACCGGGGCGTAGCTGCAGAAGCGGCACGTCATGATGTCGTGCGGCTTCACCGGGAACGCGCCGGCCGTGATCCGGTCGAGCATCTCGAACGTCCGCTCGCGCACGTCGGCCAGCACGGCGGCGGTGTCCTTCGCGCCCGGCTTGATCACCGGGGCGACGGTCCGCTTGCCGCTGAACGCGACGTAGGACGCCTCGTCGATCGTCCACGGCTCGCCGCCGTCCGCCTCGGCGAGCCGCTCGGCGGCGAACAACGCGTAGATCGGCGCCTGGAGCGCCCGGCGGGGCTGCGGCACCGCGCCGGACTTGTAGTCGATGACGCGCAGCCGTCGCCCGTCCAGCAGGTCCACCCGATCGACGACGCCCCGCAATTCCACCTGCCGGTCCGGGCTGCCGAGGCTGAAGCGGCCCTCCATCCGCCGCTCGAGCCACCGGCTGCGGGCGGGTTCGGCGCGGCTCGCTTCGAGCCGGAGCAGCACGTCGATGAATCCGGGCGCGACGGGCGACCCGAAGAACCGCGCCCGTTCGAGCGCCGCGTCAGACGCGGGCAGCGCGGCGAGCGCCTCGTCGACCACGGCACCCAGGTGGCGGCGCGCCTCGACGACCGCCGAGGGCGTCAGCGCGCGGCCCGAGCGATCCCACTCGTCGAAGAACCGCTGGAGCACGGCGTGGATCAGCGTGCCGCGGGCCCGCGGCGTCAGCGCGGACTGATCCTCCGGCGGCTCATCGATCCGCAGCACCTCGCTCGCGAAGAACCTGAACGGGCAGTCCTGATAGCGCTCGAGCGCGCTGACGGAATACGGCCGCATCGTGACGGTGGGCGCCAGCGACTCCGGGGCCGGGCGGTCGAGCCGGAGCGCGAGCCACGCCTGCCGTGCCTCGTCACCATCCGCCACGGCGGGCACCGCGCCCATCAGCGCTTCGTCGAGCCCCACGCGCAGGCCGGTGACGTCCGGCGCGGGCGCGGCAGGCAGCGCGTCGAGCAGGTCAACCAGCGGCGAGAGCGGCACCAGCGCGTCGTCCTCCAGGTGGAACGCGGAGGCGACCAGCCGCAGGCGCGGCAGCGCCACCAGATCCGCGAGCAGCGCGCGCTCGCCGGCGACGCGGTCGCGGTCCCCCGGCCAGCCGAGGTCGCGCAGCAGACCCGTGGGATAGAAGATCCCGGCTGCCGGCCGCGCCGGCCACTCGCCGTCGACGAGCCCGGCGATCTGCACGTCGTCGAACGCGCCGAACACCGCGCTCTCGGCGTCGGCCAGGTGCACGCCCGCCTCACCCGCGCGCGGCGCGAAGGTGTGCGCCTCCACCCAGCCCTTGATGACGGCGTCGACGTCCGCGAACGCCACGGGCGTGGGGTCGTGCGCGGCGAACGCGGCTTCCATCTCGATCAGGCCGTTGAGCACGGCCGCCCGCGCACGCGCGAAGCGGAGCGCGGCCTCGGACGGCACGCGCGACCGGCCGTGCGCGGTCAGGAACGTCCGCAGCACGCGCACGTGCTCGGCGGCCGGCCGATCGGCGCCCAGCGGCGCGAGTTCGTCGAGCACGGCACACGCCAGACGGCCCGCGGCGGCGAGGCGCGCCTGCGCCGGGTCGGCCGCCCACCGCGTCACGAGTTGGCCCATCGCCTCCGCGCCGCCGAGGAAGCCCGCCTCGTGCAGCGCGCGGTCGAACGCCGAGAGGGTCCGCCGGCCCGGCGACGCCTCGAACTCGAACAACGGCGACGCCAGCAGCGCGACGAGCGTGGCGCGGGACCACGCCGCGGCCACGCCGCTGGCTACGAGGTCGAGCGCGGCCGCGAACGGCTCGGCGGCCAGCGGCAGCGCGTCCGAGCGCTGGCACGGCACGCCGGCGGTGGCGAGCACCTCGCCCGTCAGGTAGACGTACGGCAACGGACGGCGCACGACGAGCGCCGTGGCCTCCAGCGGCACCGGCGCCGCGTCGCGCGCCTGCACCTTGATCCGGCGCGCGAAGTCGCGCACCTCCTCCTCGCGGTCGCGGGAGAGGTGGACGCGCGGCGCCAGGCCGCCGCCCGGCGACGCGTCGTCGCCGGCCGGTCGCGCCCGCACGAGCAGCACCGGCCCCGCGTCCGGCCCGGAGGCCCCGGCCCCGGCGGTCGCGTCGGCCGCCACGACGTCATCCGCCGTCACCTCGTCCGCCTCCGGCAGCCATCGGCGCAGCCGTTCGTGCAGCTCGCCGGCGAGCGCGGCCTCCGTGACCACCACGTCCAGCCGCTCCAGGCCGGGCACGCGCGTCAGCAGGTCGAAGTCCGCCGGCCAGAGGCCGAGCGCGCTGGCGAACGCATCGCGGCACGCGACGACGACGTGCCGCCACGGCCGGTCCGCGGGGCGGGTACGCACCGCCTCGCGGAGGCCGTGCTCGTCGAGCCGGCCCGTATCGCCGACGGCGCGCTCGAAGCCGCGGAAGGCGTCCGCCAGGAACCGCGTCTGCCGGAGCAGGCGCTCGGCGCCGCGGTCGATCGCCGACTCCGGTTCGAGCGAGCCCGCGGTCAGGCGTTCGAACGCGTCGACGGACTGCCCCAGCCGCCGGAGGCCGTCGTAGAACTCGACCATCGACGACACGAGCCCCGCACGGAGCCGGAACGGCGGTGCGACCCCGCGCGCGACCGACGCCCGGCACGCCGCGCCCATCAGCACGGCCCGCTCGACGGCCGTCAACGAGGGCGGAGCGTCCGGCAGGCGGCGCGCCAGCGCCTCCACCAGCCCGGCGCGGGTCACCATGTCCGGCAGGATGAGGGCGTCGCCGGCGCCCACGGTTCGCGCTTCCATCGCGCGCCTGAGGTGGAGCCCCGCGGCCCGGGTCGGCAGCACGACGAGCGTGTCGCGGGCGGCCAGCGGGTCGGCGTGCAGCAGCGGCCCGCCCAGCCAGAGTTGGCCGAGAACGGTGGCCAGGTCGCGGCTGCGGCGCACCCGCACCAGCCGCGTGGTGCGGGGCGTGATCACCTGGTCGGGAGTCCGTCGACGAACGCGTGGTGTTCGCGCTGGGCGTTGCGGATGAGCAGCAGCGCCCCCGCCGCGGCGGACGACGCTTCGGTCGACAGCGCGGTGCTGCCGCCGGCCACGGCCGCCTGCCGCGAGCGCAGCGCCTGTTCGGCGAGGTGCCACGCGCCGACCAGCATGCCGTGCGACCCGGCGATCCCGTCCGGCGCCGACTGCTTGTCGAGCAGGTTGCCGCCCCCGGCCAGCCTGTTCATCCAGCGCGTGAGCTCGGCGGGCGCCGGCCCTTCCTGACGCCGGATCTGCTCGAGCACCGGCTGCAGCTTCTCGATCTGCTGGAGGAACGGACCGACGGCGCGCGCGTACCGGGTGTACAGACTGCGGTTCATCAGCCGCCGGTCCTGCTGCAACCGGAGTGTGGTGGCCTCCTCGGCCTTCTGACGCACGGCGGTGAGGACCGTCCCCACGACATCGGGACGCGCCTGCCCCATCCGGCGGTCGTCATCGAGAATGCGGGAGGCGATGGTCTGCACCTCGCCGACGCGGCCGCGCGCGGCCGCCGCGCTGGCCTGCCGGAGCACCTTCGCGGACCACTTCGCGTAGCGGGCATCGACGCGCTGCTCCCCGAGCATCCGCTCGCGGAGCGTCTTCCGCATCGGCGCCAGCTCGCGCGGCGGCAGCACCTTCGCCGCCTCGAGATAGTGCGCGGCGGCCTGCAGCAGCACCAGCCGATCGGCGGAGCGCGGCGAGACGCGCGCGGCGGCCAGCATGCCGTTCAGCACGTCGAGGGGCCGCAGCGGGTCCGGCGGCGGGCCGACGGGCTCGACCTCCGCGGTCCGGGCCGTCAGCGCGACGTCGAACGCGCCGACGCCGAGCTTCGCGCGCAGCGCGCCGATCGATTCGTCGATCAGCCAGACGATCTCCTCGATGTCGCGCGCGCGGTAGTCGTAGTGATCCTGCGGCCAGCGCAGCAGCGCCAGCCGCGCCCGGCCCGCGATCTGCAGCGCGGCGGCGGGGTCGGTCGTCGACGCGATCAGGTTCAGCGTGCGGGCGACCTCGTCCGTCAGCTGACGGTACTCCTCCTCGCCGCGCGTCGCGGCGTAGTGGTGGTACCGCGCGCCCGCGGCGTACTTCTCCGTGCGCGGCCAGTCGATCGCCGCCGCGGGCAGCGAGACCACCTGCACGTGCGGCTCCTCGATCGGTCCGCCGACCGGCATCGCGAACACCACGAGGTCCGGCGTGCGGCTGTATTCCCCGTAGCTGACCAGTGCGCCGCCGCCCGTGAGAAACAGCCGCAGCAGCAGCGGGGCCTCGGTCGTGGCCGCCCGCGCCGCGGGCACGCACACCACCGCCAGGATCGTCAGCGCCATGACACATCCGGCGCAGCCGCGCAGCAGGGATCCTCGCAACCCGGGGATTGTACAACCCGGTCCGGGACAGGCCAGGTCACGCACGTGTGGAAATCCTGTGCAACGAACGTGGAAAACGTGTGGAGCCTCGCGCGGGTCGAGTTTTTTTTCCGCGGGATCCGGCGCGATCCGCGCGCGAACGCGGCTGTGCACGGATGATCGCGTGGCGCTTCGCTTGATCGAACCGGCGCGCTCAATAGAATCGACTCTCCTTCAGGTGGAGACGCGCGGCGGGCAATGAGCGGAACGGCACAGCAATATGAGGAAGTGATCGGCGGACGAACCGTCCGGATCGAGGTGTCCCCGGTGACGGGCAACCCGGTCCGGTGGCGTGCGCAACTGCAACGGACCGCGGGCGGTCCGTCCGCGATGATGCCCTTCTACGGGCGGACACCGGACGAGGCGGCGCAGAGCCTCAGCCGCTGGCTGGCGCTGGTGTACGCCGCCGTCACCACAAGCTGATCCGGGATGGCCGTCGAGGCCGTGCTACTATCGTTATCTCCCCCTCAGACATGGGCCTGTAGCGCAGCTGGGAGCGCGCCTGAATGGCATTCAGGAGGTCACCGGTTCGATCCCGGTCAGGTCCACCACTCTCCCCATTTCACCCATGGACGCGGGTAGCCAACTGTAAGATCTTCCGGTTACGGCGGTTCGAACAATGAACTCGCTGTTGACGTACCTCGGAGACTAAGTCTGTGGCGGCTGCTGTCGAAGCGGCCGTCCAGAGGACGAGAATCGGCTCATCGGAGGACGCATGGCGGTCGTGGACATCCATTCGGAACCGATCAGCGGACCGTGGGTCGAGGGTTTTACCCTCGACCGACATGTGATCTCCAGCGAACCGATCGGGTACCTGGGCGAGCACATGCAGTTCCAGACGAAGCGCTCAGCACTGGGCGAACTCGTTTACCAGTTGAAGTACCGAAACGGCTCTCCAGGCGACATCGTAGACACCGCCGTTCGTTTCGTGAACGAACGGTGGAATGGCGCCATCGACTGCGTGGTGACACCACCGCCTTCGTTGCACCGCACAAGACAACCCGCCCTGGAGATCGCGATGGGGATTGCTGCGGCTCTCGGAGTGCCATATGTCACCGCCGCGGTGGTCAAAGCCACGGCAACTCCGCAAATGAAGAACGTTTCGCGGGACGAGCGCGCTCCGCTGCTATCCGCGGCGATTCAGGCCGGCACCGACACCGTCGGCGGTCAGAGGGTCTTGGTCGTCGATGACCTATGGGAGACTGGTAGCACCCTGCAACGCGTCGCGGAGGTGCTGCAAGAGATGGGCGCCGCCGAGATCCGAGCGCTCACGATGACACGAACGAGATGAGCCAGTCATTGATCGTCTTCGTCGCCGGCTCAAGACACATCTCTCGGTTGCCGGCTGAGGTGAGGAGCCGTCTCGATACCATCATCGAGAAGGGCTTTCAGATCCTTGTGGGTGACGCCAACGGCGCCGACAAGGCCGTTCAGCGACACCTGGCCGACAAGTCGTATCCGAACGTCCTCGTGCACTGCATGAAGGATCACTGCCGCAACAACGTCGGACATTGGCCGACGCGCGAGGTTGATGCCCCGAACGGCGCGAAAGGCTTCGACTACTACTCCCTCAAGGACCGCACGATGGCGGATGCGGCGGATTACGGGCTCATGCTTTGGGATGGCAAGAGCAAGGGCACGGTCAACAACGTTGTCAATCTTTCTCGGGATCACAAGCCGGTCGTCGTCTACATCGCGCCGGTCAAGCGATTTCGAACGATCAAGTCCTTCGACGATCTCGGTGGCCTACTGGCCGAGGGAGACTCAGACAGCGTTCAAAAGATTGTCAGCGAACTTCACCTCGAGGCGGCTCCGTACCGGGCCGTAGGCTGAGAGGAACAGTCAAGCTGGGGCTTGGAGTCACGCGCCTAGGGGTCAGACAGACGGTCCTAGCCTCCCTGCCGGCTGCTGACAGGAAAACCAGACCTTTGCAGGCGTCGGCGCAGTGCAAATGCGCCTGCCTAAAGGCCTTCGGCCAAGGAAACGTGCGTTTCCGACGGCCCCAACAGCTTGGTTCGACGACGTCAGGCCTATCGTTCGGCTGTATTCTCTGAGCGCCAAGCCGTGTCGCGTGACCCGGCCTGTCACGTCTGACCGTCACCATAGCCCATGCGGCTGTTTCCGAAGATGAACATCGCGACAAACCTAAATGGGCGGCTGCGGAATACATCCTTGCCGCAGTCACACGGCCTACTGCCGCTCTTCGAAGCCGTGATTAATTCGATTCACGGCATAGAAGAGGCCGGAATTCCACCCGACTACGGTCGCATACGCATCACCATTGAGCGAGAAACGACGCTGTTCGATGATGACCGCAAGTCGGGTGGACAGTTTGTTCCTGAGATCTTGGCTTTCACCGTCACCGACAACGGCGTCGGCTTCAACGCCGAGAACTTCGACGCATTCCTCACCTTGGATACCGAACACAAGGTCGCGAAGGGCGGCCGCGGGATAGGACGCCTGCTTTGGTTAAAGGCGTTCAGCCGGGTGGAGGTCGTCAGCACGTTTGAAGACGGTGACGCGTTGGCACTGCGCACATTCGAGTTTTCTACAAACGGCGTGACCGCCGAGGATGTGGCCACACCACCAGCCGGTGCAACACGTGAGACGACTGTGCGCCTGGTGGAATTCGACCCAAAGTTTCGAGCGAAGTCCCGAAAGACGGCTGACGGGATTGCGAATGCGCTGATTGAGCACTGCCTCTGGTACTTCGTGCGGCCGGGCAGCTGTCCTGCGATGACACTCGAGGACGACGGCGAAGCGCTGGATCTGCATGAAGTGTTCGAACGGCACATGCACACGCAGGCAGTTCGACAGGTGCTGCAACTGAAGGGCCGACCGTTCGAGCTGCTGCACGTGAAACTGCGTACGTCAGCAGCGACGGAGCACGCGATTGCCTACTGTGCGAACAATCGCCTCGTCGATGACGAGAAACTCGAAGGCCGCATCCCCGGCCTGCACCGGAGCCTCCGCGACGGCGAGGGAGAGTTCGTCTATGTCTGCTACGTTAGCTCGCCGCTTCTCGACGAGCGCGTCCGTCCTGAGCGCAGCGCCTTCGACCTTCCGACGACCGAGGTCGAGGGGCTTTTCGATGGTACGGATATCAGCTGGTCAGACATCAGAAACCTCGTAGTCGGTGAGGCGGCCAAGCACTTGGAGAACTACTTAGTTGGCGTCAAGGAACGGGCCCGCGAACGCGTGACGCGATTCGTTTCCGAGAAGGCGCCGCGCTATCGGCCGATCCTGCGGCGCATCGCGCCCGACGCGCTGAATATCGACCCCGACATTAACGATAAAGACCTCGAGCTTACGCTACACCGGCACTTCGCCGAGTTGGAGCGGCAACTACTCGATGAAGGCCACGAGCTGCTGACGCCACGACTCAACGAGTCCACTACTGACTACAAGGCACGTATTGCCGACTACATGCGGAAGGTCGAAGACGTGAAGATGTCTGACCTTGTCGGCTATGTTGCCCATCGGCGGGTGGTGATCGAGCTGCTGGCGCAGGCTATCAAACGAGGCGCAGACGGCAAATATGCCCGCGAGGATCTGATCCACACGCTTATCATGCCGATGCGCGTCGACTCGGCTGATGTGATGCTCGATAACTGCAACCTCTGGCTCGTTGACGAGCGCCTGGCCTTCCACAACTACCTAGCGTCTGATCAAACGCTCGCGAAAATGCCGATCACTGGTTCAACGTCGACAAAGGAGCCGGACCTACTCGCGCTGAACGTCTTCGATAACCCCGTGTTGATGTCGGAAACGAAGACACCGCCGTTTGCGTCGCTCGTAGTGATCGAACTGAAGCGACCGATGCGCGACGATGACAGCGATCCGGTAGAGCAGGCGCTGAACTACTTGCGATTGATTCGGCGCGGAAGGGTCACGACCGCTGAAGGTCGACCGATCCCTGACCCTGACGACATTCCCGGCTACTGTTACGTAATTTGCGACCTAACTGAACCCATTCAGGAGGCCTGTAAGTTCCGTCATGACCTGCAGATTACTAGCGACCGGATGGGATTCTTCGGCTACATGCGCAATATGAAGGCGTATGTTGAGGTCAACTCGTTCGACAGAATGGTGAACCAAGCGAAGGAGCGCAATCGCGCTTTCTTCGACAAACTCGGACTTCCGGCGTTTTAGCAAACCGCAGGCGCGAACCCGGAACTGGCGCGGATACGAGTGTCACGATTCTCGACAAAGACGTCACGGGCATAGATCGTCACCCGCTACCGTCCATCCGCGCCGATCCAGCCGGCCTTTGCGCGCAGGTTCAAGACGCACACGGTGATGAACGAGAGTGCTCGGACCGTGGCCGCACGCCGCGGCGCGGGAAGCGCCGGCAAGCTTCAATTGTGGAGTGCGCTACGGACGAACGACGGCTTCGTAGCGTTGCCCGCCGACTGTGCAAGAAATCGCAGGCATCGTCACGCGGTCGGCTCCCTCCAGTGCTGGCATGAAGTCTGCCGGACTCACGCTGACCGAGCCATTTGGTGAAAGGTCACTTATCGCCGTGCTTCTTGTACCAACAGACGCGGCACAACGGCTCCAGGTAAACGTCGGGTGCAAGCTTTCGACGCGCCATCGACCGGCGTCCGATGCCATCCGCACTTCAAAATACTCGGGCGGTGGCGCGATTTCTGACGCTTTCCTTGGTCTGGCGATCGTATCTGGCGTCAGAGTCTTGACGATATTCTCGCCGGACGCCGGAATTGCGGTTATGCGCACCGTTGCGCCAGGTGCGAATGCGGAGCACGGATAGCCAATCGTCCCAGCGTGGAGCACCGTCTTCGCGCCGAGTCGAGTCGACAACTCCCTGGCGACAAGCGCGCTGGCAATCGGCGTGACGGCTGTACCGTCTCGCTCGAGAATGACCTTCTCGATGTCCGGAGAGGTAATCCTGGACGGTGACACCGTCAAGATATAACCGGAAGGCACGGGCGCAGAACTGATCGGATTGCGCTTGCGAATCGCCTCTGAGAGCCCGGTTCGGAATACCTCATACGGTGATGACACAAGGATCGTTAGCTCTTCGCTGTAATGCACCAGGATGAGACGTTCGACAACCGAAAGGTTCGGCGGAAGTCCGACGGCCTCATCGAGCGCGGCCAGAAACGCTTCTTGCTCAGGAAGTCGCTTGTAGAGGTCCGCTGCCAGCGCGCGCAACTCGGGCTCTGATGGCGAGCAACTGCTTTTGGGCGTTGCCGTTGATCGCGGGTTCGCCGCCTTCGGACGTTGCGCTGATGCTACCGGTGAGGCGGCAGACTTCGGCCTCTGCTGCGCAGCCGAAGCAGTAATTGTCACGGCAAACAGAACGACAGCACACACAAGCAGCCGCATCAACAGGCCTCGTCGACTTTGTTGTCCGCGCTTCAATAGATACGAAGGACGGCACCCCGGAGAGAGGTCATGTCGGATTCTAGCGCGTATTTACGCGTCATCTATGGTCTCGAACGAGGCCATCCCGCTGGCCATCAAGTAGCGGACAGGACTTCGCTGAGGCACCTGACGACGTGGGTATTGGGTTCAGACCTGAGCCTGTTCAGACGACGCGCGAGGAAGCAGCCGGCTGGTCGATCGACAAGGCTCAGAGCGCCCGCCCGGACCCCATCTAGTGAAGGCTCGCTGAGCCGGTTCCAACTGGCGGGAGAGTGGTCCACCACACCTTCATTCCCGGTCTTGATTCCCCGGTTCCTTCAACTCCGCCGCAACGGTTCCTAACCTCCCCGAGCACTTCTGCACACATCGCCAGCGCTCCGGTGGCGCGGCGGAGGAACGTGAGTGCGTGGCCGTCCCGTGGGGGCGTGATGCGGCAGGCCGGTGAGACGCACTACACTGACGACGCGACGGCACTAAGGCGCCGCCCGGAAGGGAGGCCAGAACCGTGAACCAGGTCTGGGGTCATCGCTTCAATCCGAACCGGGTTGTGCTCGATCACTGCGCCAACGCGATCGGGCCCATGGTCCAGTGGCTAGGCGGACGCGCGTGTTCGATTCCGCCGGTCCCGAGGTCGGAGCCGCACCGGGCGCCGGCCACGCACACTTCACGCTCACGGCGCGCTCGAACGCCGCGCCTGCATTCGTCTGTCGAGGCGCCTGCCCATGTCTGAACCCGCACCGAAAGCGACAGCCAGGACCGGCGCCCGGTCCCGCGGGCAGGACGCAGCCGACCGGACGAGGCGGCGCCTTGCACCGGCGGACGCCGACGGCCGGTGCCGCGTCGTGGTCGAGCGCGTGCTGCCCGAGATCGACGCCGGTCGTTTCGCGATCAAGCGCACCATCGGCGAACGCGTCGATGTGACCGCCCACGTGCACGCCGACGGGCATGACGTGCTGGCCGTGCAGCTGCAGCATCGGCGGGCCGGCGCCGTCGCCTGGACGGAGACACCGATGGCAGCGCTCGGCAACGACGAGTGGCACGCCGGCTTCGTGGTGTCGGACGTCGGCGACTACGAATACACCGTCGTGGCGTGGGTGGACCGGTTCCTGTCGTGGAGGCGGGAACTCCTCCTCAAGGTGCGCGCCGGCATGGAGGTACCGACTGAACTCCTCGAGGGGTCGGAGATCGTTGCGGCAGCCGCGGCGCTCTGCGGGCCGACGCCGTCCGGCCGCACGTCGTCGGGTTCCGGTCGCCGGGCCGCCGGACACTCTCAGGCGCACGGGGACGCCGCCCTGCTGACCGACGCCTCCCGGATGCTGGCCGGCGACGCCGATCTTTCGGTCCGCGCGAACGCCGCGCTGGACGATCGCCTGCTCGACGCGATGGTCCGCCATGCCGATCGACGCCTGGCGTCGAGCTACGGCCGCGTCCTTCGGGTGACGGTCGATCGGGAGCGGGCGCGGTTTGGCTCCTGGTACGAGATGTTCCCGCGCTCGTGGGGGCCGAACCCCACGCGGAGCGCCACGTTCCAGGAGGCCGCCGCGCACCTGCCCAACGTCGCCGCACTCGGTTTCGACGTCGTCTATCTGCCGCCCATCCACCCGATCGGCACCAGCTTCCGGAAGGGGCGTGGCAACGCACTGGTGGCGCAGCCGGGCGACCCCGGGAGTCCGTGGGCCATCGGCTCCGCACACGGCGGCCACACGGCCGTCGAACCTGGTCTCGGCACGCTCGACGACTTCGACGCGTTCGTCGACGCCGCGCGTCGAGTCGGCCTCGACGTCGCGCTCGACCTCGCCTACCAGTGCTCGCCGGACCATCCGTACGTTACGGCCCATCCCGAATGGTTCCGGCACCGCCCGGACGGCACGATCAAGTACGCCGAGAACCCGCCCAAGAAGTACCAGGACATCTATCCCTTCGACTTCGAATCGGAGGCCTGGCAGTCGTTGTGGCACGAACTGCTCGAGATCGTGCGGTTCTGGATGGCGCACGGCGTGACGATCTTCCGGGTCGACAACCCGCACACCAAGCCCTACCGGTTCTGGGAATGGCTGATTGCCGAGGCCCGGCGGATCGATCCCGGGGTCATCTTCCTGGCTGAGGCCTTCACGCGCCCGAAGGTCATGGGCTACCTCGCGAAGCTCGGGTTCACCCAGTCCTACTCGTACTTCACCTGGCGCAACACGAAGGAGGAGATCGAGACCTACTTCACCGAGCTGACCGCCACCGCGCTTGCCGAGTACCTGCGCCCGAATCTCTTCGCCAATACGCCAGACATCCTGCACGCGTTTCTGCAGGAGGGTGGGCCTCCGGCATTCCGCATCCGTCTGGTGCTGGCGGCAACCCTGGGTGCGACCTACGGGATCTACAGCGGATTCGAGCTGTGCGAGAACCGGGCCGCGGCACCGGGAACGGAGGAGTACCTCGACTCCGAGAAGTACCAGATCCGGCACTGGGACTGGGACCGTCCCGGCCACATCAAGAATCTGGTGGCCGCCGTCAATCGGATCCGCCGCGAGCACGTCGCGCTGCAGTTCGACCGGGGCCTGCAGTTCCATCCCACCGACAATGTCGAACTCGTCGCCTATTCGAAGGCGTCCCCCGACGGAGCCGACCGTGTGCTGACCGTCGTGAATCTCGACCCGCACCGGATTCAGCATGGCTGGATCGACGTGCCGGCGGCCGCCCTCGGTGCCGGCGGTGACGGTTCCTTCTTCGTGCGCGACCTGCTGACGGACGAGACCTTCGCGTGGCGGGGCGAGCGTCACTATGTCCGGCTGGATCCGGTCGAAGGACCGGCACACATTCTGACCCTGGTGTCGCCATGAGCCGCCCGTCCCCGCTCGGCGCGGATCGGCCGCTGTGGTACAAGGACGCGGTCTTCTACCAGCTGCACGTCAAGACGTTCTGCGACAGTGACGGTGACGGCGTCGGCGACTTCAAGGGCCTCACGAGCAAGCTCGACTACCTCCAGAGCCTCGGTGTCGACTGCCTCTGGCTCCTGCCGACGTTTCCATCGCCGTTTCGCGACGACGGCTACGACATCGCCGACTACTACGGCATTCACCCGGCGTACGGGACCCTCGAGGACTTCAAGGTCTTCGTCGACGCCGCCCACGCGCGCGGGCTCAGGGTGATCACCGAGCTCGTCACGAACCACACGTCCGACAAGCACCCGTGGTTCCAGGAGGCCAGGAGTTCGACGGACAACCCGAAGCGCGACTGGTACGTCTGGAGCGACACGGACGAGCGCTATCGCGACGTCCGCATCATCTTCCTCGACACGGAATCGTCCAACTGGGCCTGGGACCCGATCTCGAAGGCGTACTACTGGCACCGCTTCTTCAGTCACCAGCCGGACCTGAACTACGACAACCCGGCCGTGCGCGAGGAAATGTGGAACGTCATGCGGTTCTGGCTCGATCTGGGCGTCGACGGCTTCCGCGTCGACGCCGTGCCCTACCTCATCGAGCGTGAGGGCACGTCGTGCGAGAACCTCCCGGAAACCCACGACGTCCTGAAGTTCCTGCGGCGCCGGCTGGACGAGCACTACACCGACAAGGTGCTGCTGGCCGAGGCCAACCAATGGCCCGAAGATGTGCGGCCCTACTTCGGCGACGGCGACGAGTTCCACATGGCGTTCCACTTCCCGCTGATGCCGCGCATGTTCATGGCATTGCGGCTGGAAGACCGGAAGCCGATTGTCGAGATCGTCGACCGCACGCCGGACATACCGGCGAGCTGCCAGTGGGGCATCTTCCTCCGCAATCACGATGAACTCACGCTCGAGATGGTGACGGCCGAGGAGCGCGACTACATGTACGACGAGTACGCGCGCGATCCGGTCGCCAGGCTGAACCTCGGCATTCGCCGGCGCCTCGCGCCGCTCCTCGATGGCGATCGACGCCGGATCGAGCTGATGAACGGCCTGCTGATGTCCCTGCCGGGCAGCCCCATCCTCTACTACGGCGACGAGATCGGCATGGGCGACAACATCTACCTCGGCGACCGTAACGGCGTGCGGACGCCGATGCAGTGGAGCGGTGGCTGGAACGCCGGGTTCTCCGGCGCCGATCCCGAACGGCTGGCCTTCGCGCTGATCTCGAACCCTCTTTACGGGTATCAGGCGGTGAACGTGGCCGCGCAGGAACGCAGCCCGCACTCCCTGCTGAACTGGACGAGGCGGCTGATTCGTACGCGGAACTCGACGCAGGTCTTCAGCCGCGGCAGCATCACCTTCCTGACACCGACGAATCATCGCGTGCTGGCCTACATCCGGACCTACGAGAAGCAGCAGGTCCTGGTCGTGAACAACCTGTCGGGGACGGTCCAGGCCGTGGAGCTGGACCTGCGCGCGCTGGCGGGCCTCGTCCCGGTCGAGATGTTCGGCAACAGTCTCTTTCCACGACTGGGTGAGCTGCCGTACCTGCTCACGCTCGGGCCGTACGACTTCTACTGGTTCAGACTCCGCCGCGCCTGACTGCCCGAACAGGGAGACGATGCCCGTGAGTGGGAACACGCTGATCTCGGACGACCTGCTCCGCCAGCTTGTCGGAGTCGGCCAGGTGGACCTCGTCGTCGGGATCCCGACGCTGAACCACGCCTCGACGATCGGCGACATGGTGAAGGCCGTGCAGACCTGCTTCCTGCGGCACTTTCCCCGCCAGCGGACGGTACTCATCCACTCCGATGGAGGCTCGACGGACGCCACCGTCGCGATCGTGCGGGATCGCGGGGTCACGGATGCCGACACGGTGACGACATCCCACGGCCTGCGCACGACGCACCGGATCAGCACGCCGTACCGGCCGATGCCGGGCCAGGGGGACGCCAGCCGGCTCGTGCTCAGGGCGGCGGACCTGCTGCAGGCGCGGGTCGTGGTGATGCTCGACCCTGATCTCAGCGTCACGCCGGAGCGGGTGGCGGCGCTGGCCCGGCCGGTCGGCGAACACGAACTCGATTTCGTTACACCGGTCTACGACCGCCCTCCCGCCGACGGGCTCCTGGTCACGCAGCTCCTGCGTCCGCTCTTCGGCAGCCTGTTCGGCCGCCGGTTGCACGAACCGTCGGCCAGCGAGTTCGCCTGCTCCGGACGCTTTGCGGCGGCGTGGGGCGAGGACTCGACCGAAACGGCTGACGCCGCCGCGGATGGCGGAACCGTCTGGCTGACCGCGGCCGCGCTGTCCGGGCCGTTCAAGACAGGCCAGGTCGTCCTCGGCCGGCGCACGGCTGCCGCGGGACGACCCCAGCCGCCACTCGCCGCCGTGTTCCCGCAGATCGTGGGCGACGCGCTGCTGGCCCTCGCGGCTTACGCAGGCCGCTGGACGACGGCCGCCGGCGAGGCCGTGCTGACCCTCGGTGCGCACCGCCAGAGTGCCGAGCCGGATTCGGCCGGCCGCTCCGCCGACGACGGCACGAGCCTGCTCGCGTCGTTCGCGGACGACGTACGGAACCTCGAGGACATCCTGCGCGCGGTGATCGGCCCTGATTCGCTTGCCGCGATCGTCGCCGCCGCGAACGAACCCGCGCCGCACTATCCCGGCCCGTTGTGGGCGGCCACCGTGGCCGACTTCCTCGTGGCGTATCAGCGCGGTGTCATGAGGCGCGATCACCTCGTCCAGGCCCTGCTGCCGCTCTATCGGGCGCGCGCGGGCTCGTTTCTCTGCACGTATGGCGCCGCCCCCGGTGATGCGGTGGATACCGCTCTCGAGGATCTCTGCGTGGACTTCGAGCGAATCAGGAACCAGGTCGTCGAGCGCTGGACGACCACAACCCAAGGCAGGTAGCCCATGACCGAGATGGTCGTCACCGCGCTGCGTGAGGCAGCCACGAACTTCTTTCAGTCGGCAGCCGCGTTGCTGCCGCGCCTGGTGATCACGACGAGCATCGTGCTCGTCGGCTGGCTCATCGCGACGCTCTGCCGACGTGTCATGCGGTACGTCCTGACGCGTGTCGGCTTCGGGCGTCTCTGCGACCGGCAGGGCGTGAGCGCGATGCTCCGGGGCGCCGACCTGCCGGCAGCCGAGGATCTCGCCGGTACCATCGTGTTCTGGATCGTCTGGATCGGCTTCCTGCTCTCAGGTGTCGACGTCCTTGGCTTCGCGGCGCTGCAGGGGATCGTCAGCTCCTTCGCCCTCTTCGTGCCGCGCCTGCTCTCCGGCATCGTCATTCTCGTCGTCGGCTTCGTCCTCGCCAACGTGGCGTGGCGTGCCACGCTGCTGGCGGCGGTGAACGCGAAGGTCCCGTCGCCGCGCGTGCTGAGCGGCACCGTCCGTGGCCTGGTGCTCATCCTGACGGCCGCGATGGCGCTGGACCAGATCGCGGTGGCCCGCACCATCGTGCTGACCGCATTCGCGATCGCGTTCGGCGCGGTGATGCTCGGCCTGGCGATCGCCTTCGGTGTCGGCGGAGGTGGCATCGCCCGGCGCATCCTCGACCACTGGTTTCCGGAGCGTTCCAGTCCGGAGCCGCCGGAGCACGTGGGGCATCTGTGACGGCGGATCCCGCCGGCCGGGCGGGCGCCACCGCGTGGCTGGTCGAGGACCTGCCACGGATAGCCGCCACCTGGCTGCCCGCGCAGCGGTGGTTCGGCGGCAAGTCGAGAACCATCCGGGCGGTGCGGACCGAGGAGGTGGTGTGGCTCCCCGGTGACGGCATCGGATCGGCACTGGTGGTACTCGACGTCGCCTACGCGGACGGTCCGACCGGCGGGCGCCAGGACGGGGACTGCTATGCCGTGTTCATCACCTTCGTTGACACGCCCCACGATCAGGTCATCGGGACGCTGCCTGAGACCCCGACCCGGCACGCGGTCGATGGCGTCACGCACCCGGGTGCGCTCGCGGCACTCCTGCGGGGGCTCGTTACGCAGCAGCCGTGCCAGGGCATGTTCGGCGGCGAGATTCGCTATGCCGACGGCACCGGCGACGCCCGGCAGCTGCTCGCCGGCGCCGCGCCCCCGGCCGTCGCTCCGGTCGGCGCGGAACAGAGCAATACGTCCGTGCGGGTCGGCACCGCCCACGTCTTCAAGCTGTTCCGCCGGCTCGAGGCCGGGGAACATCCCCAGCTGGAGTTCGGACGCTTCCTGGCGCGCGTAGGATTCCGGTCCGCGCCACCGCTCGAAGGGTCACTGGTCTTTCGCGCCCGGACCGGGCAGGTGCACGCGCTGGGCGCCCTGGAAGGGTGGATCGCCAACCAGGGTGACGGATGGTCCTACGTGACGGACCAGCTTCGGCGCGCGGCCGGAGAGATCGGCCACGCCCGCGCCCTCGCGCCTCAGATGCACGCGCTCGGCGAGACGACGGCCACGTTCCACCTGGCCCTGGCCTCCGACGCCTCGGTGCCGGCCTTTGCACCGGAACCGGTCACCCCATCGGACGGGCGCCAGGCACTGGCGCACCTGGTGGGTCAGGCCGAACGGACGTGGAGGCTCGTCGAGCAGCAGCGCCATCAGTGGACGGGTCGGGACGCCGATGCCGCCGACGCGTTTCGCGAGGCCATCCGATCCGCCCTCCCCGGTCTGGGCAGCGAGCGGGATCTTCCCGGCGCCTTCCACCGGATTCGCGTGCACGGCGATTACCACCTGGGCCAGACGCTCAAGACGGAGAGCGGATTCGTGCTCATCGACTTCGAGGGGGAGCCGACCCGACCGCTCGTCGAGCGACGCGACAAGCAGTGCGCGCTGAAGGACGTCGCGGGGATGCTTCGTTCACTCGACTACGCCTGGGCCGCCGCGGCTGGAACCGGTCCATCCGCCGGGGCGCAGGCCGTCGTCAGTCTGGCGGAGGCACGGGCCGCGTTCCTGCACGGCTACCACGCGCGGGCGCGGAGCGGCGGGGCGACGTTTCTGCCGCCGGACGCCGGAGCCGAGCGATGGACCGCACTCTTCGAGCTGGAGAAGGCGCTCTATGAAGTTGCGTACGAAGCGAACAACCGCCCCGACTGGGTGGGCATCCCGCTGGGCGCGGCGGCGAGGCTGCTGCGGAACTGGCCGCGGGCGTAACCTCGGGCACGCGCAGGGCTGACATTCAGAACTACTGCGCCGGTGAGCCGCCGCATCCTCCCGACTGCGAGATCGAGCCACTGGCCGCGTCGTAGCAGAACGGACCCAACGGCTGGGGACTTCCCGCGTCGCCAGTCGCCAGCGTGACGCGGACGAGGACGAACCTGTAGTACGTGCTCGGATTGACGCCCGGCTCGCTGGGCCAGCTACCAGGCGCAACCACACCGGTGCCGCGCAGCGTGAACGGAATTGCCACTTGCACGGTGGTGTCAGCCGCAATCGTCGGGACGCGCACAGGGAGAGACGCCCGCCAGCCCCGGCCGGGCCCCTCATCGACCTCAACCGTCAGCACCGCGCCGTCGCGCGTGGAGACATAGTCGCCTCCCGTGGCCCGCACGGCTACCAGCGCGTCCAGCTGTCGCAGGTTCGGGGTGCCGCCCAGTCGTCTGCTCCGCAGTGAGACGGCCACGCGGCCATCAGAGCTCACCGCTGCCGCCATGGCACCCAGCGCGGCGAAGCTCAGCTGTCCCGACACGGCGGGATCAGCAGGCGGAAGCCCCTGGAAGCTGAGCGCGCTGACGTCCACCTCCATCGGCGCGACGGGTGGCAGGCCATGGAAGCTCAGCGGGCTCACCGTCACCTCGGCCGGCGTCAACGGGAGCCCGTGAAAACTCAGCGTGCTGACCGTCACGCCCGTGGACGCGATCGGCAGCCCCTGAAAGCTCAACGTGCTGACGGTCATCTCCGTCGGTGTGATTGGAAGTCCCTGAAAGCTGAGCGGGCCCACCGTCACCTCGGCCGGCGTCATCGGGAGCCCCTGAAAACTCAGCGTGCTGACCGTCACGTCCGTGGATGGGACCGGCAGCCCCTGGAAGCTCAACGCGCTTACGGTCATCTCCGTCGGTGTGATTGGAAGTCCCTGAAAGCTGAGTGGGCTGACATCGACTTCCGTCGGTGCGGCGGGTGGCAACCCGTGGAAGCTGAGCGGGCTCACCGTGACCTCGTTCGGCTCAGGCGGAAGACCCCGAAAACTGAGCGTGGGGATGTCCACGGCCGTGGGCGCAGGGAGTGGCAGCCCCTCGAAACTCAGCGTGGTCACCTTGATCTCGGTTGGCGCGACCGGGAGGCCCTGGAAGCTGAGCGGGGGGACCTGAACGCTCTGCGCGTACAGCGGGGCGGCGATCAGGCCGCACAGCCCGGCGACCGGCCCGGCAAGTCGGAGTGTCCGCACGTGGCGTTCGTGGAGGGCGACTGTTCGCGGCGGGCGGCTCCTGCTACGGGAGTTGGCCCAACACGTAGGTGTACTGGGCAATCGAACCTGGCCGCGCCTCCTTCTGCCAGTCGGGAAAGCCGCCGAGCGTCGCCGGCTTTGGCGCCTGCCAGTCACCCGCGGGAGTGCGCAGCTTCAGCTCGCAGGTGTACTGCCTGGGTTGCCCCGTCGAGAGGGTCACCGTGACATCGGCCGTCGTGTTGACCGCGCCGGCGACGACGGGCACGTCCGCGTTCGCCATTCCGAGGAGGACATTGGTCGCGGTGAGTACGCGACATGTGACCCGCAACTGGTTCACTTCGGCGTGAACGTTCGACGCCTCAACCGGCACATGAAACACGATGTCAGCGGCAGCGGCGCCGCCCGGCATCACGATGAGTGCGGCTCCGGCCAGGATGACGGCGGACACGGGCGGAAGGATTCGGCGCATGTACACTCCTCGGCTGTGGTTGAAGTCGTGAGTCTAGACCAATTCGCTGCCGGCGCCCGCATCGTAGGCCGGGCCGACAGTCACCACCTCTCTGGAGTCGCATATGAAGACTGTTGCCGTTGTTGCCGCCCTCGTCGCCACCACCGCCGCGGCGTCCGCACAGGGCATCGTGGTTGTCACACGTGAGACCGGCAGCGGGCAGCCGCTCACAGCCCGCATTGCGATGGATGCCACACACGTACGGGCCGAATCCCGCAACGGCGCGGAGGAGATGGCCTTCGTCTACGACGGCGACGCCGAGGCCATCCGGATCCTGAACCTGACGAAGAAGACGTACACCGAGATCACGCGGGCGCAACTCGACCAGATGGGTCAGCAGCGGGACGCCGCCATGGCCGCCGCCATGGAGCGGATGAAGGACCTGCCGCCCGAGCGGCGCCGGATGATGGAGGAGGCGATGAAGCGGGCCCAGGGAGGCGCAGCCATGCCGCAGACCGCCACGGTCACCACGGAGTACCGCCGCACGGGCAGCGGCACGGTGGGCCAGTGGGCCTGCACCACCTACGACGGGTTCCGCGGGGCGACCAAGGTGGCCGAACTCTGCGCGGCCCCACCGTCGGTGCTCGGGCTGTCCCCGTCCGACTTCGACGCAACCCGCCAGCTGGCGGCGTTCACGCGGCGCATGGCGCCGCAGGCAGCCGACGGGCTGATGTTCGACGGTACCGATCAATCCCAGGGATTCGAGGGCATCCCCCTCCGCCGGACGCGGTTCCGGAACGGGAAGCCCGCGGGCACATCGGAGATCGTGGAGGTTCGGCGGGAGGCCCTCCCGGCGTCCACGTTTGCCGCACCGGCCGGCTTCCGCCGCGAGTCGATGCCGGGCGCTGGACGCCGCTAGTCCAGCGTCACCGCGCCCTGATCGATCACCTCCCCACCGACGCGCTTCACCTCCGAAGCGGAGTTGGCGATGCGGACGACGGCCGGGTCGAGCGCACGGCTGAGAATACCCCGGTGCTATAGTGCGCCCCATGCTTGGACGCACGCTCCTGCTCTCCTGCGTAGTCATGGCATCAGTCGCGCTGCCAGCGTGTGGCGCCGGCGAGAGCGTCGGCCCGGCGAATGCGGGCACCGAGGCCACGGATCACGGCGGCATGGCCGCCGGGGCGTCGGATAGCGCCGCCGCGTATCCGGCTCTCTCTCGGGAACTGCACCTGCCGGAGCTGCCGGGCGGCCAGGTCGTGTCCACCGGCCGGGTCTCGACGTCGCTGCGCGACGGCCTGGTCCTCGATGTCACCAGCGAGCTGTCTGTCGAAGACGCGCGCCAGTTCTACAGCGTCGAGCTCGGAAAGCTCGGCTGGCAGGTACAGCCATCGCGGGCCATGCCGGGCATGCCGATGGCGGCCGTGCAGGCGTCCAGGGACGGCGTCACCTACGCCGCGACGATCACCAACGTGCCCGAGGGCGGGTGCCGCGTGCACATCGTCGTCAACGAGTAGTCGCTCGCGGTGGTCGTTTCCCCCCTCGATCGCGGGGGACGACTGCGAGGGTCGTTACGCGGGTGCCCGCCGTCGGACTGGTCGTCAGGGCTTCTGCGCCGTCCCTTCGCCGGCGAACTTGTCCTCCGGCTTGATCACCTCGACGGGAACCCCGCGGGCGGTCATGGCGGCGCGCAGCAAGGCCGCCGTGTCGGGGCTGTTCTTGATGGTGCCGCCGATCTGGATGCCGTCAGCGACGTTGAAGGCCGTCCAGCCCTCCCGGGTCTTCACGTCCACGCGCGCGCCCCGTTCCAGCAGGAGGGCGACGATGGAGTTGGCGCCCCGCTGCGCCGCGCCGTGCAGCGCCGTCATCCCCGAGAACCGGAGGTCGGCCCGCTCCTCGGCCTCGCCGAAGTCGGCCACCGCGTTGACGTCGTTGCCCAGCTCGATGGCGACCTTGACGGCTTCCAGCGCCTCCTGCTCGGTGCCGGGATGCTCACCCTGCATGAACCCGGCTCCCGCGGCGGCCATCAGCGGCGTGACCTTGACCCGGTTCGGCAGGCGCGGGTCCGCGCCGTGCTCGGCGAGCAGACGCATGAAGGGGGCGTCGGCGTTCTTGGCGGCGACCCAGAACGGCGTCGCGCCGTCCCAGTTGAGGGTGGAGACGGCCACCGCCACGTCGGGCGGGTTCGCGACGTAGTAGAAGGTCGCGCCGCTCGCCCCCTTGGTGTACTTCGGGTCCTCGATCTTCATCCGCACGTTCGGGTCGGCGCCCTTCTGGAGGAGCTTGCGCGCCAGCGTCAGGCTGTCGATCGCGCCCGTGGGGATGCGGGGCGTGATGGACGACGAGCCCATGCCGACGCTGCGCAGCACGGGCCGCCGCACCCACTCGAGCGCGTGGAGCGTCGAGCCGTGCTTCACGTCGGTGACGTTGGGGTCGGCGCCGCGGTCGAGGAGAAACGCCGCCAGCTCGAAGTGGCCGTTGAGGATGGCCAGCATCAGGGCACCCGTCCCATCCGCCGCGGACTCCGTCACCGTGACACCCGCGTCGAGGAACACCCCCGACGTCTCGACGTCGCCGGCGCGCACCGCGAAGAGAAACGGGGTGAAGCCGCCCACGGCCTTCGTGTCGCCGTAGATGCCCGTGGCGCCGCCGGCCGGTCTGTTCAGAATCCGCGACCGTGCGCGCAGGTCGGCGCCGCGGGCGATGAGCAGCCTGACGGCGTCGGGGTGGCGCTCGGCCGCCGCCCACATCAGCGCGGTCTGCCCGCGCCAGGACTCCACCGCGTTGACATCGGCCCCCTTGTCCAGGAGCGCCTGCAGGGCCGGCACGGTGCCGGTGCGCGCGCAGGCCATCAGCGCGGTTTCGCCCGCGGGTGTGCCCGTGCGCGGGCTGGCGCCGGCGGTCAGGAGCTGCTCGACCATCCGGTGGCTGCCGTTGGCGCAGGCGATGTGCAGCGATGGCATCCCGTAGCGGTTGACCGCATCCACCTTCGCGCCGGCGGCGAGCAGCGCCTGCGCCATCGCGCTGTCGTCGTGCTGCACGGCCCAGTGGAGAGCGGTGGTGCCGTCCGGGTGCGGGACGTTCGGGTCGGCCCGCTGTTGCAGCAGCGCCCGCACGGCCGCGGTATCGGCCTCGCGGGCCGCGTCGGCCAGGGTCCTGCCGGCGGCGCCGGCCGGGGCCGCCGCACCCAGCAGGACCGCCGCACCCATCCAGGCTGCCGTATGCCTCACGCGCATGAGCGTCCCTCTTTCGTTCCGCATCAGGACCTGCCGTTCACCGGGCGGGATCCGGGTCAGAGACCCGCAAGCGTCTCCAGGTCGAGGCGCCCGGTGCTGTCGCCGAGCTTCTCGACGCCGGGCACGTTCATCTTGTCCAGCAGCGTCAGGCACAGATTCGCCATCGGGGTGCCCCGCGGATACACCAGGTGCCGGCCGCCCTTGAGCGCTCCCGCGCCGCCGCCCACCAGCAGCGTCGGCAGGTCGAGGTGCAGGTGCTGGTTGCTGTCGCTGATGCCGCTGCCGTAGAGCAGGATGACGTGGTCGAGCAGCGACCCGTCGCCATCCGGCGTGGCCTTGAGCTTCTCCACGAAGTAGGCGAAGAGCCCCATGTGGTGGACGTTGATCTTCGCCAGCTTCTCGAGCAGCTCCGGGCTGTCGCGATGGTGCGAGATGCCGTGATGCGGGTCCGGCACGCCGATGTTCGGATAGCTCCGGCCGCTCAGCTCACGGGCCAGCAGGTAGGACACGACGCGGGTGCTGTCGGTGCGATAGGCGAGGACCGCCAGGTCGAACATCAGCCGGGCGTGCTCCTCGTACTCGGCGGGAATGTCGGCCGGACGCGTCGGCAGGTCGACGCCGCCGGCGGCGCTGTAGGCCTCGGCGCGCTGGATGCGCTGTTCCACGCCGCGGATCGTGTCGACGTACTCGGTCATCGTCTGGCGGTCGGAGGCGCCGAGCGCCCGCGACAGGTCACCGAGTTCCTCCACGACCGAATCGAGGACGCTGCGCTGGAACCGCCGCTGCGCGAGCTGGCTCTGCGCGGTCGGCTCCTCGCCGAACAGGCGCTCGAAGACGGCCCGTGGGTGGGTCTCCATCGGAAGCGGCATGGTGGCCGTCTTCCAGCAGAACGTGTTCTGGTAGACGCACGAGTAGCCCGCGTCGCACGCGCCGATGGTCTGCTCGTTCTTCTCCAGCGCGAGTTCGAGCGAAGGGAGCGGCGTCTGCCGGCCGAGCACCTCGGCCGCCAGCTGGTCCGCGCTGACGCCGGCGCGGACACCGTCGCCCTCGGTCCGCTTGCCGTGCACGCCCGTCAGCCACGCCGTCGTGGCGCGGGCGTGGTCGCCTTCGCCGTCGCCGAGCGAGCTGGCCTGGTAATGATCGAGTCCCGTCAACACGTGCAGCTGGCTCTTGAACGGCGCCAGCGGCGCCAGGATGTGCGACAGCTCGAAGTTGGTGCCCTCGCCCTTCACCTTCCAGAGGCGCATGTTCGCGCCCATCGGCACGTGGACGAAGCCGAGCCGGCGCAGCGGCGCGGCGGCCGTCAGCGCCTGCCTGGTGAGGGCCGGCACCATCGCGTCGAGCAGCGGCAGCGCCAGCGCGGCGCCCGCGCCACGCAGGACCGTCCGGCGCGGCAGGGCCCGCCGGGAGAACACCGGGTGTCGCGTCGTCATGGCTGCGCTCTCCTCATCTGGAACGGCACGCTGTGGATGACCCCGCTGACCAGCGCCGACAGTGTGTAGCCGCCGGGCGCCGCGTCGCGGACGATACGACGGATCGCCGGCATGTCGTAGGACTCGACGCCGCGGCCCAGGGCGTAGGTCATCAGCTTCTCGGTGACCGTCGTGACGAACCGCTCGGGCTGGGACAGCAGCACCGCGCGCAGGCCCTCGACCCCTTCGAACTTGGACCCGTCCGGCAGACCACCCGAGGCGTCGATCGGCGTGCCGGCCTCGCTCCGGTCGCGCCAGTGACCCACCGCGTCGAAGTTCTCGAGCGCGAAGCCCAGCGGGTCCATCTGCGCGTGGCAGCTGGCGCACGCGGGATTGGCCCGATGCCGGGTCATCGCCTCACGCATGGAGAGCGCCTCTCCCCCCGCGCTCTTCTCCGCGAGCGTCGGCACGTTGGGCGGAGGGGGCGGCGGCGGCGCGCCCAGCAGGTTGTCCAGGATCCACTTGCCACGGACGACCGGCGACGTCCGGGTGGCGTACGAGGTGACCGTCAGGACGCTGCCGTGGCCCAGGAGGCCCCGGCGGGCGGCGCTGGCCACCGGCACGCGGCGGAAGCGCGCCCCGTAGACACCCGGGATGCCGTAGTGCCTCGCCAGCCGCTCGTTGACGAACGTGTAGTCGGCGTCGAGGAGATCCAGCACGGAGCGCTTGTTCCGCAGCACGTGCTCGAACAGCATCTCGGTCTCGCGACGCATCGACTGGCGCAGGTTGTCGTTGAAATCCGAGAAGGTCACGGCGTTCGGCTCGGCGCCGTCGAGATTGCGCAGCTGCAGCCACTGGCCGGCGAAGTTGCGGACGAAGGCGTCGGCCCGAGGCGAGGCCAGCAGGCGGGTGATCTGGCGGTCGAGGACCGCCCGGGTGCGCAGCCGGCCGGTGGCGGCCACCGAGATCAGCTCGTCGTCGGGCACGCTGCTCCAGAGGAAGAAGGACAGCCGCGACGCGAGCTCGACGCTGGTCAAACGGTAGGCGGAGCCCGGCGCCGCGCCGACCGGGTCGCGCTCGACGCGAAACAGGAACGCGGGGCTCACCAGGAGCCGTTCGATCGCGCGCCCGATGCCCTGCTCGAATCCGCCCTCGCGTGCCCCCTCCGCGTAGAACGACATCAGCCGGGTCACTTCGGCGCCCGTGACCGGGCGCCGATAGGCGCGCCGCGCGAGCGTGGCGACGATGGTGCGCGCGCACGCTGTCTCGCCCATGCCGGCCGGGGCCGACACGGCCGCCACCGGCGTGACGCCCGGTGTCGGCACACCACGCACGGGTGCGCCAGGGCGGCAGGTGAAGATGCGGGCCCGGCTCGGGGTGTCCTCCTGGCGGGCGGCGCCGAACGGCCCGGTGACCGTGACGCTGTGCACGAACGGCATGAGCTGGTTGTGCGGCTGCGGCTTGGCGTAGGGCTGGATGTTGCCTTCCACCTGCGCCGACGTGATCTTCACGAACGTCACCGAGATGTCGCGCAGGCCCGCCTTCACGGGCACGCGCACGTCGGTGAACTCGGCCCGGTAGTCGCCGTTGTAGCCCACCGGCTTCTCGTTCTTGAGCCTCAGGACCTTGACGCGCTCGCCGTCGACGGCGATCTCGAGGTCGTCCATC
>JBFXBH010000019.1:6351-27174 GCA_050183355.1 Vicinamibacterales bacterium | reverse complement strand
CCCGGCATGCCGACCATCAACAAACCCCCGATCGGCCTGACCGATCCGGAAATCCTCTGCGTCATCGCGTATCTCGAATCGCTTGGTGGTACGCCGACCGTCACGCTGCAGACGAGTCACCGGTACTATGCCGCGCCCGCCCCGCCGGACGCGGCCCCGGCAGCGGGCGCCCCGGCGGCCGCCACCCCCGCCGCAGCCGGAACTGACGCGGGTGCGCCGCCGCAGCCAGCCGGGGCCGCCCCGGCTACCGCCGCCCCGCCGGCTGGAACGGTGAAGCCATGAACATTCCGGTCGTCCTGGCCATCGTCGTCGCGTTCGGGCTCCTTCGCTTCCGGAAGGCCAGTCTGCTGGCGTGGGCCTTCGCCTGGTGGGCGGGCGTCTTCATCCTGCTTCGCTTCGGCTTCACGGTCCCGATTCCTGTCTCCGTCATCTTCATCTACATGGGCATCGTCACCGTCGCGATCCTCGCGTACACGGCGTCGAGCCAGGAACGCCGCGATGAGGTGTCGCGCCCGCTCGTACGGTTCATGACCGAGAGGCGGTACGCGCCGCTCCTTGGCGCCATTGCCCTCGCTGTCCCGGCGCTTGCGGCTGCCAACGTCTACATCGGGATGAACGCGCCCATCGAGCCACCGTTCTTCCCGCGGACGATTCATCCTGCGTCGCCGTCCGACGTCACGGTCGACGGGAACAGGATCGACATCGAGAACGGAGACAACCCGTACCGGCAGCTCGAAACGTCGAACCCGGAGGAGTTCCGGAAGCACGTCGAGAACGGCCGCCGCGTCTACTACCAGAACTGCGTGTTCTGCCACGGGGACAACCTCGGCGGCAACGGCATGTTCGCGCACGCCCTGAACCCGATCCCGACCAATTTCACCGACGGACAGGTGCTCCCGAACTTCCGTGAGACGTTCTTCTTCTGGCGCATCGCCAAGGGCGGCCCCGGGCTGCCTGAGGAAGGCGCGCCGTGGGACACCGCGATGCCGGCCTGGGAGAAGTTCCTGAAGGAAGAAGAGATCTGGGACGTGATCATGTTCCTCTATGACTTCACGGGCACCAGGCCGCGCGCACGGGAGGAGGTGCACCAGTGAGCCATCGCCTGATGGTTCGCGCGTCTGTCGCGCTCCTGCTGGCTGCGTTCTGTGCCGTGATGGCGGGGTCGTCCGTGCACACCCAGGGTCCCGACGTCGGAACCGAGGAGCAGCGGGCGGCGGGCAAGGTCCTCTATCTCAAGTACTGTGCGCAGTGCCACGGCGAGAACGGCGACGGCAACGGCCACGCCACCCCGCACCTGTTCCCGCCGCCGCGCGACTTCACGACGGCGAAGTTCAAGGTCCGGACGACACCCAACGGCGCGCTGCCGACCCATCAGGACCTCGTCAACATCATCCGGCGCGGCATGCCGTATACGTCGATGCCCGCCTGGCCGGAACTGTCCGATCAGGACGTGTCGAACCTCGCCTACTTCATCACGACGTTCTCGCCGGACTTCACGAACCCGGAGCGGACGGCGACGGCCCAGTCGATCTCGTTCCCGAGCGCGCCGGGCATGACGGACGAATCAGTCGCGCTCGGCAAGAAGCTCTACGTGGAGACGGGCTGCGTGAAGTGCCACGGCGAGCTCGGCCGGGCCGACGGGCCGTCCGCGCCGACGCTGACGGACGACCTGAACCACCCGATCCGGGCGGCGGACCTCTCGCAGAGCTGGACGTTCCGGGGCGGGTCGTCCCGTGAGGACATCTTCCGGACGATGAGCACCGGGTTCAACGGCACGCCGATGCCGTCGTTCGCGGACTCGCTGACGCCCGAACAGCGGTGGGCGATCACCGACTTCATCGTCTCGCTCTCCGGAACCGACGGACCCGGCTACCGCAATCTGGTCGTCGCCAAGGCCGTCGAGGATCCCATCGACCTCGCGAAGGGCGCGGCGAGCTTCGCCGACGCACCGGTCGCGCGCTTCCCCGTCATGGGACAGATCACGGAGCCGGGACGTTCGTTCTCTCCGCCGGTCACGAACGTCACGGCGCAGGCCATCTACGACGCGGACTCCATCGCGCTGCTGGTCCGCTGGCACGACATGAGCGCGCAGAAGACGGGCAAGAACGGTCCGTCGCTGCCCGTGCCACCCGAGGAAGAAAAGGCGATGCCGGCGACGGCCGGGCAGGCCGTGGACGCCGCGGACCCCTTCGGCCAGGACGCCGCCAGCCCCGGAGCCGAGGCCGCGGCCGACCCCTTCGCGGACGATATGGGCGACGCCGTCGCGGACGCCCCGTCCGAGTTCTCCGACGCCGTCGCCGTCCAGGTGCCGGCACAGGCTTCCACCGGCGCGCGCAAGCCGTACTTCGTCTTCGGCGATGCCCAGAGCCCGGTCGACCTCTGGTTCTTCGACCTCGCGCAGCCCGGGCCCTTCCAGTTCGCCGGGAAGGGCAGCGCGGACGTCACGCCGAACGACACGGGCGAACTGACCGGCGCCGCCACCTACGACAAGGGCGAGTGGTCCGTGATCTTCAAGCGGCCGCTGCGTCCCGCGGCTGGCGCGCCGCTGGCACCGGGGCAGTTCCTGCCGGTCGCGTTCTCAGTGTGGGACGGATTCTCGCGCGAGCGTGGCAGCAAGCGCGGTCACACGGTCTGGTACTCGCTCTACGTCGAACCGCAGGTGGTCCAGTCGGAGGTGGGTCCGATGATCAGGATGGCGCTCATCGTCCTGGCGCTCGAACTGATCCTGATCGGCACGATGCGGTGGCGTTACGGCCGTCGCCCGGGCGAGCAGCGCGACGCGACACACGGGCAGGCGGCCGCCGGCGCGTAAGCGGCACAGGTTACTGGAGGAAGCATGTACAAGAGCATCTACGTTCCGGTCGACAACTCGGATCACTCCAACCGCGCCATCGCCAACAGTGTCGCGCTGGGCAAGGCATTCTCCGCCAGGCTGGTCGGCTGCCACGTCTACGCGGCAAAGCTGCACGACTACCGCTTCAGGCAGATGGAGTACACGCTGCCCGAGGAGTACATCGACGAAGTTGAGCTGGAACGGCAGCGGAAGATCCACGACAGCCTCATCACGATGGGTCTCAAGCTGATCTCGGACAGCTACCTCGACGGGATGTCGCGTCTGTGCCGCGAATCGAACCTCGAGTTCGAGCCGCGGATGATGGACGGCAAGCACCACATCGAGATCCTGAAGGACCTCGAGGCGTCGGACCACGACCTCGTGATGCTCGGCGCCGTCGGGATCGGGCGGGCGAGGGACAGCGTGATCGGCTCGGTGTGCGAGCGCGTCGCCCGCCAGTGCGACCGCGACGTCTGGGTGGTCAAGCACGTGCCCGAACCGGGTGAGGCGGAACGCGACACGATCCTTGTCGGCATCGACGGCAGTCCCCAGTCGTTCGGCGCGCTGATGACCGCCCTCGAGCTGGCGCAGGCGTTCGGCAAGAAGGTCGAGACGATCTCCGTCTACGACCCGTATCTGCACTACTCCGTCTTCAACGGCATCGTGAACGTCCTCACCGAACAGGCGGCGAAGGTCTTCCGCTTCGAGGAGCAGAATCAGCTCCACGAGGAGATCATCGACACCGGGCTCGCGCAGATCTACCAGTCCCATCTCGAGGTGGGCGAGCGGATGGCCGGCGAGGCGGGCGTCGAGGTGAAGAAGACGCTGCTCGACGGCAAACCGTTCCAGAAGATCCTCGACCACGCGCGCAAGACGAACCCGTGGCTCCTGGTCCTCGGACGGATCGGCGTGCACAGCCCGGCCGACGAGCGGGCGCTCGGGAGCAACGTCGAGAACATCCTTCGCGGGGCGAACTGTGACGTGCTGCTGTCGACGCGCCTCGAAGTGCCGAGGCTCGACGTGCGTGCCGAAGAGACCGTCCGCTGGACGCCCGAGGCCGAGGCGCGCATGGTGAACGTGCCCGAGCAGGTAAAGGGCATCGCCAGGACCGGCGTGCTCCGCCTGGCTCTCGAGAAGGGACATTCGGTGATCACCAGCGCGGTGATCGACGAAGCTATGGACCGGTTCATGCCGAAGGGCGCCTCCGCCGCGACCAAGGCGCTGGCGGAAGCCGTGGCGCTCGAGCGGGCGAAGTCCGGCCCCGTGTCGATGTGCCGGTCGTGCGGCGTCACGGCCACGCAGAGCGGCGCGGTGAAATGCACCGTCTGCGGCGCGACCGACTTTGAGGTGATCTCGCAGGAGATGATCGAGAAGATCGCCGCGGTGGAGGGCGGGCTCGAGGAGGAGACCACCTACGACGGGCGCAAGCTGCGCTGGACGGAGGAAGCCCGGCGGGGCCTCTGGACGATGAAGAACGCCTACCAGCGCCGCCGCGTGAAGGCGCGGGTCGAGAAGAGCGCCCGCATGAAGCGCCTCGACACCATCACGCTCGGGTTCGCCAAAGAAGTGATTGAGGAGGAGACGGGCACGCCGCTGGACATCGCCACCGCGACAGCGGACGGGGCGCCGGCCGGTGAGACGGCTGGCGAGGCGCGGCTCGTCGCCCGCGACGACAAGAAGAACCCCCTGATCTCGACCTTCGAGTGGACGGCGGACGCCGTGCAGCGGGTCTTCCGCGTCCCGGCGGGCTTCATGCGGAGCCAGACACAGGCGCGCATCGAGGAGCTCGCCCGCGAGCGGGCTGCCGAGACGATCGATCTCGAGCTCGTGGAAGAGGGCATCGAGTTCGGCAAGCGGATGATGGCCGAGATGATGGCCAACTACCCCGCGCAGGGCCGGGCCCCCGAGGGGGCCACGGCGGCGCGGACGCCGGCTCGCCCGGCGGTCGCGCCGTCGACGGGCGGTGGTGGCGGTGGGTACCTCAACGAGGTCAGGGCGATGTCCGCGATGCCATCAGGCCGGGGCGACGTTCAGCACTGAGCCGTGTCGTCCTATCGTTTCTGTCGCACCGACGACATCGCCCTGCTCGTCGGTGCGCTGAATGCCTGCTGGCAGGCGGCGTTTCCTGACGAACCTCCGGAGACGGCGGCCGCGTTCAAGCGCTCGATTCGCGACCTGCAGGTCTGGTGCAGCAGCTGCATGGTCGCCTTCTCGGGCGCCGAACCGATCGGTGTCCTGATCGGCGCGAAGCGGCCGTCGGGCACGCTCATCCACAGGATCGCCGTCCATCCGGCCCACCGGCGGCAGGGCCACGGCCGTCATCTGCTCACCTCGCTCAGCTCCAAGCTCGCGATCCTCGGCCCACCGCGCATGGTGGCCGAAGTGCCCGAGGCGCTCGCTCCTGCCTGCGCGCTGTTCGGAGCAAGCGGCTACGTCCCGGAGGCGGTCCTGGTCGACTACGTGCTGCAGCCTGACGTCAGTGACGGGCGCGAGGGCACCGGCGCACCGGACGGCCACGACGGCCGGTTTCTGATCCCGGTGACCGTCGACGACCTGGTCGCCAACGGCCACCTGGGGGAGACGCACGCCCCGGTGTGCTGGACGCGCTCGCCCGAGACGATCCTGGCCATGAAGGACGAGGTCGCGGGGTTCGCCGTCGCGTCCGACGAGCGCATCGAGGCCTACGTGCTGTTCACCCCGTCCGGCGTCGGCGAGGCCACGGTGCTGGCGCTCCGCGCGTTCGTCGACGCCGGCGCGGAGCTGTTGCGCTGGCTGCTGGCGCGGCTGCGCGCCCAGGGGCTGGCGACCCTCCGGCTTCCGCGGGTCCATCCGGCCGAGATCCCCGGGGAATGGCTGGCGGCCCTTGGCTTCCGGCCCGCGGGCCGGCACCTCCTCTACGCGGGCGTGGCGCGGCCCGCCTGACGGTGTAAGCTGCGCTCCTCTGGACGGGTGGGCATGAAGGGCTATCACGACATCGCCGGTGACGGCGGCTCGGCAATCCTCGAGCAGGTCATCGATCAGCGGACACGCATCGCCGACGGCCTGGCCGGTGTGCGGCACCTCGTCGCCGTGGGCTCCGGCAAGGGCGGCGTCGGCAAGAGCACGCTGACGCTGCAGCTCGCCAACGCCCTGAGCGCGCGCGGCCTGCGCGTCGCGATCCTCGATGCCGACTTTAACGGTCCGTCACAGGCGCGCATGGCGGGTGTCCAGGGGGCGCTGTTCGTGCCCGGTGCGCGCAAGGTGGCGCTTCCGCGGGCGGCGAACGGCGTCGGCGTCTTCTCGATGGGCTCGCTGATTCCCGAGTCGGAGGCGCTCGAGTTCGACAGTGCCGCGACCGGCGAGTCCCACACCTGGCGCGCGACGAAGGAGTTTGCGCTGTTCGGCGAGATCCTTCGCTCCTTCGAGTGGGGCTCGCTCGACGTGCTGCTGTTCGACCTGCCGCCCGGGGCCGAGCGGACCGTCCAGTACGCCGACTTTCTCGGGCCGCAGACCGCGTTCGTGCTCGTGACGATCCCCTCCGACGTCGCACGCGGCGTGGTCGCACGGTCCGTGGCGGCGCTGGCGAAGGGGCCGAACCCCATCCTCGGCTACGTCGAGAACATGAGCGGCTACTACTGCCGCGAGTGCGGTGCGATCAAGCCACTGTTCGGTTCGTCCGAGCTGTCCGGCGCGGACCGGGACGGCGCACCAGGGCTGGGCATTCCCTGTCTCGGTACCGTGCCGTTCGACCCGGAGCTGGCCCGGCACTGCGATCGGGGCATCCCGCTCGACGCGCTGCCGGACTCGCCCGTGGGACACGCCCTGGCGGCCGTGGCAGACCGGCTTCTGGCCGGTCTCGCCAGCCTTCCCTCCACACAACCGGAGTCTTCCCGATGAAGTTCCTCTGCGTCCCCTGTGACAGCCCGATGAAGCTGCAGACCGTCCAGCCCCCGGACCGCGGGTCGCTGTCGATCGTCTACGCGTGTCCCGACTGCGGATACGAGATGGCGATGCTGACCAATGCGTACGAGACGCAGGTCGTGCAGTCCCTGGGCGTGCGCATCGGCACCGAGACCAGCCAGCCCGGACACGCGTCGGCGGACGCCGGCGAGACCGGGAGTGGCTGCCCGTTCGCTGGCATGGTACCGGGCGCCGGAGCGGTCGAGACCGGGCAGGCCGTGCCGCCCGGCACCGTCCGGTGGACGGCGGCTGCCGAGGCCCGGCTGGCCAACATCCCGGAGTTCGTCCGGCCGATGGCACGGACGGGCATCGAGCGCTACGCGCGTGAGCGCGGAACGCTGGAGGTCAACGAGACCGTGCTCGACGCCGCGAAGGACTTCTTCGGGATGTGAGCGGGCATGCAGCCTCCGATTGAGAGCGGGCCCGTCCTGAACGAGCGGGCCGGCGGCCCGCGAGTTGAAGGGTTCGCGCGGCCGTACGTCGTCTCCTGGAACCTCACCTACCGCTGCAACCTCGCCTGCGAGCACTGCTACCTGGACGCCGGCAGTCTGTCGCCCTCCCCGCAACGCGCCGAGGGGCCCCGGCTTCTGAACGTCGAGGGCTTCGCCGACCGGAGCGAACTCGATACCGAAGGCTGTTTCAGGGTCATCGACGAGATCGCGGCGTTCGCCCCTGAGTGCGTCACCATCCTGACGGGCGGCGAGCCGCTGTTGCGGCGCGACATCCTCGAGATCGTCCAGCGGGCCGCTGAGCGCGGACTGTGGGTCGTGGTCGGCACCAACGGGGTGAAGATCACGGAGAACGTGGCGCGGCGCCTCGCCGAGGCCGGAGCGCGGGGACTGTCGCTGTCGCTCGACGCGCTCGACCCCGACCGCCACGACGAGTTCCGGAAGGTCCGCGGCGCGTGGCGCAACACGGTGGAGGGCGCCGAGATTCTCAACCGGACCGGGCTTCCGTTCATCGTGCAGACGACCGCCGGTTCGCACAACGTCGGCGAGCTCGACGCCATCGCCGCGTTCGCGCACGAGCGCCTGGCCGCCAAGGTCTGGAACCTCTACTTTCTCGTGCCCACGGGCCGGGGGCAGTTCCTGTCCGACATGACACCCGCCCAGTACGACGAGGTGCTCGCGTCGCTGTACCGCATCCAGGGCCACTACAGCGGCCGCATGCTCGTGAACGCGAAGTGCGCCCCGCACTACATCAAGACCGTGCTGGAGAACGGCGCCAGGCCGGACGCAGACCAGGCCAGCGCTGGGCAGCCCGCCGCTGACGTCCATCCGGCGATCCGGACCTACTCGGGCGGCGCCGGCGGCTGCCCGGCAGGCACGCACTACATGGGCATCCGTCCGAACGGGGACGTCACCCCGTGCCCGTATCTCCCCGTCTTCGCCGGGAACCTGCGCCGGTCGACCCTCCAGGCGCTGTGGGACACGTCGGAGCTGTTCACCGGCATCCGCCATCGCGCCTCGCTCGGCGGGCGGTGCGGCGCGTGCGAGATGAACGGTCACTGCGGGGGGTGCCGGGCAAGGGCCTACGGCATGACGGGCGACCTGATGGCAGAAGACCCGCTGTGCACGCACACGCCCGGCCGATTCGCGGAGTCGCCCCTGCTGACGATCGGCCGCGGCCCCGCCTCAGGGATGCCCGGGACCCGCGTGATCGAGTACGGGCCGGAGGCGCCGACGACCATCGCCTGGGATGACGACGCCGCCCTGCGCATGAAGAAGATTCCGGCGTTCGTCCGAGGGATGGTCATCACGCGCGTCGAGGAGTCGTGCCGCAAGAGCGGCATCGAGCGCGTGACCGTCGACGAGCTCGAACGGATTCGCGCCCGGATGCCGACGCCGAAGTTCTTCGGCGGTAACTGACGCGCGCCGCCGGGTCTACCGGAACGGGTCGTCGGCCGCCGCGGCCTGCTCGGCGACCGCTTCCTCCATCCACTTCTGGAACTCGTCGGCCGTCTGCACGGTGACGAACCCGCGCATCCTGGCGTGTCCGAGGCCACAGAGCTGCGCGCACGCAATCTCGTAGTCGAACGCCGCGTTGCCCGTCCGGGTGCGCATCTCGGCGGTCGTGACCGTCGGGATGAACCAGATCGGGATGGTCAGGCCGGGTATCGCGTCCTGCTTGACCCGGAACTCGGGCACGCCGAAGCTGTGGATGACTTCCTTGCTCCGGAGCCTGACGATCACGGGCTGGTTCACCGGCAGATAGAGCTGGTTGACCAGCGTGACGTCGTCCTTCGCGGCCGGATCGTTGCGGTCCAGGCCCAGCGGATTGGACTGGAGGTCTAGCAGCGCGATGTCCGTGCGGCCGAACTTCCGGTCCGGTCCGGGATAGTGCATGTTCCAGGCGAACTGCTCGCCTGTCACCTGGACGACCAGCGCCTCGCTTTCGGACGGCGCCTCGTCGACACGCGCAGCCCACAGCGGAATCGCGAACCCGACCAGCAGGATCGCTTCTACCACCGCGACGCCGACTTCCAGGTAGACCGAGCGGTGCGACGTGACGCCGTGGTAATCCGCCACCGGGTTTCTCGACTGCCGGAAGCGGAAGAGGATGTAGAGGAAGAACGCCCCCCAGCCCACGAACAGAATGAACATGAAGATGTGAATCCAGCCGATCAGGCTGTCGATCTGTCCGCCGTGGGCCGACGCCAGCGCCGGCATTCCAAGCCACTCAGTCATAGTCTCGGCGTTCCTCCCTGGAGCTCCGACCATTCCGCGTCGAAGTCGAGGTCACTGATGCGCTGTGCGCGCTTGCGGAGATAGAGAAAGAAGGCCACGAACCCGCCCTGCACGGCCAGCGTGATGCCCAGCAGGGCCAGGATGCCGAGCTTGGCCCCGTCGATCAGCGGGGTTTCCTCCGCGCCGAAGCAGACCGGGCAGGCGAAGACGTTCGAACTGCCGCCGACCACGAGGGCCAGCGCCAGCCCGATCACCCGTGCGGTCACGACCCGAAGTGTTGGCCTGTTCATCGGAGTGCCCTCGTGCGGCGCAGGAACCAGGTGTCGTAGGCGCCCAGGCCGAGCGACGTGACAAACGCCGCGACGGCCGAGGCCACGTAGGCGGGTCCCTCCCCGTGCTGGTACTGGGACAGGCACCAGACCCCGAACAGCAGCGCGAGCGCCGCGGACAGCAGGATCAGCAGGGCGTGGAAGGCTCTGAGGTTCATCAGTGAATCCAGAAGCCGTCGCTGTGCGTGAGCACGGGCAGGGCCAGCAGCACGGCGAAGAACACGACCGTCAGCGCGAGCACCGCCAGAATCAGCTTCTTTTCGGAAATCAGGTGCATGAAGTAGCACGCCACCAGCGACCCCTTGATGGTGGCCACGATGAGCGCCAGGGTGACCGCCATCGGCACGGACAGGTCGAGATAGGAGATCGCCACCGTGACGAGCGTCAGGACCATCAGCGCGACGAAGACGGTGATGTAGACCCTGACGTGCTTGTCGATATCGGCTGCGTGGTCGTCGCCGGTCATGGATGTCGCCGCGTGGTCGCTCATGGTCTCCGCCTGAAGATTCGGGTCTACAGAAATGCCGCTCTACGCGAGATGCCGCTCTACAGGAGATACAGCGTCGGGAACAGGAAGATCCAGACCAGGTCGACGAAGTGCCAGAAAAGGCCCGAGTACTCGACCCGGTTGGTGAACCACGCCGGGTTCGTCTCCCACAGCTTCGCGCCCGGTCCCCAGAGATAGGCGTTGACCGCCATGCCGCCGATGACGTGCAGCATGTGCAGCCCGGTCAGCGTGTAGTAGATGGCCAGGAAGTTGTTCGTGGCCGGCACCTCCCCGATGTGGAGATGGTGGCTGTACTCGAAGTACTTGATCGTCAGGAACACGAGCCCGAACAGGACCGTCGCGCCCATGTAGAGCCGGAACGTGCCGAAGCGGCGGCGCACCAGGGACGCCCACGCCATCACCATGGTCACCGACGACGAGATCAGGACGATCGTGTTGACCGTCGCGAGCGGGACGTCGAGGATGGTGGATCCCTGCGGCCACGTCGGCGCGCCGGTCCGGATCAGGATGTAGGTCGCGAAGAGCGCGCCGAAGAGCATGACCTCCGACGCCAGGAACAGCCAGATGCCGATCTTGCCGTTGGTCAGCCCGGTGTCGCGCCGGACGGCTACGGTGTAGGGGATGTCCATGTCGATCAGGCCTCGTGCTGCGGCACGAAGTCCTTCGCCGCACCCGGAACGCTGTACTCGTAGGGCCCGCGGTACGCCTGCGGTTCGTGGAGGAAGTTGCCGTGCGGCGGCGGTGACGGCGCCGACCACTCGATCGTCGTCGCCTGCCACGGGTTGTCGCCCACCTTCTCACCGTTCCGGATGCTCCAGAAGAAGTTGAAGATGAACGGCAGCTGGAACAGCGCGAGGATCCACGCGCCCCACGACGACACGACGTTCAGGTGCATGGTCGGCTGGGCGAAGGCGTAGGCCGACCCGGCGTCGAACAGCCGGCGCGAGACCCCCGCCAGCCCGATCAGGAACATCGGCATGAAGATGACGTTCATGCAGACGAACGAGCCGGCAAAGTGGATCTTGCCGAGCATCTCGTTCATCTTCCGTCCCGTCGCTTTCGGATACCAGTAGTAGATCCCCGCCATCAAGGCGAAGATCGTGCCCGGCGCGACGACGTAGTGGAAGTGGCCGATGACGTAGTACGTGTCGTGCAGCGGGATGTCCGAGATGTTCAGGCCCAGCGGCAGCCCCGTCAGCCCGCCGATGCCGAACATCGGGAGGAAGCCGAGTGCGAAGAGCATCGGCGTGTTGAAGCGGATCGACCCGCCCCAGAGCGAGATGATCAGCGCCGTGAGGATCACGACCGACGGGATCGAGATGATCATCGTCGTGGTCTGGAAGAACGCCGCCATCGCCGTGCCCATGCCGGTCATGAACATGTGGTGCGCCCACACGATGAACGACATGAACCCGAGGAAGATGAGCGAGTAGACCATCGACCGGTAGCCCCAGAGCGGCTTCCGCGTGTTGTTCGCGACGATCTCGCCGACGATGCCCATGGCCGGCAGGATGAGGACGTACACCTCCGGGTGCGCCAGGAACCAGAACAGGTGCTGCCAGAGGAGCGGGTTGCCGCCGCCGGCGTTGGTCAGCGCCTGACCGCTGACGACGAGGCCGCTCGGCATGAAGAAGCTCGTGCCGGCCACACGGTCCATCAACTGCAGCACGCCGGCGGCTTCGAGTGGCGGAAACGCCAGCAGCAGCAGGAACGACGTGACGAACTGCGCCCAGACGAAGAACGGGAACCGCATGAACGTCAGCCCCTTCGCGCGGAGCTGGATCGTCGTCGTGATGAAGTTGACCGACCCGAGCAGCGAGGACGTGATCAGGAAGATCATCCCGACCAGCCACCACGTCTGACCCGAGCCCGCGATGACGGCCAGCGGCGAGTAGGACGTCCAGCCGGACTGCGCGGCTCCGCCCGGAACGAAGAAGCTGCCCAGCATCGTGATGCCGCCGAGGAAGAGGCTCCAGAAGCTCATCATGTTGAGCTTCGGGAACGCCATGTCCGGAGCGCCGATCTGGAGCGGCAGCACGAAGTTCCCGAAGCCGCCGACGGCGAGGGGCACCACGCCGAGGAAGACCATGATGGTGCCGTGCATCGCGCCGAGTTCGTTGTAGAACTCCGGCAGCATCGTCCCGCCCGGCATCCGCGCGTCCCCGAACAGGTTGCCGACGACCGGCAGCGGCACGCCCGGATAGGCGAGCTGCCAGCGCATCAGCATCATCAGCATGAAGCCGAAGAACAGGAACAGCAGGCCGGCGATCGCGTACTGGATGCCGATGACCTTGTGGTCCGTCGAGAAGACGTACGCGCGCCAGAAGCCGAGTTCCTCGTGGTGGGCTTCGTGGGCGCCGTGCGGCGCAGATGCAACGTCAACCGGGTGACTCATGAGACCTCGCTTCGATCGCTGCCAGGGACGTCGTCGGCGCTACTTGGCGCCGGGTACAGCGAACTTGAAGTCCTGTACCTTCGCGTCGTTGGCGCCGACCGTGATCGAAGCCGTCTGCACACCGAGCCGCTCGTGCCACGCCGTGACCTCGTAGGTCCCGGCGTCAAGGCCCGAGATCGTGAACTTCCCGTTCGTGCCCGTCACCGAAAAGTAGGGGTGTGTGAAGACGCCGATGTAGGCGCTCATCCAGGGGTGCACGTCGCACTTCACCTGGAACATGTTCTCCGGCTTCGGGAAGCTCGTGGTCATCTCCTTGACCGTCGCCGGCTGTCCCCGGTTGAACGCCGGATTGACCTTCGGAAGCGTGTGGATGTTGTGGAGGATGCCGTCGGAGTTCAGGATCCGGTACGGCTGGCCGACCATGATGCCCATCACGTGCGGCTTGTAGACGCAGCCGTCCTGATCGAGGACGACCGGGGTCTTGGGCGCGGGCCACGTCTTGCCGGCCGGCAGCCCCTTCGAGACCCACACCATGATGCTGCCCATGGTGTTGCCGGGGCCGAGGATCAGCGCCTCGTTCGGCGCGGGCTTGCCGGAATGCTTCTGGTGGCAGACGGGCTCGGCGTTCATGGCCAGCGGCTTGAGCGCGGGAGGCTTCCCGGTGAAGCTGACCGTTCCCGAAACCGATGCGGCGAACGCGCCGCCCGGCCAACCCAGCGCTGCGACCAACGCAGCTGCCAGCCCCCAACTCGTCCGTGTCCCACGCATGTTCGGCTCCTCGCTTCTGGTTCTGGTTACCGCAAACCCGCCCCCTGCGCCGCCGCCGCCGCCGATATCGTGTCCGCCGTCAAACGCGCCCGACTCTAACCCGGGTACGCCCCCGGTGCAACCCTGTCGCGTCGCACACCTGCAGCCGTCCCGGATCCGTCCGTCTCCGCCCGGACGAGGTGCTCAGACGTTCTCGAACGTCAGGGATTCCGAGAGCCGCGGGTCGCGCACCGGGACCAGCGCCTGCCGGCGCATCAGCCAGGTTCCGGCGGCCACGGCACATCCGCCGACCGCGAGGAACGCGGCCGCGTCGAGCAGCGACGGGCGGAAGCCGTCGGGGTGCAGCGTCGGCATGACCTGCCAGTACAGGTCGACGTAATGCATCCCGAGGATCCACGCGCCCCCGATTGCGAGCCCCCAGTCGGTCCGTTTGACGGCGCGCCCCATCAGGTAGAAGAACGGAATCACGAAGTGTCCCGCCGCGACGAACAGGGAGACGTTCAGCCAGGAGCCCTCGAGCCGCGTCCGGTACCAGGTCGTCTCCTCCGGGAGGTTCGCGTACCACATCAGGAAGAACTGGGAGAACGAGATGTAGGCCCAGAATGCCGTGAACCCGAACAGGAGCTTGCCGACATCGTGCAGGTGCTCGACGCTGATGACCGTGTCGAGCAGGCCTGCCCGGCGCAGGGCGACCGCCGAGACCGACAGCAGCGCGATGAACCCGACGAACGAGCCGGCGAAGAACAGGACGCCGAAGATCGTGGAATACCAGTGCGGCGTCAGCGACATGATCCAGTCGACCGACGCGAAGGTCTGCGTGATCGCGAGGACGATGAGCGACGGGCCGGCCAGCAGGCGCAGGCGGGCCGACACGGCGTGATTCCCGGTTGCGTCCTGCCCCTGCGAGCCGCGGTAGTACATCAACGCGATGAAGGACCAGCACGCGAAGTAGACGGCGACCCGGACCAGGAAGAAGGTCACGTTGAGATAGGGCGACTTCCAGCGGAGCAGGGCGTCGTGCTCGGCCGCGCCCGGCACGGCCCACTCGTAGAGTTCCGGCAGGCCGACGAGCACCGGGACGACCAGCGCCGCGAACACCGGCACCGTGGCGAAGACGGTCTCCCCGATCCGCCGCACGACGATCCCCCAGCCACCCTGCGTCGCATACTGGATCAGCACGAAGAAGAGCGCGCCGAGGGCCAGGCTCAGGAAATAGAGGAACGACACCAGCCACGAGAAGTAGAACTGCTTCGGGTTCCCCGCGCCCAGCGCCGCGCAGGCGACGGCGCCCAGCACCGCGCACCCGATGCCGACGAGCGGCAGCCGATTCCAGGAGTGTCCCGGGGGAATGGTGACCTGCTCGGGCCGGAGTTCGCCTCGATCGTGTGCGGCAGTCATTCGGACCTCAGGAGTTCCACGTTCCGGGCGCCGAGCGACGTCAGCAGCTGCTCCGTGGCCGACGCGTCGAACCGCGGATCCCACGACTCGATCGAGATGAAGAACGCGTCATCGGTCACGCGTTCGAAGACCTTGGACTGGAACAGCGGGTGGTGGTGCATCGGCAGCCTGTTCAGGCCGAACATGCCGAACACCGCGCCGAGCGCCGCGAACAGCACGCCCAGCTCGAACGTCACGGGGATGTAGGCCGGCCAGGCGACGTACGGCTTGCCGCTGATGACGAGGGGGTACGCCGACGAGTGCACCCACCACTGGAGGAGGAACCCGAGCGCCGCCCCCGTCAGCCCCATCACGAGCACGATCCACGGCAGCGGCGAGCGGCGGAGCCCCATCGCCTTCTCGAGGCCGTGGACGGGAAACGGCGTGTGGGCGTCCCACCGCGTGAAGCCGGCGTCGCGCACGCGCTCGCACGCGTGAAACAGGTCCGCCGGTGAGGCGAACTCCGCGAGGATGCCGTAGTGCGGGCCGGTCGGCAGCGCGTGGCCGAAGATCGGCATCAGGCGGCTCCCTCGGGCGCGGGATGGATGGCTCCGGCATGGTGCGCCGCCGGCTCGTGGTCCGCGCCGGCGTGTCCGTGCGGGTCGGCCTGCGGCAGCACCGTCTTGACCTCCGCGGTGGCCACCATCGGGAGGAAGCGCACGAACAGGCAGAACATCGTGAAGAAGAGCCCGAAGCTGCCGGCAAAGCAGGCCACGTCCCAGAAAGTGGGCGAGAAGTAGCCCCACGAGGACGGCAGGAAGTCACGGTGGAGCGACGTGGCGATGATCACGAACCGCTCGAACCACATGCCGATGTTGATGACGATCGACAGCGCGAACAGGATCGGAATGCTCGTGCGCGCCTTCTTGAACCAGAAGACCTGCGGGCTGATCACGTTGCAGGTCACCATCGTCCAGTAGGCCCAGGCATACGGGCCGCCCGCCCGGTTCATGAACGTGAAGCCCTCGTACGGATTCCCGCTGTACCACGCCGTGAAGAACTCCGTCCCGTACGCGAAGCCCACCATCGTGCCCGTCACGAGGATGATCTTCGCCATGTAGTCGAAGTGCTTGAGCGTGATGATGTGCTCCAGGCCGAACGCCTTGCGGCAGATCACCATCAGCGTGATCACCATCGCGAAGCCGGAGAAGATCGCGCCCGCGACGAAGTAGGGCGGGAAGATCGTCGCGTGCCATCCCGGGAGGACCGACACCGCGAAGTCCATCGAGACGACGGAGTGCACCGAGAGGACCAGCGGCGTGGCCAGGGCCGCGAGCACGAGATAGGCGGTCTCGTAATGGGTCCACTGCCGGACGGACCCGCGCCAGCCGAGCGCGAACAGGCCGTAGACGAACCGGCGGGTGGGCGACTTCGCCCGATCCCGCATCGTCGCCAGATCGGGGATCAGCCCGACGTACCAGAAGAGGAGCGAGACCGTGCCGTAGACGCTGACGGCGAAGACGTCCCAGAGCAGCGGACTCCGGAAGTTGGGCCACATCCCCATCTGGTTCGGGACGGGGAACATCCAGTACGCGACCCAGACGCGTCCGACGTGGATGCCGGGGAACAGCAGCGCGCACATGACGGCGAAGATGGTCATCGCCTCGGCCGCGCGGTTGATTGACGTGCGCCACTTCTGCCGGAACAGGAAGAGAATCGCCGAGATCAGCGTGCCGGCGTGCCCGATGCCGACCCAGAACACGAAGTTCGTGATGTCCCACGCCCAGCCGACGGGCACGTTGAGGCCCCAGACGCCGATGCCCTCCCAGAACAGCCACGACACGGCGACGCCGAGCAGGCCGAGCAGGCCCAGGGCCGGGATCAGGCAGAGCCACCAGCCAATCGGCGCGGGCCCTTCGACCGGCCCCGCGACGGCTTCAGTGATGGAATGGAAATCGGGCGAGCGCAGGATCAGCGTGGGCTGACCCGCGACAGGGTTGTCGAGCAGTTCGGCTTCTGTCTGGGCCAAGCGCATCACCCGGATCACGACGAGAAGTGGCCGCCGAAACTTCGCCTGGAAATTGCGGCTGCTTTGTACTCCGTGCCGTCCCCGGAGTCAAGCGCCGCCGCCGCCCGCGCCCTGAAGGGCTACCTGAACGACGCGAGCACGTCGGCCGGCACCGTGCAGGTGATCGTCCGGCTCTTGCCAACCATTTCGATCGTCAGCTCGGCGGTCGGCGCGAACGGCGCGTAGCCGTAGGTGAATGACCCGCCGCCCGGTTCGAGCAGCCGGGACATCGGCGGGATCGCCTTCCCGCCCCGCTTCAGCACGAGGGAGCTGAAGACGTTCTTCGACCCCTTCACCGGCGTCACGCCAATCGTGACGTTCGTGCGCTGCGCCGCCGGGTAGCTGGGCTGCGGCGCGGGCTGCTTGCGCCGCACGGCGCTCCAGACCTGGTGCGCGACCATCTTGTACGGCGTGAAGAACGCGAGCGCGAAGTCGTCGTTCGCGCAGACGCCCGTGTCCCAGAACACGCACGCGGGGTCGGCGCCGCCCTGTTTCCCGCACTCGATGGCGTTGTAGTAGCTCTCGGGGCTGATGGCGGTGATGCCCTTCGTCCACGCGGGCGTGGCGTTGGGGCGCCCGGTGGCGGTGACCTGCGCCGAGGCCGCCAGGGGGAGGAGCGCCACGGTCGCGGCGGCGACCGCCATGGCGGCAGAGCGAAGGGAGAGCTGGAGCGGACGGGAGCGGGCCATGGCCGCGCAGTATACCGAAGCCCCTGCGGCGCCCGCGGCCGGCGCCCGTGCGGCCCCAGGGGGCAGGGAGCCCGCGCGTCAGTTCGGGGTGGCCGAAGCCGGTGGCGGTGCGGTGATGAAGGCGTCCGCGCGAATGTCCGCGAGCTTCGCGCCCGCCAGAAACGCCTTCCGCTTCATCTTCTGCACCAGTCCCGGGTCGCCGCAGAGGAAGACCTTGTGCCCGCTCAGATTCGGGAACCGCGCGAACAGCACCTCGTCGAGTGCGCCCTGGGTCATGCCGGCGCGGGCGTCGTCGAGCACGCACGCCGAGTACGCCACGTTGCCGTGGGCCGCGGCGAGCGCGTGGAGCTCGTCGACGAGATAGAGGCCGGCGGGACCGCGGGCACCGTGCAGCACATGGATCGGGCCGGCATGGCCCGCCTGCAGCGCGTCGTGGAGCACGCCCCAGAGCGGCGCGAGCCCCGTGCCGGTCCCGGCGAGCACGAGCGGCGCCTCGGGCGCGGGTTCATAGAAGCACTCGCCGTTCGGTCCGCGCAGCGCCACGCGCGCGCCGACGGGGCGCGAGGCGAACCACTGGCTCATCTGCCCGCCGGGCAGCACGCGCACATGCAGCTCCAGCGTCTTCGACCCGGGAAGGTTCGCGATGGAGTAGCTGCGCGCGAGGCCATCCTCCCGGATCAGCGTGACGTACTGACCCGCGCGGAACGAGAAGTCCGAATCGGGGGTGACGAGCACCTTCACGACATCCCCGGCCAGGACGTCGACGGCCGTGATCGTGGCGCCGACCGTCAGGCCCGCGGCCGCATCGGTCGAAATGCCCAGATCCTCCGTCGGCCGGGTCACGCACGCGAGCAGGAAGCCCTGCTGCGCCAGCGACGGCCGGAGCCCGACCTGGGACCCGGCCGGAGGCGTGCCGGACGTGGCTTTCACGAGGCACGACTGGCAGACCCCTGCCCGGCACGAATGGGGCAGGGGAATGCCGGCGCGCAGGACGGCGTCGAGGAGCGTTTCGCTCTCCTCAACCGGCACCGGCCGGCCGTCGCACTCGACGCGCGCCATACGCGCTACGCCTTCGAACGGCTCAGAACGTCGTCGCGGACCGAGTTCGCGAGCGCGGCCACCTGCGCGATCTGTGCGTCGTTCGCGCCGAGCTCCTTCAGCACGCCACCCAGGTGCTCGATCACGACGTCCACGTGGGTGTCGTTCAGGCCCTTTGCCACCAGCGGCGCATGCGCCGTCCGCATGTCCTTGCCGGTGTAGTTGTTCGGCCCGCCGAGCACCATCGTCAGGAACGCCTTCTGCTTGGCGGCCTGCCGGTCCATGTCGACGCTGTCGAAGAAGCGGGCGACCCGGTCGTCCGCGAGCATGCGCCGATAGAAGATGTCGACCGCCTTGTCCACCGCCGCCGCGCCGCCGAGTTCGTCATACAAAGCCATGTGTCGTCGCCCTCCGGAAAACGTGAGGGTCAAAATCTAGCACTTTGAATGCCTGTATTACAACCGGCTCGCCGCCACGCCGGCTGGCTCGGCCATTGCGCGTCAGTCGACGCCGAAGGCCAGCAGCACGTTGCCCGGGCCGTTGCCGCCGATGGCGGAGTAGCCCGAGTTCATGAAGAACATCCCGTTCGCGACGACCGGCCCCGGGCCGTTCAGCGCGCCGCCGCGGGCCTTCAGGCCGTTGACCGTCGCGTACTCGCGGGCCGACGCGTACTGCCACAGGATGCGACCGTCGTCCGCGGCGTAGGCGCGCATCACGCCGTCGAGCGTGCCTGCGAACACCACGCCGGGGATCGCCGTGACGGCGGCCGGCTGTGCGGGCTGACACGGCACGTCCGCCAGGCACGCGGGCCGCGTGCTCCAGACCTTCTCGCCCGTTTCGAGCCTCACGGCCGTCAGGCCGCCGGCGTCCTGCCCGGCGAACTGGTCCGCCGTGGCGAAGAACGCGTAGCGTTCGTCGGCCGCCGGCCCGAACTGGACGCCGCCGGACGCGCTGCCCTTACCGACCCGCTGCTGCCAGACGATTGCGCCCTGCCGGTCCGGGTCGAACCCCCAGGCGATCCCGGACTTCTGGCCCGCGGTCAGGATGTCGCGGCCGTTCGGCAGGCGCCGCAGGATCGGATTGCTGCCGAAGTCGTGGTCCGGGCCGAGCTTCTCGGGACACGTCTCCGACCGGCGCGCGGACGGCGCGCCCGGACAGCCCACGAGCCACACGTCGGCCGCCGTGACCTGCCGCGCCCACTTCCGTCTGCCGGTCTTCAGGTCGAACGCGACGACGGCGTCGCTGCTGCCCTCGGCGGGCTCGCTGTAGGCGTCACCCGTCGCGACGTAGAGCACCCCGCGTTTGCGGTCGATGGTCGGCGCGGACCAGACCGCCGCGCCCGACGGCCCGTAGCGCTGCACGCCGGTCGACGTCTTGCGCGTGGGCGCGGGCGGGACGGGAATCGTGTAGCTCTTCCAGAGCTGCCGGCCCGTGGCGGCGTCGAAGGCCGTCACGCTGCCACGGAACGTGCAGCACGCGTAGGTCGGATGTCCGCCGGCAGCCTCCTCCAGCGACGACATCGGCACGTACAGCCGGCCGTCGTGGAGCGCGGGCGCGCCGGTGATGCGCGCGAAGGCGTGCGCGTCCGCCTTGTGCGTCCAGAGCAGCTCCCCGGTGGCGGCGTCCACGGCGTAGACGTGCGCGAGGATGTCGCCGAAGTAGACCGCCTGCCGGGCCGAGGCGCCCTTGCCGATCGCGCCGACGCTGATCGCCGTCCGCACGCCCCCCTTCGCCTGGAACGACCAGTGGACGCACCCGGACGTCGCGTCGAGCGCGTAGACCCATCCGCCGTCCGAGCCCGCGTAGACACGCCCCCCGACAACCGCGGGCTGGCCGTAGGCTGACGCCGCACCCGGAAACCCGAACGCCCACTTCAGCGTCAGATTCGGCACCTGCGCCGCCGTCAGGCCCGGTTGCGGCTGGAAGCGCGAGTTCGCACTGTCCACGCCCCAGCCGTTCCAGTCGCCGGCGCGCGCCGGCAGCACCGGCCTTGCCTCGCAGCGGTTCGGCATCTGCGCCGCGGCGCCACCGCCCGCCTCGGCCCCGAACGGCCGGCCGGACAGGAAGATCGCCATCGCCTGCTTCTGCGAATCGTTCAGCGCCGACGCGTTGACGGCCATCGCGCCCTTCGTGAGGGCCGCATAGATCGCCTCGGTCGAGCGCTGCGAGAGCGCGTCCCGGCTGGGCGCCCG